>NZ_JAGRQZ010000019.1:0-170748 GCF_018223915.1 Klebsiella sp. 64
GGGAGAGGGGACCGCCCGGTAGTCGTTGCAGCCTGGAGTATCCCCGTTACCGACCGGTAGCGCCGCGCTTACCCCCGCCGATGCGCCCACTCGCGCATACGTTGAAACAGTACATACAGCGACGGGATAAACAGGATGCCAACCATCGTCGCCACCAGCATCCCGCTGAATACCGTGGTGCCGATGATCCGCCGGCTCTGCGCCCCGGCGCCGGTGGCGAGCATCATCGGCATGATGCCGATAATAAACGACACCGCGGTCATCATTACCGCGCGGAAGCGGCGGGTAGCCCCCTCGCGCGCAGCGTCGACTATCGACAGCCCCTCCTCGCGCCGGCTGCGGGCGAACTCAACGATCAGAATCGCATTCTTCGCCGCCAGGGCGATCAGCAGCACCAGCCCTATCTGAACATACACATCGTTGGCATAGCCCGCGGTCCACAGCCAGAGCAGCGCTCCGCCGATGGCGAACAGCACCGAGAGCATGACGCTCGCCGGCAGCGTCCAGCTCTCATACTGCGCCACCAGGAACAGCCACGCCATCGCCACCGCCGCCAGCACGATCCACACCGCCTGATTACCGGTCTGCTGCTCCTGCCAGGAGATCCCGCTCCAGGCATAGTCATATCCCGGCGGTAGATGGGCCTGCAAAATCTGCTCCATGGCCGCCATCGCCGTGCGGCTGCTGACCCCCTCGGCCGCTGAACCGCTCACCGACACGGACGGGAACTGATTGTACTGCTGAATAAACGGCGCCCCCACCGTCGGCGTAATGGTGACCAGATTGCTCAGCCGCACCCGCTCGCCGTCGCGGCTGCGGACGTACAGCTCGCTAATCTGCTCAGCCCGCTCGCGCCACTGCATCTCATTTTGCATCACCACATGATAGACACGATTGTTACGGCTGAAATCGCCGGCGCGCGTGCCGCCGAACGCCGTCTGCAGGCTGCTGAAGATCTGCGCCACCGGCACATCCAGCAGCGCCGCCCGGTCGCGGTCAACCGTCAGGGTCAGCTGCGGCACGTTGCTGCTCCAGGTGGTAAACACCCGGCTCAGCTGCGAATGCTGGTTCGCCAGTTGGAGGATCTCCCGCGTCACCTGCTCCAGCTCCGCCGACGACTGACCGGCCTGCGCCAGGATGCGCAGATCAAACCCCGAGGCATTGCCCAGGCCCGGCAGGGTCGGCGGTGCGAAGGTCATGATCGTCGCCTCCGGTAGCGACAGCAGCTGGCGCTGAATATCCGCCATCACCGCATCCAGCGGCGGCCGCTGATGCCAGTCCTTGAGCATTACCGAGATAAACCCGCCGTTAGAGGCGCTGGTGCCGTTGAGAATGTTGAACCCGGACACCTGAATCACATCCTCCACCGCCGGGTTAGCCATCAGCAGCTTGCGCGCCTGGGCCATCACCGCTTCGGTACGCTCCAGCGACGCCGCCTCCGGCAGCTGCACGCTGGCAAACAGGTAACCCTGATCTTCCTGCGGCAGGAAGCCTTTCGGCATCGAGGTGAAGCTGAACGCCACCAGCGCGCCTGCCGCCACCGTCGCCGCCAGCGCCAGCCAGGGACGGCGGTTCATCCTGCCTACCAGCCGGCCATAGCCGTCGCGGGTGCCGTCGAGAAGACGGTTAAACGCCCGCCACACCGCCGCCGGCCGGGCAGGACGCGGGCGCAGCAGCAGCGCGCAGAGGGCCGGCGTCAGGGTTAGCGCCACCAGGCTCGACAGGGCCACCGCGGTGGAGAGCGTCACGGCAAACTGCCGGTACAGCTCGCCGACGATCCCCGGGAGCAGCGCCACCGGCACAAACACCGCCAGCAGCACCAGGGTCGTGGCGATTACCGGCCCGGCGATCTGCCGCAGCGCCTGGGTGGTGGCCTGCAGGCGATCCAGCCCTTCCGCCATTTTGGTTTCCACATTCTCCACCACCACAATGGCGTCATCCACCACCATCGTCAGGGCGAGAATGATCGCGAACAGGCTGAGGGTGTTGGCGCTGTAGCCCAGCAGATAGAGCACCGCAAAGGTGCCGATCAGTGACACCGGGATCGCCAGCACTACGATCAGCGTCGCCCGCCAGCTCTGCAAAAATAGCGACACCACCACGACCACCGCCAGCAGGGTCAGCGCCAGCGAGACGCCGATCTCTTTGATCGTCGCCGCCACAAAGCGGGTGGTATCGAACTTCACCTCCCAGGTGAGATCCGCCGGAAAGCGAGTGTGCAGGCGGTTAAGCTCCGCACGCACTGCGCTGGCGACCTGCAGGGCGTTGGCGGTGGGCGTCGGATAGATCCCCAGATAGGCCGACGCTTTACCGTTCAGCTGGGCGCCGGAGCTGTAGCTGCGGGCGCCCAGCTCAATGGTCGCTACGTCGGCGAGGCGCACCAGCTGCCCCTGCGCGCCGCGGCGGATAATAATCTCGCCAAAGCTGGCCGCCTCGTTCAGACGCCCCAGCCCGTTGATGGTCAGCGTCTGCTGCTGGCCGTTAAATACCGGCGGGGTGCCCACCTGCCCCGCCGCGCCCTGCACATTTTGCTCGCGCAGCGCCTGGGCGACATCATCCGTGGTGATGTTGAGCGCGTTCATGCGGTCCGGGCGCAGCCAGATACGCATGCTGTAATCCCGGGCGCCAAACATCTGCACCTCGCCGACGCCGGGCAGGCGGGCCAGCGCCTCGCGCACCTGGGTGCTGGCGTAGTTGCTGACAAACAGCGGCGTCAGTGTGCCCAGCGGCGAGTAGAGGCTTACCCCCATAAGCAGATTGCTGGCGCGCTTGCGCACCTGGACGCCATTCTGCTGCACCTCCGCCGGGAGCTGCGCCAGCGCCTGCGCCACCCGGTTTTGCACGTCGATCGCCGCCAGGTCGGCATCGGTGCCCGCCGCGAAGGTTATGCTCAGGCGGTACGTCCCCTCATCCGAGCTGGTGGACTCCATATACAGCATATGATCGACGCCGTTGAGCTGGGTCTCCAGCGGGGCGGCGATGGCTTCCGCCACGTCTGACGCGCTGGCGCCCGGCCAGCTGGCGCTGACGTTCACCACCGGGGGGGTGATCGCCGGGTACTGCTCCACCGGGATCAGCTTCAGCGACGCCGCGCCGACAAAGGTCAGCAGCAGCGCGATCACCATGGCAAATCGCGGACGACGGATAAAAAAGGTCAGCATCCCTTCTCCTTAGCTAGTTCAGCACCTGCACCGCGGCGCCTTCGCGCAACCGCTGCGCGCCGTCGGTGATCACCTGCTCGCCCGCCTGCAGCCCTTTCTCGACCGCAAACTGCTGCCCCTGCTGCCCCGCGAGGGTCAGACGACGCTGCCCGGCGGTGTGGTCCGGCTTCAGCACCCAGCTGAAAAAGCCCTGCGGATCCTGCTGCACGGCGGCGGCCGGGACCATCACTCGCGACGGCAGTTCCTGCGGACGGAACAGGATCGTCACGCTGCCGCCCGGCAGCAGACGGTGCTGCGGATTGGCGAACTCGGCCCGCACCGCTACGCTGCCGGTGCGGGCGTCGATCCGGTTATCGATAGAGGTCAACACCCCGTCGCGCCGTTTACCATCAACCTCAATCTGCGCCAGCCACGCCTGCTTCAGAGCGTGGATATCGGCGTGCTGGCCGGTTTTGCTGAAAAACGCGGCTTCGTCGAGGGCGAACGAGACCCGCACCGGATCCAACTGCACAATGTCCACCAGCACGCCGCTGGACGAATTGACCAGCGTCCCGACGTGAAAGGCGCTATGGCCCACGCGACCGGTCACCGGCGCCGCAATCTGAGTGTAGCTGAGCACAATCTGCTGGGCCTCGACGCGGGCTTTGGCCTGCTGTACGGCAGCGGCGGCGACGTCGCGCTGCATCCGGGCCGTATCGACGTCGTTGCGGCTGATGGAGTGATTGTTGATAAGCCGCTCGTAGCGAGTGAGCAACTGCTGCGACTGACGTAATGAGGCTTCGGCGCTTTTCAGCTCGGCCTGCGCCAGAGCCAGCGCCGCGCGGGGCTGCGCGTCGTCGAGGGTAAACAGCAGGTCGCCTTCGGTAACATACTGCCCGTCCTGGAAGTGGCGCTGAACAATCACCCCTTCGGTGCGCGCGCGAATGTCGACGGCGCGGATCGCCTCGACCCGCCCGGGGATAGCGCGTTCTTCAGCATGAGGAGCCAGTTCAACCGTGGCGACGCGGACCGGCACCGCCGGCGCGGCGGTCGCCGTCAGGGCACCGCCGACCAGACCGCAGGCCAGCAGAGCAAAGCGGAAGGTTTTAATCATAGAGGATCCTTGCGACAGTAACGCGCGCCTGCAGCGAGGCGCGCGAGATTGTTCAGGCCGTTTTGCGGAAGCGGCGCGTCAGACGCTTCTCGACTTCCACCACCAGGAACATGGCGACGCCGATGACCAGAGTGACAAACCAGTAGCGCAGCGGCAGCGCTTCCGTACCAAACATGCTCTGCATCAGCGGGACATAGATAATGACCAGCTGCATCAGCAGCAGGACGCCGGTCACCAGCCAGATGCCTTTGTTGCGCAGCAGACCCATGCTCAGGGAGAAGCTGTCGCTGCTGCGGCAGTTGATCATGTAGACCCACTGCGCCGTCACCAGCATCTGCAGCAGCACGATGCGGATAAACTCCGGACTGTGGCCGCGCGGCGCCAGCCAGGCCTCAAGGATAAAGGCGGCAATCGCGATCATCGACCCGACGAAAGCCACTCGCCACACGGCGAAACCATCCATCACATGCTGGCCGGTTTTACGCGGCGGACGGTTCATCACGTTGCGCTCTGCGGCCTCAAAGGCCAGGCCGAAGGAGAGCGTCGCCGACGTCGCCATGTTCATCCACAGGATCAGCACCGGGGTCAGCGGAATAATGTTCCCCGCCAGCAGGGCGATGATGATCAGCAACCCCTGCGCCAGGTTGGTCGGCATGATGAAGAGGATGGTCTTCTTCAGGTTGTCATAGACCCGACGGCCCTCTTTTACCGAGCTGGCGATGGTCGCGAAGTTATCATCGGTCAACACCATGTCGGCCGCCTCTTTGGTGACTTCGGTGCCTTTGATACCCATGGCGATACCCACGTCGGCCTGGCGCAGCGCCGGCGCGTCGTTAACGCCGTCGCCGGTCATGCCGACCACTTCGCCGTTATCCTGCAGGGCTTTAACCAGGCGCAGCTTATGCTCCGGGCTGGTACGGGCAAAGATGTCGTACTCCACCGCCGCCTTCGCCAGCGCCGCATCGTCCATGTGCTCCAGCTGGTAGCCGGTCATGGCCTGGCTGCTATTGGTGATCCCCAGCATCTGGCCGATGCTCATCGCCGTCTGCGGGTGGTCGCCGGTGATCATTTTCACGCGGATGCCGGCGGTCTGGCAGGCGTGGATGGCGTCAATGGCTTCCGGACGCGGGGGATCCATCATCCCGGCGATGCCGAGGAAAATCAGTCCCTCCTGCAGGTCCTCATGGTTGAGGGTGGTGGCATCAAGGCTGGCCGGCTTACAGGCCGCCGCCACCATCCGCAGTCCCTGACGGGCGAAGCGCGCCATCTCCTCTTCCCAGTACTGCGCCTCGAACGGCACCGCGCCGTGGCGGCTCATCTGCTCGCGGCACATGGCGAAGATAACGTCCGGCGCACCGGTGATCAGCACCCGGGCATTGCCATCGATGTGCTGCAGGGTCGACATATATTTGTACTGCGAGTCAAAGGGGATCTTGGCCACCAGACGGGCCTCCACCGCCGGGAGCTGCGCTTTCGCCGCCAGCACTTTAAGCGCCCCTTCGGTCGGCCCGCCGGTGATCCCCCACAGACCGCGCTCATCCTGGGTAAGCTGGCTGTCGTTACACAGGTCGATGGTGCGCAGCCAGGTCTCCAGCACGGTGCCGGGCTGAACCTGCACGGGCTCATCGCTCCCCTCGAGGAAGATCCGCCCCTGCGGCTCGTAGCTGTCGCCTTCCACCCGATAGCAGCAGTCGGCGGTGATGATCGCTTTGACGGTCATTTCGTTCATCGTCAGGGTGCCGGTTTTATCCGAGCAGACCACGGTCATGGCGCCGAGGGTTTCCACGGTCGGCAGCTTACGAATAATCGCCCGCTTGCGCGCCATCGTCTGCACGCCGAGCGACAGAATAATCGAGATGATCGCCGGCAGTCCTTCCGGTACCGCGGCTACCGCCAGGCTAATCAGCGACAGCAGCAGCTCGCCCATCGGGATATCCCGCAGCGCGAGGCTGAAGATAAACAGCGCCACCATCATGGCGAGAATAATGGCGAAAATCGCTTTGCCGAGCTTATCCATCTGCACCAGCAGCGGGGTACGGTGCTTCTCAATACCCGCCATCATCTGGTTGATATGGCCGAGTTCGGTCTGCGCGCCGGTGGCGGTCACCACGCCGACGCCGCCGCCGGCGCTGACGGTGGTCCCGGAAAAGACCATGTTCACCCGGTCGCCCAGCGGCAGATCGCCCTCCAGCGCGTCGGTGATTTTATCCACCACCGTCGACTCGCCGGTGAGGATCGCCTCTTCCACCCGCAGGTTGTGGGTTTCAATCAGGCGCATATCCGCCGGCACGCGGTCGCCGGCGCGCAGGATAACGATATCCCCCGGAACCAGGTCGCGCGTCGGGATAGTCTCATGCTTGCCGTTACGCTGGACGCGGGCATCGCTGGAGAGCATGTTGCGGATCCCCTGCAGCGATTTTTCGGCGTTGCTCTCCTGGATATGGCCGATCAGGGCGTTAATCACCGTCACGCCGAGGATCACAAGGGTATCGACCCAGTGCCCCATGATGGCGGTCAGCGCCGCGGCGGCCAGCAGCACGTAAATCAGTACGTCGTTAAAGTGGGCGAGAAAGCGCAGCCAGCCCGGTTTGCCTTTCTTTTCCGGCAGCGCGTTCGGCCCACAGGTATTCAGGCGCTCGGCGGCGTCTGCGGAACTTAACCCAGCGGCCTGGCTTTTGGTCTGCGCCAGCACTGCGTCAACGGTCTGCTGCCAGACCTGCCGTGGCGCGGTGTCGCCCGAGGGCGTCGTAAACTTTGGGTTATTCATCTTGGTCAATTTACATTTTCCTTATAAATTCCGTGAGTCGGAAAGCCTGAAATCATTCCTGGCCAATGAAGTAAAAGAGGGCAAAAATGCCGATAAAAATGTGAACCAATACAAGTCTAAATTTTTCGCAAAATAAAAATTTTGTGATAAGTTAATTCCACAAACCAACTATTACAGAATATTAATAAACCAATACTAAACGAGGTAAAATATGTTTGGAATCTACCGCGGGCGCCGACTGGCGCTGTACATCGCGTTAGCCATTATCATTGCTACGCTGGTGGGATATAGCACTTACAGTTTTGTAAAAGCGCTGGCATAATAATGACGTTAATTTACACCCGGCTGCAATTAACTTAATTACAAATTATTTCAGATTAATTAACATGAGAGCGAAAGGCAGGCGATAATATTTAAAATAGTCGTGTTATAGCGAGTAAAAAAACAAAGCATATTGCGTTAAGCATTATTTTACCGGACAATATGTTTTTTAACTGATGATTAACATGACATGAAACATCCACTGGAAACGCTGCTCTCCGCCGCCGGGATCTTACTGCTGGCCCTGCTCTCCTGTCTGCTGTTGCCCGCGCCTTCGCTGGGCCTGACGCTGGCGCAAAAGCTGGTTGAGACATTCCATATGATGGATCTCAACCAGCTCTATACGGTGCTGTTTTGTCTGTGGTTCTTAGCGCTGGGCGCCATTGAGTATCTGGTGCTGCGCTGGGTGTGGCGTCGCTGGTTTTCCCTCGAGCGGTAAACCAGGAGAGGCGCGCCTCAGTGGGCGCGACTGTGGTTCTCTTTGCGGTAGGCGCCCGGCGGCTGATTGAAGGTCCGGGTGAAGACGCGGGTAAAGGTCTGTTGCGAATCGAAGCCATACTTGAGGCAGATATCGTAGACCCGCTGATCGGTGTCGCGCAGATCGCGGGCGGCCAGCAGCAGCTTCCTTTCGCGAATATAGCGCCCCAGGCTCTCCCCTTTGTACTGTAAAAACAGCCGTTGCAGATGCCATTTCGAATACCCGGCATGGCGAGCGATATCATCAATACGCAGCGGTTGATGCAGGTTATCATCAATCCACTCGACGATAGTATCAATCACCTGAGCGGAAATCGTCATATGCTCTCTCCTCTGATACTGCACTGGCGCTTAGCGCCACCAGGCGTTAAATGATTGCGTCTTATCGGCGACCCACACCGGCTCGCCCTGCACAGGCGTCAGCAGACGCCAGGCCCTTCCTTCGCTGGCAGCCGCCAGCCGTTGATACGGTTCATCCCAGCTGTGTTTCGCCAAAACGAATCGTCCTGCATGCCCAGGCAGCACCGCGCGAGCGCGCAGATCGTCGGCAGCCTGAGCCGTTTCATCCGGCATCATGTGGATATATTTCCAGTCCTGGTCATACTGCCCGTTCTCCATGATCGCCAGATCGACCGGACCGAACTCATCGCCTATCGCTTTAAAGTGCGGCCCATACCCGCTGTCGCCGCTGTAATAAATCTTTTGCTGCGGGGTAACGAACAGAAAACTGGCCCACAGCGTCTGGTTACGCTTCAGCCCACGGCCGGAAAAGTGCCGCGCCGGCAGCACGTGGACGGTGAGCTCGTCGCTGGCCGGTACCGCCTGCTGCCAGTCCGCTTCGGTAATCAGCGCCCCGTCCATTCCCCAGTAGCGCAGATGCGATCCGACCCCCAGCGGCGTAATGACCCGCTTAATTTTCGGCAGTAAGGCGCGAATGGTGGCGTAATCCAGATGGTCGTAGTGATCGTGGGAGATGATCAGCAGATCGATCTCCGGCATCCCTTCCGCCCGCCACGGATAGTCGCCGGGGAAGGCTTTATTGATAAAAGAGAACGGCGCCGCGTAATCGCTGAACACCGGGTCGATCAGGATGCGTTTTCCCGCCAGCTGCAGGTACCAGGAGGAGTGGCCGAGCCAGACCATCACGTCCTGCCCGAGGGGCAGCGTCGCCAGATCGGTCTTCACCAGCGGCAGCGGTTGCGCGGGACGGGCGTTTTCCCGTTTGGTCATCAGGAAATCCCACCACGCCGCCAGCATATTTTTCTGCCCGGTGAACCCTGGCGTGGGCAATTGGTTATGGAACTGGCCATCCCGGTAGTGGGGAGACGCTTCCACCTGGCTAAGCTGTGCCCCCTGCGGCGCCTTACCAAAACCGGCATTAAGAACAAACGGCAATGTCGTTGCTGCTGCGAGTAACATGATGGCGACCACGCTGAAAGTGACACGGTTCATATCCTGACCAGACAAAAGCCCCCATCCCGGAGGCTTTATGATATAACTTGATTATGAGTGAGTACGCACTCATTATTAGGAAAGCGATGAAAGTCGTCAAGACGATTTTCAATTTTTGCGTTCCGCCGTTGCAGCGACCTGGTCAGACGTGCCAAGATCGGCGGTTTGTTTAAACCTGCGTGAGGAAAAAAGTAGTGGCTCGTCCAAAGAGTGAAGATAAAAAGCAAGCGTTACTGGAAGCTGCCACCGCGGCTTTCGCCCAGTCCGGCATAGCCGCCTCGACGTCGGCCATCGCCCGCAGCGCCGGTGTGGCCGAGGGAACGCTGTTTCGCTATTTCGCCACCAAGGATGAGTTGCTCAACGAGCTGTACCTCGCGATTAAGCTGCGCCTGGTGCGCACAATGATCGCCGGGCTGGATCCGGACGAGAAGCGCCCGAAAGAGAACGCGCGCAATATCTGGAACAGCTATATCGACTGGGGCGTGCGCAACCCGATGGAGCACAAAGCGATCCGCCGGATGGCGCTCAGCGAGCGCATCACCGACGAAACCCGCCGCCAGGTAAAAGAGAGCTTTCCGGAGCTCAACGAAATGTGCCAGCTGTCGGTGAAAGAGATATTCCTCAGCGAGGCGTACCGCGCCTTTGGCGACGCCCTGTTTCTGTCGCTGGCGGAAACCACCATCGAATTCGCCAGCCACGATCCGCAGCGCGCCCGGGAGATTATCGCCCTCGGCTTTGAAGCCATGTGGCACGCCCTGCATGAGGCGGACGCCTAATGACGCCGGAAACACTGCATCCCTGCGCTCACCGTATCGCCCTGAGCTACCCGTTTACCGAACACTGCTGGCCCTTTGGGCCAGAGTACGACGTGTTTAAGGTCGACGGCCGCATCTTTATGATCACCATGACTATTCGCGGGCGGGCGCTGGTTAATCTCAAGGCCGAGCCGCAGAAGTCGCTGCTGAATCAGCAAATTTATCGCAGTATCGAACCCGGCTACCATATGAACAAGAAACACTGGATCACGGTGGTGCCAGGAGAGGATATCAGCGAGGATCTGCTGGCCGAGCTGATTGACGATTCGTGGCATCAGGTGGTGAACAAGCTGAGTAAAAAGGCGCAGCAGCGCCTGCGTCCGCGCTGATTTTCAGCCAAATGCGATAAGTGTTATCGCATTTTTCACCCTTATCATTTTGCGATCTTCGCTGTACTCTTCCTCTCCTGAACGCACCGGTAAGGTGCTGTAAACTGTGAGGAAGAGTTATGGATATCGTATCGGTCGCTTTGAAGCGCTATTCCACCAAGGCCTTTGACGCCACGAAAAAGCTGACTGCCGGGGAAGCGGAACAGCTGAAAACGCTGCTGCAGTACAGCCCGTCTAGCACCAACTCCCAGCCGTGGCACTTTATTGTCGCCAGCACCGATGAAGGGAAAGCTCGCGTGGCGAAAGCCGCCAGCGGCACCTACGTGTTCAACGAACGTAAAATTCTCGACGCCTCGCACGTGGTGGTGTTCTGCGCGAAAACCGCGATGGACGACGCCTGGCTGCAGCGCGTGGTGGATCAGGAAGAGGCCGATGGCCGTTTCGCCACCCCGGACGCAAAAGCCGCTAACCACAAGGGTCGCACCTTCTTTGCCGATATGCACCGCAAAGAGCTGAAAGATGACGATCAGTGGATGGCGAAACAGGTGTATCTCAACGTCGGCAATTTCCTGCTGGGCGTAGCGGCGATGGGTCTCGACGCCGTGCCGATTGAAGGGGTCGATTTTGCGATCCTCGATGAGGAATTTGACCTGAAAGCCCAGGGCTACACCAGCCTGGTGGTAGTCCCGGTCGGCCACCATAGCGTAGAAGATTTCAACGCTACCCTGCCGAAGTCGCGTCTGCCGCAGTCGACGACCATTACCGAGATTTAATTCCCTTCTGCCGGGAACGCCCGGGCCATGGCGCAGCAGCGTCTCGCCCGGGACTTTTTTCATCCACTCTTTCCCCCCTCTTTTTCTGCCGTTTGTGCCAAGTTTCTGGCGCTCATAAGCCCGCTTGTGCCAGGAATAACGACTTTAGTGTGAACCAGACGATTTAATTAATTGATAAATAATATTTTTTATTTCTGGCACGCCCTTTGCTCTTAACAGATACCGCTATCTGGATGAAGGAGAAACCGGGTGAAACATATCTATGTGGCCAGCCACGGCCATTTTGCTCGCGGACTGGTGAACAGTTTGTCGCTGCTGATTGGCGACGAACACGGCGTTATCCCGGTCTGCGCCTATGACGAAGATATCGTGACCACCGAACAGCTGGAGCAAACCCTGGAGCATCTCATCGTCCAGGCGAATGGTGATGAAGTGGTGATCTTCACCGACCTGCTTGGCGGCAGTATCAACAATAGCGCCGTGAGCGTCTTGATGCGACATCGCAACGTTTTCGTGGTCGCCGGCATCAATCTGACTCTGCTGCTGGAGTTTCTGCTGTGCGAAGAAGCCACTACCGAGGCCGCGATTATCTACGCCACCAGCGCGGCGCGTGAATCCATTGTTTTCATCAATCCTCTAATAACACAACCATCCTCTGACCCACAGGGAGAATCTCATGATTAAACTCGTGCGCATTGATTATCGGCTGCTGCACGGCCAGGTGGTTTTTGCCTGGACCCGAGCGCTGGATATCGACCATATCATCGTCGCCAACGCCAAAGCCGCGGCGGATGCCTTCATTACGATGTCGCTTAACCTGGCAAAGCCAGCGGGCGTCACGCTGGACATCGCCACCGTTGAACAGGCGGCGGAAAAGCTTAACAGCGGCAAGTTGGATCATAAAAAAGTCATGGTGGTCCTGGGCAATACTGCGGAAACCCTCGCGCTAGTGGAAAAAGTCCCAGGAATTAGCGCAATTAATTACGGCGGTCTGCCACAGAAGGAAGGGGCAAGACAATTCGGCAAGGCCATCTATCTGACCGAAGAGGAAATCGCCCATAGCAGAGTGCTAAAAGAAAAAGGTATTCGGCTGGAGATGCGTCAGGTACCCGCCCACTCGGCTGAACTCCTTAACGACCAACTTTAACTTCGGAGGTCACTATGTTGCTCACCGCAACGTTACTCGGACTGATCGCTGCCCTGGGGATACTTGATGGCCGCCTGCTTGGGGTATCAATGATCGATCGACCGCTGGTGATGTGCGCCCTCACCGGTCTGGTCTGCGGTAATTTACATGAGGGGATTCTGATTGGCGCTACGCTGGAGCTTATTTTCCTCGGCAACGTCGCCATCGGCGCCGCGCACCCGCCAGATATCGTGACCGGCTCCGTATTGGCCACCGCGTTTTCGATCATGTCCGGTCGTGGTCCAGAGGCTGCGCTCACCATCGCCATCCCTGTCTCAATGCTGGCGCAGACGCTGGGAATCCTGGTGCGCGTGGTGAACGCCCGCTTTGGTCATCTGGCGGACCGCTATGCGGCACAGGGTAATACCCGAATGGTCGGCCTGATGCACCTCGCCGGTCCGACGCTACTCTATTTTTTAAACGGATTTCTACCGGTATTTTTTGCCATTCTGCTTGGTTCTTCGGCGGTAAGCTGGTTCCTGGAGGCCATTCCACCGGTGATAACCAATGGATTGATCGTCGCCAGTAAGATCCTGCCAGCGCTCGGCTTCGCCCTGCTGATCAGCATGATGCTCAGCAGCAAACTGATGCCGTACCTCGGTCTGGGATTTCTGATAGCGGCATATACCAAACTGGATATCATCGCCATCGCGCTGTTCGCTGTGGTGTTGGCATTTATCATCAGCCAGTTCCTTAATCTTAAGCAGCAGGAGAGCTAATCATGAGCGAAATGACGCAAACTGTGACTGGCGCTACCCAGCCGCAAAGCGATGATGCAAGCCGCATCACCGCCCGCGATTTACGCAGCGTGTTCTGGCGCTCCTTTACGCTACAGGGCTCCTGGAACTACGAGCGCCAGCAGCATATGGGCTATGCCTTCGCAATGTCGCCAGCCCTGAAGCGCATCTATCAGGACCCAACGGAGCTGGGGCGCGCCCTGCAGCGTCATCTGGTGCTGTTTAACACCACGCCCCATCTCTCGACCTTTATCTTCGGCCTGTCGATTGCCATGGAAGAAGAGAACCAGCGTAACCCCGAATTTAATGAGGAGTCGATAAACGCGATTAAAACCAGCCTGATGGGGCCGCTGGCGGGCATCGGCGACTCCATATTCTGGGGATCATTAAAGGTTATCGCCGCCGGGATGGGTATCTATTTCGCCCAGCAGGGCAGCCTGCTGGGACCGATACTGGCGCTGTTAGTTTATAACCTGCCGCATCTTTTGTGCCGCTGGTATGGCCTGAAGCTCGGCTACCGGGCGGGTACGACCTGGCTGATGAGAATTTACCAAAGCGGCCTTATGGACCGGGTGACCTATATCGCATCAATTGTTGGCCTCATGGTCGTCGGCGCGATGACCGCCAGCATGATAGATATCACCACCCCGCTCAGCTTTACCGCCGGGCAGACCACCATGAAGGCGCAGGAGTTTATTGACAAAATACTTCCTTCGCTGCTGCCGCTGCTTTTCACCCTTGGGATGTACAAGTTGATCCGCAAGGGAGTCAATATTAACTGGATCCTGCTAGGAACCGTCGCGTTTGGCATGGCGGCCAGCGCGCTAGGCCTGCTTTAAGAAGAGGAATATCACCTATGCACGTAGAAGACTATATGAATGAAACACCCGCCTGTCTGCTCGCTATGCTGACGCAGACGCGGGAAGATCTCTGGCAGGCGGCAAAAGCGCTAACGGAGCGCGGCGTCACGCGTATTATCCTGACCGGCTCCGGTACCTCTTATCACGGCGCGCTGACCGCCCGCTCGTTTATGCAGCAGTGGTGCGGGCTACCCGTTGATGTCTACTGGCCTTTTCTGCTGGATGATTCGGCGCTGACCCTCAGCGACAAAGCGCTGGTCATCGGCATTTCTCAGGGAGGCGGCAGCCTCTCTACCCTCGCCGCAATGGAACGCGCCCGGGCAGCCGGGCATCTTACCGCTTCCATGGCCGGGGAAGCGCCAGCCGTTATCGACCGGGCGGCAGATTTGGTCTTAACAGTACCCTGTGGAGAAGAGCGGGCTGGCGCCAAAACCAAAGGGTATCACTGCACCATACTTAATCTGATGCTGCTAACGCTTGCTGTCGCCAGTCGCCAGCGGCGCCTGAGCGATGAGGAGCGCAAGGCGCTACTCGTCCGCATGGATATCACGTTTAATCATTTGCCGACGCTCATTGAGGCCTCGCAGGCGTGGGCTCTCAATCATGCCCGACCGCTTATCGACAGCGCGGACATTCGCCTGACCGGTCCGGCAAGGCTGTTTGGCACCGTTCAGGAAGGTGCGCTAAAGATGCTTGAAACGCTACGCTGTCCGGTTGCCGGTTACGAATTTGAGGAGTTCATCCACGGGATCTATAACGCCTTCGACGAGCGCTCTACCCTGATCATGCTCGATCCGTTTCCCGATGAGCGTCAGGATCGCCTGGCGGAAATACTTGGCGGCTGGACTCAGCATATTTATCGCATTGGTCCACAAGTCGAAAATAACGGCAAAAATATGCCCTTCGCATTTATTAACGATCCCGACTTTGCGGTCTTTGAATATATTATTCCGTTACAAATGGTTTGTGCCCGACTGCCGCCAGTGAAGGGCATCGATCCCGCAATACCGAAGGATCCGCATTTCCACCAGAAAATGAAAAGTAAACAACTCAATTAATTGACGCATAGTAAAAGTTATCCGCGTTTCAGCGGAGGACCCGTTACATCCCAAGGAGACCAATATGTCTATAGCTCATCAAAACGCACATACTATTATTCGCGATATTTTATCTAAGCAGCACATTGAGCGCGTATGGTTTGTTGGCTGCGGTGGTTCATTAACCGGTTTCTGGCCGGGGAAATATTTTCTCGATTGTGAAGCTAAAAAGCTGGCCGTCGGCTATGTTACCAGTAATGAATTTGTCCATGCGACGCCGAACGCGTTAGGTAAAAACAGCGTAGTGATCCTCGCCTCGCAGCAGGGCAACACCGCTGAAACGGTGGAAGCCGCCCGCATCGCGCGTCAGAAAGGCGCCGCCACTATTGGACTGGTATATACCCCCGGCACGCCGCTGTGCGAACACAGCGATTACACTATTGAATACTGCTGGGCGCGCTATCCCGAAACCGTCGATCCGACGCAGCAAAAAGCGGCATACAGCCTGTGGCTGGCGCTGGAAGTGCTTGCGCAAACTGAGGGATACGCCCATTAAGATGAGATGGTCAGCGCCTTTGCCAGTTTTGAATCCGTGGTACGCGGCGCTCAGCAGCAGGTTCAGGCGGATGCGCGCCATTTTGCCGAAGCCTGGAAGACCGAAAAGGTCATCTACATGATGGGCAGCGGCCCCTCATTCGGCGCCGCGCATCAGGAATCCATCTGTATTCTGTTGGAGATGCAGTGGATTAACTCCGCCAGCATCCACAGCGGCGAGTATTTCCACGGCCCCTTTGAGATTACCGAAACGGGAACGCCGTTTATTTTATTAAAAAGCAGCGGCCGCACCCGCCCGCTGGATGATCGCGCGATCCGCTTTATCGAACGTTACCAGGGAAAACTGCAGATTATTGACGTGGAAAAGGTGGGAATCGACGCACTGCACGCCAGCGTGCGCGAATATTTCTGCGGCCTGCTGCACAACTGCGTACTGGATGTTTACAACCTGGCGCTGGCCACCGCTCGCAACCACCCGCTGACCACCCGCCGCTATATGTGGAAAGTCGAATATTGATTCGCTAACCGCCTGCCAGCCCCGGCGTAATTCTCCGGGGCTGCGTTGAGGATTACCAGCTAAAATCTTCAATACGTAATTCAAAAATATCGTGAATATAGCCAATTTCCGCTACCGGTAGCGCCACGTTATAGAGTATTTTCAGGCGCTGGAACGAGTGATTCACCATGGCAATAAATTCACCATGCTGGCGGGTAAATTGCTCAAGATCTTTATAATGGCTAATTTCATTACGCATTACCAGACGCTCAATCATACAGCTGAGATGCACATATAAACTGATAATTAAGTTATTATTAAAATGAAAACCAAGCGTATTTTGCCACTCAGCGATAATGGTTTCGATATGGCCCATGGTTTTTCCAGCATTCAGTATCGTCAGAGAGTTGACAACGTTATGCAGTGAAAACTCACGAACCATATTTTTATTAATCAGCGCAATTTGCTTTTCATTAAGATAGCCGCTTAAGAGCTGACTCAGATGTCGATGCCCCTGCTCGCCAAGTAGTTCCTCAATGCCAACCCAGGGCACTCCGGCCAGCTGCGGGTCGTGGGTACCCACGACCGCAATAACTTCATACTGGTGGAGCAACGATACCGCCGTACGACTGTTTTTTAAGCGCGTATACTCGCAGGCGATGATGTTAATATCAAAATCGTTGAGCAGGCTCTTCTCCATTAGATTTTTAAATTTAAATGCGATACCGATACCTGTAATACAGGTCACCAGCAGCACACGCTCTTTTTTTTCTGCGGGCCAGAACACATCCCAACGCGACTGATTAAGCGGCACGATCTCTTCGGCGATTTGTTCGATGTTTTTTCCCAACGCGATCTCGCTGGCAACGTTCAGCGCCATGCGGGTCGTTACGTTATCCACCACTACCAGCGGGCCGTTAATCACCGACAAAAGCGCATCGGCAATCTCCTTGGTGTAGCCCATATCAATAAGCACCATCACACCCGCACGCGTGTCCGTATGCTGGAGATAATCAACCACGGCGCGACTGACATCGTTAAACGCCACCTCCATCGGCATATCCATGGCCTGGTAGATCTTCTCGCCAATCAGGCGGTTGGCAACGCCGGCAATGCTGCTGGCGGTCGAATAACCGTGGGCGATTATCAGCGCTTTCACTTTTCCGCCGCTGGTCGCATCGATAGCATTACTGACAATGGCGGTAATCGCCAGACGGTCAAGCGTATCGATGAGCAGATCGTATTTATTATTGACGACATCCAGTAGTTTCTCCGCGATGCGTTGCGCCAGCCCCGCCGAGGAGTCCAGCCAGCGCTGCATCACCAGACGCACGGGCTCAGCAACGCTGCGCGGCGCCAGAGGGAGGCTGGTGAGGTAGCGGCCGGTAAGATAAGCGAATTCGACATTTAGCTGAAGGTCATAATTGACAGCGATTGCTTTGCCCACATCTTCAATAAAGCGCAGCCGTTTGTCCTGCAGAGAGACCGTACTCTCCTGATTCATCAGCGCATCAAGATAGAGCGTCACGTTCTGATAAATAAGCTTTTCAAAGGTCCGCACGCTAATATTATCCTGAGCCAACTCCTCGCACAGGCTACAAATATTTTCCGTTAGCCGTTGGTATTCATGGTGACGACCAGAAAAAAGAGGCTGCGCGTCGCCATCGCGGTAAATCATAACCCGCTCGCTATTTTGCTGAAGGGTAAAAGGCGCATCCGCCAGTAATCGGTCGGGCAGCAAACCCGCTTTTATATGTAAAAGACCGCTATCACGTTCGCCAAATGTCCAGGCGCTGGCGCAAATATTGCGAATCAAATTTTCCAGCCCACCGACATTTCCTTCAAGCGTTTCACGCATTAGCTGGCTGACGATTTCGCCATCCAGCGCCAGATCGTGGTTCAAACGCTGGGCTTCACGGCGGAAAAAGTGGTGGATAAACGCCAGCCGCTCGAATTGGCCGCGTTCAGCGATCGGCAGAATTTTTACAATCACCGGAATACGGCGAATAAAGGTCGCCAGGAAGTGTTTTTCCAGATCCTCGGTTGAAGCAAAAATTAGCCGCACCGTGGCGCTGCGCTCGTCGGCGCTCTCCCCCAGCCGGCGCCAGCTACCGTTATCCATAAAATGAAACAACTTTTCCTGGCCTTCGGGCGGCAGCCGATGAACCTCATCGATAAACAACACCCCGCCGTTGCTGGTCTCGATAAGACCAGGAACGGCCTTATCGGCGCCGGTAAAGGCCCCCTTCGCATGACCAAATAACTTCGAGGTCAGTAGTTCTGGATTATTCGCGTACTCGGCGCAGTTAAATACGGTAAAAGGCGCATCGGCAGGTAAAATACCTTCATCTATTGCGTAGTGCCAGAGCTGGCGAGCTAGAAAACTTTTCCCGGTGCCAGTAGGGCCCCGCAGCAGCAGCGGCAGACCTGCGCCAGGGTAGCTGATGGCAGCCTTGCACTGGCGCAATGCTTCCTGCAGGCTGCCCTGCGCGCCAATCAGCTGCGCCAGACTATCCTGACGATCCGCGCACAGCGCCTGAATGGAGGCGTATTCGCCGTGCCGAACCGCCAGGCGGTGATGATCGCGCAGAACGGTAACGGGTAAAAACAGCACCGGGCGACCGTTCACTTTGACCACCCGCTGCTTGCGATGGAGATTATTCAGATGATGGCTGATGATGCTGCGTTTTTGCTTCAAGCTATCGGCGATGGCCATAGCGTTAAACTCGCCCAGCGCTTCCGCCGTCAGCGCTCGCCCGGCGATCCGTTGTTCTAGTTGGCGAAAAATCGACTCCTTATTCATCTCGCTCCCCTGTCAAAAGCGTAAAATTCGCTTATACGACAATTCGCGCAGGACGTCGCTGCCGCCAGCCACACTTCTTTAAAAACGCTTAATTTTTCATGGCTTAACGTTTCCCGCATGCCAGATGCGCTCGGCATAGCGGCCAATCACCGCCAGCGAGACGGCAAGGATCAGGAAAAACAGCACTTTGTGCATCCCGTTCCAGAAAAACTCAAAGAAACGGGTATAGAGATTGATCGCCAGGAAGGTTAGTCCGAAGCCGCGCAGCATTCCGTCATCGGTTTTCAGGCTGATAAAAATGCAGACGCCGGCCGCTACGGCAAACAGCAGCCCCCACGGCAGGAGTCGCGCCTGGCTCACCTGGTACCAGCTGTCTGCGTCGTAATTGCCGAAAATCGACATGATCCACAGCGCAATAAACAGGTACGTGAGGCCCATCGCCTTGCTGACGGTAAACAGCTGCCGCTGGCGAAGCAGGGATTGCGCGCCGTAGCAGAGCGCCAGCAGCGCGCCGCCGAACAGGACGAAGCGAATCGGGTAGTTCATGCCCAGCCAGTAGGCGCCCCACCCTGAGACGTAGCCGGTTTCCGCGCCGAACCAGTTGCCCAGCGCCAGCAGAAAAAAGAGCCACACCAGCCCGGAGCGGGCAATATAGCCGATGGCGCCGTAAATCACGCATCCGGCCAGAAACAGCGGTGCGATATGGCCGCTGCCGTTATCCAGCCGTTCGCCAAGCTGCCATAGCGCCACGGCGGTAAAGACGACGCCCAGAAACAAAATCGCCTCGGTGCTGTAGTGCCACTGCGTCTCCCGCCGCTGGCGACGAAAACCCCAGCCGTAGCAGACGACTGCCAGCAGCGCAGGCAGCAGGATCCGCATCAGCGCCGAGTGGCTGAACAGGCTCAGCAGCCACGCCACCAGCTCGCTGTCGGCGAACAGACTGCCCAGGGAAATCAGCACGCAGGCCAGCGCGGTCCAGAAGGCATAGCGGCTCAGGCGCCGCCAGTCGAAGGGGGAGACGCGCATCGTTTGCGCCAGCCGCTGGCTGTCCGAGGGGGTTAACTCCCCGCTGGCCTGCCAGGCATTCAGCGCGCGCTGAATAATGCGCTGCTCTTTTCGGGTTACGTTCATAGGCATTCCTTGAGACTGATGACAAACCTGTTTTCGCTAATATGCTCGCCTTTCTGCCGGGCAGCGGCTGTCGCCCTCCCCGGCCTACTTAACCATTTATATATCAGATTGTTACTCCTTACCGTAAGCCCACGTAAGCGCAGCGCCGCCGAGCATGATATCAGGCACGGAGCCGCTTTATTGCCGGGTGGCGGCTGGCGCCTTNNGAGCCCGGGGGTACAGGGGGCGGCGGCGACTGGCGCCCCCTGTGCGCTCCCTGCGCCATGAGTGACATAACGCAGAAGGCGTATCGGGAGCGCAATGTGTGCTGAAGTCGTAGATCACATACAGGACTTCCCGACAGTGCTTTCCCTCCCCTACTCCCGGAGGGAAAGGGAACCGTCCAGCAGCGCCGGCCGGGCAATACCCGAAGATGGCACATTGCCAGCCATCTGATTCCCTGTGATTAATGTTGGTCCAGCCACGCCAACGCCTGCTCACCCGCCTCGTCCATCGGCAGGTAGACCAGCAGGCGCGAGCCGTTGCGCGGCGCCGAATACCAGTACATCTGCTGCAGGCTGAATCGCCCGAGCTGCGGGTGGTTAAAATGTTTAATCTGGTTTTCCACGCCGCGCACCTCGTAGCGCTGATGCCACAGCGCTTCAAACTCCGACGAGGCGGCGAAAAAGCGCGCCAGTTTGTTTTCCCACGCCGGATCGCCGCGGTGCTCGGCCATCGCGGCGCGGAAATAGGAGACGAAGGTCGGCAGCACATCGCGATTTTCGATCCGGCTGCGCCAGGTCTCATGGGTCAGATAGAGATAAATGCAGTTGCGATCTTCTTCCGGGAGGGTGGCGAAATCGATGCCCATCAGGCGGCAGAAGCTGTCGTTCCACGCCACAATATCAAAGTTCGGTTTCTGAATGCTGGCCGGCTGCGGCATCAGGCTGTCCAGCATCCGGCGGGTCCCTGGGCTGATGCCTTCGCACACCGTCACCTGGGTGGCTTCCGGCGGGGTCAGCCCGGCGAGCACGAACAGATGCCGGGTCTCCAGCGGACTGCACTGCAGGGCATTCGCCACCCCCACCAGCACCGCCTCCGACGGATTCACCTCCCGCCCCTGCTCCAGCCAGGTGTACCAGGTAACGCCGACGTCGGCGAGCATCGCCACCTCTTCCCGGCGCAGACCCGGCGTGCGCCGGCGGCCCACCCGGGGCAACCCCAGGCGCTGCGGATCGAGGCTTTCACGGCGGGCGCGCAGAAAGGCCCCCAGCTGTTTGCGTCGATCGTCCGGCACGGCGATCGTCGACTCCCGTTGCGGCATCGTGGTCATCACCCCTCCAGCATAGTAGTGCCAATACCAGTATAGACAGGAACTGGTACCCGTTTAATTTATCGGTAATGCTACGTCGGTCTGCTGAATGACGCAATGGAGAATCCCATGAATACGTCTGCTGTTTCACCCGGCCGCGCCGGTCTGTTGCTGCTGCTGAGCGGCCAGATGCTGCCGCTTATTGATACCTCGATCACCAATGTGGCGCTGGACGCCATCACCCACACCCTGGCGGCCAGCGCCACGCAGCTGGAGCTTATCGTCGCGCTGTACGGCGTCGCCTTTGCCGTCTGCCTGGCGATGGGCAGTAAGCTTGGCGATAACTATGGCCGCCGGCGCCTGTTTATGTGGGGCGTCGCCCTCTTTGGCATCGCTTCCCTGCTGTGCGGGATGGCGAACAGCATCGGCGCCCTGCTGGCGGCCCGCACCCTGCAGGGCGCCGGGGCGGCGCTGATTGTGCCGCAGATCCTCGCGACCCTGCACGTCACCCTCAAAGGCCCCGCCCACGCCCGGGCCATCAGCCTGTATGGCGGGATCGGCGGGATTGCCTTTATCGTCGGTCAGATGGGCGGCGGCTGGCTGGTGTCGGCGGACATCGCCGGGCTGGGCTGGCGCAACGCCTTTTTTATCAATGTGCCGATCTGCCTGCTGGTGCTGGCTCTGAGCCGCCGCTATGTGCCGGAAACCCGTCGCGAGACGCCGTCGCGGATTGACTGGCAGGGTACGCTGTACCTCGCGCTGATCCTCTGCTGCCTGCTGTTCCCGATGGCCCTCGGTCCGGAGCTGCACTGGCCGCTGTGGCTGCAGCTGATGCTGGTGGCGGTCCTGCCGCTGCTGTTCGCCATGCGTCAGAGCGCCCTGCGCCAGCAGCAGCGTGGCGACCATCCCCTGCTGCCGCCGCGTCTGCTGCAGTTGACCAGCATCCGCTTCGGGATGGCCATCGCCCTGCTGTTTTTCAGCGCCTGGTCCGGCTTTATGTTCTGCATGGCGCTGACCATGCAGGAGGGACTGGGGATGGCGCCGTGGCAGTCCGGCAATAGCTTTATCGCCCTCGGCGTGGCCTATTTTATTTCGGCGCTGTATGCCCCGCGGCTTATCGCCCGCTACAGCATGGGGCGGATCCTGCTGACCGGTCTGGCGGTACAGATCGCCGGACTCTTGCTGCTGTGCGCCACCTTCTCCCGCTTCGGCGTCGCCACCAGCGCCCTGACGCTGGTCCCCGCCACGGCGCTGATCGGCTATGGCCAGGCGCTGATCGTCAACAGCTTTTATCGGATTGGTATGCGCGATATCAGCGCCAGCGACGCCGGGGCCGGGAGCGCAATCCTCAGCACCCTGCAGCAGGCGACCCTCGGTCTCGGACCGGCTATCCTTGGTTCGCTGTTCCTGGCGCTGGCCCGTCGCGGCGGCGGCAACTATCCGCAGGCGCTGATTGATATTCTGCTGGTCGAGGTGGCCATGATGCTGTTGCTGGGGGCGATAGCGCTGTGGCTGCGCCATCACCTCAACCGACAGCCGGCGACGGTGGCCTCGTAATACCGGCGGCGGTAATTTGCATAATAGCTATCCAGCGGTCATCATACCCGCTGGATATTCAGGAGACGTTATGCAGGAATTAATATCGCAAATTGCCGCCTTAGGAATCGAAATAACCCCCACCCGCTCGCTGATGATTATCTTCGGCATTATCTTGTTCACCGCCGTGGTCGTGCATCTGATATTGCACAAAGTGGTCCTGCGCGCATTTGAAAAACGGGCGCTGGCCAGCAGCCATCTGTGGCTGCAAATCATCACGCAGAATAAACTCTTTCACCGACTGGCCTTTACCCTGCAGGGGATCATCGTCAATGTGCAGGCGGTGCTGTGGCTGCAAAAAGGCAGCGAGGCCGCGGAAATATTAACCACCGTGGCTCAGCTATGGGTGATGATATATGCCATGCTGTCCTTCTTCTCGCTGCTGGATGTCATTTTAAAGCTGGCGCAGAAATTTCCCGCCGCCTCACAGCTGCCGCTGAAGGGCATATTCCAGGGAATTAAGCTGGTGACGGCGATTATTATCGGCATTCTGATTATTTCGCTACTGATAGGCCAATCGCCAGCGATCCTGATTAGCGGGCTCGGCGCGATGGCCGCGGTGCTGATGCTGGTGTTTAAAGATCCGATCCTCGGTCTGGTGGCCGGTATTCAGCTCTCGGCCAACGATATGCTCAAGCTTGGCGACTGGCTGGAGATGCCAAAGTACGGCGCCGACGGCGCGGTGATCGATATCGGCCTCACCACGGTCAAGGTGCGCAACTGGGACAATACCATCACCACCATTCCGACCTGGTCGCTGGTCTCCGACTCGTTTAAAAACTGGAGCGGCATGTCGGCCTCCGGCGGCCGCCGCATCAAACGCAGCCTTAACATCGACACCACCAGCATTCATTTTCTTGACGAACAGGAGAAGCAGCGCCTGATCCGGGCGAAATTACTCAAACCCTATATGGATTCGCGCCACGAGGAGATTAGCGCCTGGAACCAGCAGTACGCCGGGGAACAGTCGGTTCTCAATGAGCGGCGAATGACCAATGTCGGCACCTTCCGCGCCTATCTGCAGGAGTATTTACGCCATCATCCACGCATCCGCCAGGATATGACCCTGATGGTGCGCCAGCTGGCGCCGGATGCCAACGGCTTGCCGATCGAGATCTACTGCTTCACCAACACCGTGGTATGGGCGGAATATGAGGGGATCCAGGCGGATATTTTCGACCATGTCTTCGCCGTGGTGGATGAGTTTGGCTTACGCATTCATCAAACGCCCACCGGCAACGATATTCGCGCGCTGACCGGCGCCTTCTCCCGCTGATCCTCAGACGCTGGCGCGGTCTATCACGCGCCAGTCCATCATCACCCGTTCGACGGCAGCGTCGGGATCGTCGATGCGTTTCATCAGTAGAGACACCGCCGTACGGCCGATCGCCCGGGAGGGCTGTTCGACGGTGGTCAGCTGCGGGGAGACCACTTCCGCCAGCTCGGTGCCATCGAAGCCGATCACCGCGATATCCCCCGGCACCCGCAGTCCGGCCTGGGCGATAGCCCGCAGCGCCCCGGCGGCGAGGGAGTCCGAAACGGCAAACACCGCATCGGGCTTCTCGTCTTGCGACAGCAGTTGCTCCATCGCCCGTTTACCGGCCGCCGCGCTAAGATCCTGCGCGTAGGTCACCTGCTGATACGCCAGACCGTGCACGTGCAGCACGCTTTTATAGCCGCGCTCGCGCAGGCGGGCATAGCGATAGCTAAGGTCGTGATTAATGAGCGCGATGCGGCGGCGGCCGCTATCGGCCAACCGGGATACCGCCCCCTGAGCCGCCTCAACGTCGTTAATCCCGACGCAGGAGATGCTGCCGGTGTCGGCATACTCCGCGCACTGCACCCAGGGCGCGTCGCCAATCATGGTGGTCAGTTCCGGCAGGCTGGAGAGCGCGTTCATGGTAATAATGCCGTCGACCATTTTGCCGGAGAGTAGCTGCAGGCCCGAGGTCGAGCGGGCCAGATCCGACCCGGAGTTACACAGCAGAATGCGATAGCCATTCTTCTCCGCCTCTTCTTCTATCCCCTTCACCACCTCGGCGCAAAAGGGGTTAGCGATATTGGAGACCATCACCAGGATCATATTGCTGCGGGCGGTTCGCAGCTGACGCGCCAGCAGGTTCGGCTGATAGTTGCTCTCTTTGATCGCCTGCAGTACGCGCTCACGGTTTTTGGCTTTTACCGTATCGCTGTTGTTCAGCACCCGCGACACCGTGGCCACCGAGACGCCGGCCAGACGAGCAATTTTCTGAATAGACATAAACCCTGCACTTCCTGCGATAGAGGTGGATCCTGCAGGCTATCATAAATGACCTCTGATTGGCCTGCCAGCCTGGCGCGAAAGCGTAGCTCAGCGAGACGGTGTCCCGGGAAACTATTAATAATCAGGGCTTCTCTCCCGCCCCGTTAACGCGCATCCTTTTGCCGTTTCATATTCTCATTAGCGCAGGAGGCGCAACAGACCGCCTGCGCCCCATTTTTTCTTTTATGATTAAGGATGATATCCCCATGAGGCTCACCACCGCGGTTCTCGCCCTCAGCTGTGCCCTGGCAACGATCACCGGCTGCACCTCGTCAAAATCGTCACCGGAACGCCATGCCTACGCCTTCGTCGCCCACCGCTCCGATTTTGTCGGCGGCAACTTCACCGTCAACCGCCAGGAAAATTACCGTTTAAACCTGCCGACCTTTACGGCGATGTATGCCCGCGGACAGCAGGATAAAGCCGCTGGCATGAGCGAAAGCGATGCCCGCCGCACCGCGGAAGCCATCAAACAGCAGGCGGCGCAGGGCACCCGCACCGAGCACGCTTTCACCGGCAATGCCAGCGACAAATGGGATAATGCGATGGAAAATAAAGATGCCGTCCTGTTCGGCAACGAGCTCTCCGGTGCCTATCTCGACGGCTATCTTGGGGTGAAATAATCCTGCGCCCCACCTGCGCTCAGCGTTCGACGCTGACCCAGCGCTGCTGCTGATGGCTTTTGACGATCGCCTCGATGATGTACATCACATCGGCGCCGTCGTCGAAAGCGGCGAAGCGCCGGGCCCCGGCCGCCGGCATCTTCCCGGCGCGCACCGCCTGATAAAAATGCCCCATCATATTCTTAAAGGCGTCCGGCCAGCCCTCAATATGGCCGCCGGGGTAATGGGCGCTGTCAGCGATTTCCGGCCGCAGCAGGCTCGGGTCATCGCTGAGCAGGCGATCCGGCTGCTCGCGGTGGCCGATCCACAGCCGCTGGGGCACTTCCTGATCCCAGGCCAGAGAACAGAGGCTGCCGTTAATCTCCACCGCCAGACGGTTTTTCCGCCCGGCGCTCACCTGAGAGACCATAAAGCTGCCTTTGCTGCCATCGTCAAAACGCAACAGCACCGAGCCAAAGTCCTCGGTATCGACAGGCCGCGTTTCATATGCCTGCGCCTCGTGAACGGCGCTGAAGGTCGCTTTGCCATTGACCGGCGCTTTACGCGTTGGCCAGACGATAGACAGATCCGCCATCACCTCGACAATCCGCCGACCGGTCATAAACTGCACGGTATCGCACCAGTGGGAGCCGATGTCGGCCACCGTCCGCGACGCGCCGCCCTGCGCCGAATCGACCCGCCAGTTGTAGTCGGTCTCCAGCAGCATCCAGTCCTGCAGATAGCTGCCGTGGGCCGCGAAGATTCTGCCGACCTCGCCATGGCGGATCATCGCCGCCGCCTGCTGGACCATAGCGAACTGGCGATAGACGAAGCTGACGCCATGCACCACGCCGGCCCGGGCGGCAAGCGCCACCAGTTCCCGCGCCTCCTCCGCCGTCATACACAGCGGCTTTTCCGAGAAGACGTGCAGCCCGGCGGCGAGGATCTGCCGATTAATCTGGGCATGTAGATGGTTGGGCGTACAGTTATGCACCACCTGCAGCCCCGGATGGGCCAGCAGCGCCTCCACGCTGTCGTAGGCATGGGCAATGTTCAGCGCTCGCGCCTTGCGCTGCGCCGCCTCAAGGCGGCTGTCGCACAGCGCCACCACCTCGACATCTCCCAGCCGCCGCAGCGCCTCCAGATGCGCCGGGCCAATAAACCCTGCCCCTATAATCGCGACCTGAATCATGTTATTCCCTCCCGCCGGCGGCAAAGTCATCGAAGGCCCGTCCGGCAACGGGAATGATATGGCGGCGGATAAACTCGCTGCCCTCGCGCGCGCCGGTCTCACTATCCTTCAGGCAGCACTCCCACTCCAGCACCGCCCAGCCGGCAAAATCATATTCGGTCAGCTTACTGAACACCCCTTTGAAGTCGATCTGCCCGTCGCCGGGAGAGCGGAAACGCCCGGCCCGCTGCTGCCAGGGCTGGTATCCACCGTAGACGCCATTGCGCCCGTTGCGGCGAAATTCGGCGTCCTTGACGTGAAACGCTTTAATACGCGCATGATAGATATCGATATAGGCCAAGTAGTCCATCTGCTGCAGATGCAGGTGGCTCGGGTCATAGAGCATATTGCAGCGCGGATGGTTATCCACCAGCGCAAGAAAACGCTCAAAGGTCACGCCATCGTGCAGGTCTTCGCCGGGGTGGATCTCATAGCAGACATCGACCCCCTGCTCGTCGAAGAGGTCCAGCAGCGGCCGCCAGCGCCGGGCCAGCTCGGCAAAGGCCTCATCCAGAAGCGGCTGATTATGCGGCGGCCACGGATAAAAAAAGGGCCATGCCAGCGCCCCGGAAAAGGTCGCGTGCGCCTGCAGCCCCAGGCGGCCGGAGGCTACCGCCGCCTGGCGCACTTTCTCCACCGCCCAGCGCTGGCGCGCCTGCGGATCGCCATGCAGCGCCGCCGGGGCAAAGGCGTCAAACGCCGCGTCATACGCCGGATGCACCGCCACCAGCTGTCCTTCAAGGTGAGTGGACAGCTCGCTGATCACCAGCCCATGCTCCGCCAGGATGCCGCTGACCTCGTCGCAGTAGGTCTGGCTCGCCGCCGCCCGCTCGACATCAAAAATCGCCGGGTGGTTGCAGGGGATCTGCAATGCCTTGTACCCCAGGCCGGCGGCCCACTGCGCTATCCCCGCCAGGGTGTTGAACGGCGCCTGCGGCCCGATAAACTGCGCCAGAAAAATGCCCGGTCCCTTAATCGTTTTCATACCCCCTCCTGAAAAATTAGTGCGGCTCTTTCTCGTTGTACTGGAAAGAGAAAAGGAAAATCAGCGCGATAACCGCGGCGGCCACCGCCGGGATCCACCAGAAGGTCACCCAGGCCTGAGGCACGCTCTGGCCGGCCACCAGATGGTTATACAGCGCGCCGGAGATCTGCGAGCCCAGCAGCATGCCGATCCCGTAGGTGAACATCACAATCATGCTCTGCGCCTGGCCTTTTACCTTCTCGCCCGCCACGCGGTCGGTGTAGATAAAGCCAACGACAAAGAAAAAGTCATAGCACACGCCGTGCAGCAAAATGCCCAGATAGAGCAGGAAGCGCCCCTCCTCGCTGACTCCGAGAGCGAAAAAGGCGTAGCGGACGAACCACGCCGCCATGCCGATGAGCAGCATGTATTTCACCCCGAGGCGACGGAACAGCAACGGGATCACCAGCATAAAGACGATCTCTGACATCTGACCGAAGGACATCGCGGTGCTGACATCTTTGACGCCGGCATCCGCCAGATACGACGCGGTATAGGCGTAATAGGTGCCTAACGGCACGGAAATTAAGGTGGCGCAGAGGGAGAAAATCAGGAAATGGCGGGTTTTCAGCAGCGCGAAGGCGTCCGCGCACAGCAGGTCGCGAAACTGAACCGGCATGCCTTTGGCCGGCGCCGGGGTGTGCGGCAGCGTCAGGCTGTAGAGCGCCAGCGCGACCGAACAGAGCGCCGCCAGCGTGAAGATGCCGGTGGTATCAGAGATACCGGTCACCCCGATGCAGATCCCGGCGATAATCCAGCCGATGGTGCCGAACACGCGGACCACCGGGAAGGTTTTATCGACATTGGCCAGGCTGTGGAAGGCGATATTGTTGGTCAGCGCCAGGGTCGGCATATAGCACAGCGTATAGCCGAACAGCAGGCCAATCAGCAGGGCGCCGTTCTGCGCCACCAGCGCCTGCGGGACAAACCACAGGATCGCCGCCCCGGCCAGGTGCATCACCGCCATCACCTTCTGCGAGGCGAAAAAGCGATCCACCAGCATCCCCAGCACAAAGGGAGACAAGATGGAGGCGATCGGCCCGGCGGAGAACGCATCGCCGATCAGCAATGACATCTCATAGCGGGTCATCACCAGCCCCAGGGTCACCGACCAGCTGCCCCAGATAAAAAACTGCATAAACATCATTAACGACAGCCGCGGCACCAGAAAACGGTGGCTCACGCGGACACTTTCCCGACCTTCTGTTGTTGTGACCATGTTGCTCGCCCTCAGAAAAGTAATCGATTACAAAACCGCTCAAAACAAAAGTAATCGATTACAAAAAGAAGATCGCCAGGCAAATGCGCCGCCTGCGAAGAGGATCACAATAAAAAGGCAGGCAGCCCCGCCGGACGGCGGGGCATCTCGCTTACGCCGGGCGGCGCAGCAGTTTGAAGGCGATAAACAGGAACAGGATCCACACCGGCAGCAGGATCGCCGACAGACGCATGCCGTCGATAGTGCACATCAGCGCCAGGATCAGCCCAAGGAAAGCAATGCAGAAGTAGTTGCTGGCGGGCGCCAGCAGCGCTTTGAACTTCGATTCGCGCCCTTTGCGGCGCTGGGCGGCGCGGAACTTCAGGTGCGCCATACAGATCATGATCCAGTTCAGCAGCAACGTCGCCACCACCAGGGCCATCAGCAGCCCCAGCGCTTCATGCGGCAGCAGGTAGTTCAGCACCACCACCAGCGAAGTGATAATCCCGGAGAGCAGCAGGGAGTTCACCGGCACGCCGCGCTTGCTGACGCGGGCGAGAAATTTCGGCGCATTACCCTGCACCGACAGGCCGAACAGCATCCGGCTGTTGGAGTACACACCGCTGTTATACACCGACAGCGAGGCCACCAGAATGACGAAGTTCAGCGCGGAGGCCACCAGGTTGCTGTCCAGATTATGGAAAATCATCACAAACGGGCTGCTGTCGGATTTGATCTCCACCCACGGGTAGAGCGCCAGCAGCACCACCAGCGAACCGATATAGAACAGCAGGATACGATAGACCACCTGATTGACCGCTTTGGGAATGCTCTTTTCCGGGTTTTGCGCTTCGGCGGCGGTGATGCCGATAAGCTCCAGCCCGCCGAAGGAGAACATGATCACCGCCAGCGACAGAATAAGTCCGTGCCAGCCGGTGGCGAGGAAGCCGCCGTGTTTCCACAGATTGTCGAACCCGGCTTTGCTGCCGCCGTGGCCGCCGAACAGCATCCACAGGCCGAAGGCAATCATGCCGATAATCGCCAGCACCTTGATCAGCGCGAACCAGAACTCCGCTTCGCCATACAAGCGTACGTTGACCAGGTTGACGGCGTTAATAATGATGAAGAAAGCCGCCGCCCAAACCCAGGTGGGCACGTCGGGAAGCCAGTACTGCATATAGATCCCGGCGGCGGTCAGCTCCGCCATCCCTACCAGCACGAACATCACCCAGTAGTTCCAGCCGGAGAGAAAGCCGGCGAACGGCCCCCAGTACTTATAGGCAAAGTGGGCAAAGGAACCGGATACTGGCTCTTCCACCACCATTTCGCCCAGCTGGCGCATGATCAGAAAAGCGACAATCCCGGCCACGGCGTAGCCCAGTAAGACCGCCGGGCCGGCCATTTGAATCGCGGGACCAATGCCGAGAAACAGGCCGGTGCCAATCGCGCCGCCAAGGGCGATAAGTTGAATATGTCGGTTCTGTAAACCGCGATGAAGCGTCGGGCCACTTTCCGTGACGGTCTCCGACGACGTTGACGCGTCTTTCACGTCGTTCCCCTGTGTGTTTTTGTGAAGGGGCACCTTTTATCACTTAGGGGGGATTGTCGCAAGTTGCGTGGGGCGAGCGTCAGCCGCCCGCCCCGCTTTTTTAGCGTCAGAAGTCGTAGCTCATTGAGACGCGGACGGTACGCGGATCGCCTTCGAACAGATAGGTACCGGTATCGTCAATGCCAGACCAGTACTTCTCGTTGGTCACGTTGGTCACCCCGACGCGCCAGATCATTTCGTTCTGGTCGGCGTTCAGACGCATACGATAGCGCAGGCCTAAATCCAGGGTGGTGTAGCTATCCAGCTTCTTGGTATTGGCCGCATCGGCATACTGCGAGCCGCTATGATTGACGCGCGCGGTCGCGGTCAGGCCTTCCACCGGCTTGATATCATACTCGGCGCCGAGCACCGCGTAGAAGTTAGCCACCCCGATGGCATCTTTACCGTCGGTGGCGCCTTCAGCGGTTTTAGTCTGTTTGGCATCCAGCCAGACGGTACTGGCGTTAAGACGCAGTCCCAGCATCGGCTCGCCAAAGACGTTCATCTCTACGCCGCGGTTACGCTGCTCGCCGTCGAGGCCGTAATTGCCAGCGGTATCGGAAATGGCGTTCGGTTTTTTGATTTCAAACAGCGCCAGCGATCCTCCGATCGTACCGTAGTCGATCTTGACGCCCACTTCGTCCTGCTTCGAGTGCGCGATCCCGGTACTCTGCCCGGCATTGGCCGCCGTCGTCGGCGCCACAGAGCCCGGCTGCAGCGCTTCGGTATGGTTAGCATACAGCGACAGCTGCTCCCACGGCTTGTACACCAGGCCAAACGTCGGCATCCAGCGGCTTTGGGTATAACGCGAAGAGGTATCTTCCAGCCCGGTGGCGTTGCTGTAGTTGCGCACAACCACTTTCTGATGACGAGCGGCGGCGGTAAACAGCACTTTATCGTTAAAGAAGCCGAGGGTATCACTCAGCAGCCAGCCCTGCGTACGGCTGCGCGAGGTGACCAGCGGATCGTGGTAGTTGCCGCCAAAATAGGCGTTATCCGGCATCGCCACATCACGGTTGTCATAGATATTGGTGGTCGGATTCTTCGCCGACATCCGCCAGGCGGTCGCATCGGTATGCACCTGCGCCGCATAGCCGAGGTTCACCTTATGCGAAATCGCGCCGGTATTGAAATCGCCGCGTACCCCGCCCATGCCGCTGATCGCGTCGATAATGCGGTTAGTATCCAGGCGGCCCACCGTCGCATCGCCGTTTTATTCAGAAGCTTCGGCGCGCTGTAGGTACCAATTTCATGCGAATGCTGGCCGCCGAGGGCGCTGTATACCGTCCAGCTATCGGTCAGGTCATATTCTGCCTTCGCCATGCCGAACTCGCTTTCAATATCGCTATAGCCCCACTTCTGGCTGTAGTTTTTGCTGTTGTCCGGCAGCGCCGGAACGAAATCCACGCCGCTGATATTGACGCCCATCGTACCGCCGTGGAACGTTTTCTTCTGATAGCCGAAATCGAGCGAGGAGCGGAAACGGTCGCCGCGGTAATCAAGCCCCAGCGAAGCCAGCGTGGTACGGCGTTTATCATTATCGATAGCGCCTTCACCCTCGCGGTGCACCAGGTTGACCCGGGCGCCGAACTGGTTGTTGTCGCCGAAACGGCGCCCCAGGTCGAGGGTGCCGCCCACCTGAGAATCAGAGGTATAGTCGACGCCAACGCGTGCGGTCGGCAGATCTTCCGCCCGCTTCGGCTCGAGGTTAATCATCCCGCCGACGCCGCTGCTGGCCGCGCCGTTAAGCAGGCTGTTAGCCCCTTTGAAAATTTCAACGCGCTCCAGCATCTGGGTGTCCATCACCTGACGCGGCACCACGCCCGCCAGGCCGCCCATCGTCATGTCATCGCCATCGAGCTTAAACCCGCGGATTCGATAGGTCTCGGCGAAGTTGCCGTAGCCCTGTACGGCCTGCACGCCAGCGTCGTTACTGACGACATCGGCGATAGTTTTCGCCTGCTGATCCTGAATCATCTTCGAGGTATAGCCGATGACGTTAAACGGGACGTCCATCGCTTTTTGTTCGCCAAGCATCCCCAGACGGCCGCCGTGGGCGATCTGGCCATCGAGGAATGCCGGAACCACCAGGTCGCCGCCGGATTTAAAATCGCTGGTTTCGTTAGCCTCGACGATGAGGGTCTCTTCGCCAGGCTGCTTCGCGGCGGCAGCGTCCGCGGCCATCGCCGTTTGACTGGCGGCGCCGATGGCTAAGGCCAGCAGCGTTTTACGCAGCGGGAAGGATGAATAGTGCGTGGTGTGCATAATTTGCCCCATGGATGAGGATAAATGAATCAAAGGGCCCGTCGCCGGACCCGTTATTTTTATTGCGCGTTCAGGTCGATACGTACGACGCTGTCCGGGCCTTTAGTGGAGTGGTCTTTATTGAAGGGCTGTTTGACGGTGACAAACAGCGTCTGACCATCGGCGGAAAGCAGCAAGCTGTTGGGATTGGCCGGCAGCGCCCAGCTTTTCTTCAGCGTGTAGCGGCTGGCGTCAAGGCTGATGACCTTGCCGGATTCACGCTGTGAAATATAAATTTCGTGGCGTTTCTTATTGAACTGCACCGCCAGCGAATCGCCGACGTCGAGCTGTTTAAGCAGCTTGCCGCTGTGGATATCCAGCACCAGAGTGGTTTTCGCTTTCGAGTTGTCGGTCACGAACAGACGGCCGGTGTCGCTATCTTCGGCCATATTAAGCAGCAGCGCCGGCTTGTCGCCCAGCGGCTTCCAGCGCTGTTCAATGCGTTGGTTACGCGGGTTGATCACCAGAATTTCACCGCTGCCGTTAGCGGCGTACACGCGACCGGTTTGCGCGGAGTAGTGCAGGCCGGTCATCCATTTACCGGTATTTTTAATCCGCGTTTTCAGCTTCAGGGTAGTGGCGTCAACCACCCAGATTTGCGCCGGGTCGGCGACCGCGCCAACGTAGAGAGTATTATTCAGCAACAGCAGCTGACGGGCCCCATAAGGGCGACCTTTTTCATTGCGCTCGCTGAACAGCAGGCGGTTTTTTACCTTGCCGGTGGCGGTGTCGATAGCGCTGATGCCGCCGTCCAGCGAATTGCTGACATACAGCGTTTTACCCTCCGCAGAGAGCTGTAAAGCGAAGTTTTTCAGATCGGTATGCGTCAGGCCGATGGTATTGAGGGTGTGCGGATCCAGTGTGTAAACCGCCCCGCCCTGTACATTTTTAAAGCCTTCAGCGCTGGCGACGTACAGCGCATCACCCTGCGGGCTTAACGCCATCTCGTACAGCCCTTCCGCTAGCTGGCGCTGCAGCGGTTGCGCCACGTTAGGGACTGGCGAGTCGACAACCGGTTGGGAAACGGCAGAGGAATGAGGCGTCGCGCAGCCGCTTAACGCCGCGCTGATGGCCAGCGTCAACGCCGGAAGTGTGTATTTCATTGGATCAACCCTATAAAAAATCAATGACCCGATGGACGCGCAGCGGCCGATATTGTGTGTTTCCAGCCTGCTGTCTTTACGTCACCCTACGCCTTCGCGACTCTTAGTGAACGACTCACTGGCGCAGCTCGAACCTTGCCAAAATTACGAATGAAAAAGAGAATGAGAACTATACTCATTATCTAATGTCAAACAAGTCCTGGCGGGCAAAAAAGATAATCTGCTGATTTTTTTTACGGCAATGGCGGATTAGGAGGGGAAGAAAGGATCCGTGACGGGAAAAGCGTCCCGGAAGCGATGCCGTGCACCGCCCGGGTTGCGGGCCAGAAGGCACACAATGTGTTGCCTATCTGGCGCAAAGCGACACATGACAGCGCTATGTCGCTGAACGGCGATTAATAGCGCACCATCACCGACTTCAGCTCCGTATAATCATCGATAAACGCGCTGCCGAATTCGCGCCCGATGCCCGAGCCCTTCATGCCGCCGAACGGTACCGCCGGGTCGAGGAAGGTATGCATATTGACCCATACGATGCCGGCCTCAATCGCCTCCGAGTAGCGTAGCGCCTGACGAATATTATCCGACCAGACGCTGGCCGCCAGGCCATACGGTGAGGCATTCATCCGCGCCAGCGCCTCTTCTTCACTGCGATAGCCGATAAAACTGCACACCGGACCGAAGGTCTCCTCCCGCATCAGGGTGCTCTCTTCGCTGCGCACTTTGACCGCGGTCGGCTGCAGGAAATAGCCCTCCCCCGGCAGCGCTTCGCCGCCGCAGACGATGGTATCGCCCTCGTCGCGGGCGGTCTGAATGAGCCGCAAAACTTTGTCATACTGCTGGCGGTTGGCCAGCGGCCCCATCAGCGTCCGTTCATCCAGCGGCGACCCCGGCGCAAAAGCGCTGAGCTTGTCTTTCAGCAGCGCCAGTACCGCATCCAGTTTTCCCTGCGGCAGATAAAAACGTTCCGCAGCGGCGCAAATCTGCCCCTGGTTCAGGTAGCCAGCTTCAATAATGCCGTTGACCATCGCCTCCGGCGTCAGGTCATCGAGGAACAGCGCGGCGTTTTTCCCCCCCAGCTCAAGGGTCACCCGTTTACCTGACGCACTGGCCGACTGCTGGACTTTTTCACCGGTGGCCACCGAGCCGGTGAAGCTCACCTTGGCGCAGGCCGGATGCGTAATCAGCCGCTGGGCAATCTCGCCGCCGGCGCCGTTGACCACGTTAATCACCCCATCCGGGATACCCACCGCTTTTGCCAGCTCCGCCACGCGCAGCAGCGTCAGCGGCGTATATTCGCTCGGCTTGAGGACGATGGTGCAGCCGCAGACCAGGGCCGCCGCCAGCTTCCAGATGGCAATCATGATGGAGAAGTTCCACGGCACGATGCCAACCACCACCCCAAGCGGCTGGCGGCGGGTAAAGGCGGTATATTTCTCCCCGGCCATCGATGGCAGCGAGACATCCAGCGTTTCACCGGTGACTTTCCCCGCCCAGCCGGCGAAGTAGCGCAGGAACGCCACCGACTGGTCCAGCTCGAGCATCCGCGCCAGCGTGATAGTTTTGCCGGAACAGAGACTTTCCAGCTGCGCCAGCGCTTCGCGATGCTCTGCCAGCGTGTCCGCCAGCTTCAGCAGCAGCGCGCCGCGCGCCAGCGTCGGCATCTCGCGCCACTGACTAAACGCCTGGCGGGCGCTCTCCATAGCGCGATCCGCCTGGTCACTATCCGCCGCGGTGACCTCGGCAATCGCCCGCCCGGTCGCCGGGTTGATCACCGCGAACGGCGCGCCGCGGCCCGCCTCACGTTGACCGGCAATAAACTGCCCGTGCGGCTGGCGTAAGAAGGCGGTCACTTCCGCCAGTAAGGTTATCTCGCTCATCGTCAGCACCCGTTTTTCAGCAAAGTTAACCCATCACAGCACGGCTTCCCGCCGCAGCCTATCGTTCTAAAGAACGTCATTCTTCCGGACGATATTCAACGCCCGCGCGGCGTGCTGTGATGAGGGTCTTGAGCCAGGCAAGACCACAGGGTAACGCGATGAACATCAAGATCGATGCGCTGAACTACTACGGCGCGACGAAGAAATATCACCTCCATTTCCCGGCGCTACGGGAAGATATTGAAGCCGATGTGGTAATTATCGGCGGCGGCTTCTCTGGCATTAACACCGCCCTTGAGCTGGCGGAACAGGGGATCACCAACGTGGTAGTGCTGGAGGCGCGCCATCTCGGCTACGGCGGCACCGGGCGCAACGGCGGCCAGGTGATGGCCGGTATCGGCCACGATATCGAAGCGGTAAAAAAGCACGTCGGCAAAGAGGGGCTGGAGACGCTGTTTAAAATCGCCAACCTCGGCGCGGGCATCATTCGCGAACGCATCCGCAAATACAACATCGACGCCGATTTCGTGCCCGGCTACGGCTATCTCGCCTATAACCAGCGACAGCTTAAAACGCTGCGCCAGTGGGAGAAGGAGTTTAAAGCCGCTACCCCGGATGAAGAGATCGAACTGTATACCGGAAAAGAGGTGCAGCAGGTGGTGGGCTCCGAGGTCTACTGCGGCGCGCTGAAACATATGGGCGGCGGCCAGATCCATTCACTCAATATGCTGCTCGGTTCGGCGCAGGCCGCCCACTCGCTGGGGGTGAAGATTTTCGAATCCTCGCCGGTGGTGGAAGTGAATTACGGCAAACAGGTGCGGGTACGCACCGCGATGGGCAGCGTCAAAGCCGCCAAACTGCTGTGGGCCTGCGACAGCTTCCTCAACAATATGGAGCCGGAGATCTACAACAAGACGCTGGTCACTTACTCCTACCAGGTGTCGACCGAGCCGCTCTCCGATGAACTGATCGAGCGCATCAGCCCGCTGCGCGGCGCCTTCAGCGATATTCGCCCGGTAATTAACTACTACCGCGTCACCCGGGAAAACCGCCTGCTGTTCGGCAGCGCCACCCGCTTTGTGGAGTATACGCCGAACGATTTCGCCGCCTGGAACCGCACCTTGCTGGCGGAGGTCTTCCCCTATCTCAGGGATGTGAAGATCGATTTTGCGTGGGGCGGGCCGATGGCCTGTAGCGCCAACCTGTTCCCGCAGATCGGCACCTTACGCGACCATAACAACGTCTTTTACGTCCAGGGGTACTCCGGCTTCGGCGTCACCCCGTCGCACATCGTGTGCAAAATCCTCGCCGAAGGGATCAACGGCGGTTCCGACCGCTATCGCCTGCTGAGCAGCATCCCCCACGCGACCATCCACGGTCGTGACAGTCTGCGCTTGCTATTAGTCACGGCCGGAAAACTGATGCATCAAACCGCCGGTTTCTGGAAAGGCCGGAGTTAACCAGGAGAACGCTATGCACGCTTTTAAACTTAAACACCCGGTACCTGATCTGCAGCCGATCGGCAGCGTCAGCCTGCTCGGCGCGACGCCGACCGCCGGCGACCCGCAGGTAGCGGGCGCGATGATCTACGGCGAGCCGCAGGACGCCTTTACCTGCGGACTGTTTTCGTCCACTGAGGGGAGCTTTACCATGACCTATCCGTTTACCGAGCACGCCACCGTGCTGGAGGGCGAAGTGGAGCTGACCGTCGCCGGCGGCGAGCCGCAGCGCTTTGCGCCGGGCGACAGCTGGTTTGTTAAACAGGGCACCGAAGTGGAGTGGAAAATTCTGACGCCGCGCTTTGTGAAGCACTACCTGGCGAACGTCGAGACCCGCTAACAAACTGATAATGCCCGGCGGCGCATTACGCCTTCTCCGGGCTACCAAATCGCACAGCGCTGTAGCCCCGGTAAGCGGCAGCGCCCACGGGGGGGGGTTGAGGCCAAATTAAAGGCAGGCCGCACGGACCGTAGGCCGGGTAAGGCGCAGCCGCCACCCGGCAGAAACAGGCGCAATGTGACAGGACGGATGGCCCCGGTTTTCGGGGTCATATTGTTTATCCGCCGCGACATTCATCGACTGCGTCACAGAATCATGCGCCGCCCTCCACCTTCCGGACGATATTCGTTGAGCAGGATGCCCGCCTAAATTATGACTATCCGGGAGTGGCGCTGGCTATTCCCTGCCCTACCCCATTATTGTGCAGAGGTTGACTATGTTTAGTAACAGACTCGCCAGCCATCTTGAGCGCGGCGTCGTCGGCTTCCCGACCACCCTCGCCAGCTCCGTCGGGCTGATCATGGCCAGCCCGGTGATCCTGACGGTCACCAGCGGCTTCGGCATGGGCGGCGATACCTTCGCGCTGGCGGTGCTGCTGGCCTTTATTATGATGCAGGCGCAGGTCACCACCTTTGCCGAGGCGGCGACGCTCATTCCCACCACCGGTTCGGTGTACGACTATATCTCCTGCGGCATGGGCCGCTTCTTCGCTATCACCGGCGCGCTGTGCGCCTATCTGATCGTCCATATCTTCGCCGGGACGGCGGAGACGATCCTGGCGGGCATTATGGCGCTGGTGAACTTCGAGTCGATTAACGCCCAGATGGCCGCCCACCAGAATACCTGGATGGTGGGCGTCGGCATGGTGGTGATTTTCGGCTTGCTCAACGCCATCGGCGTGGAAATCTTCGGCAAGGTCGAAGTGGTGCTGACCTTCGGCATGTGGACCACGCTGACCATTTTCGGCCTGTGCGGCATTTTTATGGCGCCGGTGACTCATCTTTCCGGCTGGTTCGGCACGCCGCTGAACGTTAGCGATATCAACGGCCTGTTCGGCTATATCGGCATGGCGATGTTTATGTTCGTCGGTTGCGAACTGGTGACGCCGATGGCGCCGGAGATCAAACAGGCCCACCGCACCATACCGCGGGCGATGGCGCTGGGCCTGCTGGGGGTCGCCAGCTGCATGTTTATCTACGGCGCGGCGATCAACCGCCAGGTGGAGAATACCGTGCTCGACGCGGCCAACAACGTCCATCTGCTGGATACACCGATGGCGATCCCGGCCTTCGCCGAACGGGTGATGGGCCACGCCGGCCAGTACTGGCTGGGGGTCGGGCTACTGTTGGCCGGCTGCGCCACCATCAATACGCTGATGGCCGCCGTGCCGCGTATTATCTACGGCATGGCGCTGGACGGCGCGCTGCCCCGTTTCCTGACCTGGCTGCATCCGCGCTTTAAGACGCCGGTGATCGCCATTGCCATCGGGGTGGCGATCCCCTGCCTGCACGCCTGGTATCTGAACGGCGATCTGGACCGCATCGTGCCGCTGATCCTCGCCGCGGTCTGCGCCTGGGGCGTCGCCTATCTGCTGGTTACTCTGTCGGTGGTGATGCTGCGCATTCGCCGCCCGGACCTGCCGCGCGCCTACCGCTCGCCGTGGTTCCCGCTGCCGCAGATTATCTCCAGCGTCGGGATCATCATCGCTATCGTCAATATCACGCCGCCCGGGATGGACAGCCGCCAGGTGCTGGTGCCGTTCGGCATAATGCTCGGCCTGACCGCCGCTTACGCCCTGTTCTGGACGGTGTGCGTGCAGCGCGTCAATCCGTTCAAGCCGCTGGTAGTGGAAGAGGTGGTGGAGCGCGCCATCAACAATTATGAAAAACAGACCCGCGGGGAGATGACGCCAGATGTCCTCCGTCCCCTGGTTTGAAACGCCGTTAATGAACGCGGTGCAGCGCGATCTGGCGGGCTGGCCCAGCGAAAAGCTGAGCGAACGCAGCGCGCTGCTGCGCTTGAACGACGCCATCGCCGTCACCTTCAGCGTGCGTCAGAAGCGGCTGTTTATGGCCAGCATTCACAGCTGCGAGTTTGTCGTCGAGGGGCCGGTGACCCGGCCCGCTCGCGGCAAGATCCGCGCCCACCAATCCGGCTGGCTAAAACGCCTGCCAATCCGCTTTATCGGCAGTAAAGAGAGCGCGGAACTCGCTGGCTATCTCAACGGTTTTCCTAATCTCCAGCAGACCTTAAGCGAGCTGGACTACCGCCGCTTTTCGTTGACCTTTGACGATAGCGGCTGGCGCTGCGGCATTGAACCCTGGGCCGCCAGCGAAGTGGTCTGTAAAATGCCGCCGCTGCGCCGTTATCTGCGGCTGGAAGCCCAGCAGCGGATGCTGCTGCTCAGCGTGCTGGCGATGATTAATCAGGCGGTAAGTCAGTGGATGCGCGGTGAAATCGCAGAAGAGAAAGCATTGACTTCCCCGCCATCACCGCGGGGAAGCTGAGGTGGTTTATAGCAAACCAAACTGCTGCGCCAGCCGATCGATGGCCTGGCGCTGGAACTGCGCGAACGTGGCGCGCGGCTGCTGCTGTTGAATAAATTCCAGCAGCGGATCCTGGACCTCAGTGCGGATGCCGCTCAGGGCTTCCATCACCGCCAGGCCGCAGAACGGCACGTAGGATTCGGCGTAGCCGCCCTCGTGCACCATCACCAGTTTCCCGCCGCACAGGCGATCCGCCGCCTGCTGGACCTGTTCGGTCATCGCCCGGAAGCTATCGCTGTGCAGCTGCATCCGCGCTAATGGATCCATGGCGTTGGCGTCATAGCCGCAGGCGATAATAATCAGCTCCGGCTCAAAACGCGCCAGCGCCGGAATAACGATAGTTTCCAGCGCATAGCGCCAGCTGTCATCCCCCGCCCCGGCCAACAGCGGAATATTGATGTTGTAACCTTCGCCCGCGCCCACGCCGCGATCGTCCTCGCCGGCGTAGCCCGGCGGGAAGCAGCCGTCCTGATGCAAGGAGATAGTCAGTACATCGTCGCGCTGCAGGTAGATATGCTGGGTGCCGTTGCCGTGGTGAACATCCCAGTCAATGATCGCCACCTTGCCCAGCCCCAGCTGCGCTTTCGCTCGCTCGACGGCAATGGGAATATTGGCGAGGAAACAAAATCCCATCGACTGGTCCGGCAGGCAGTGGTGTCCGGGCGGGCGCGACAGCGAATAGGCGTTATCCAGCTCCCCCTTCAGCACCGCTTCCACCGCCGCACAGGCCAGCCCGGCGGAAAGACAGGCGATTTCATAACTGCCCGGCCCCAGCGGCGCCTCTTTGCCGAGCATGCCGCCGCCGTTATCGCTTATCGCCTTGAAGCGCTCCAGATAGCTGTCGGGGTGGATCCGCCGCAGGTCCTCAAGGCTCGCCGGCGCCGCGCTGCGCAGCGCCAGCTGCGGCGTCAGCCCGGAGACATCCATCAGGTTTTTCATCCGCCGTTTGGTCTCTGGCGATTCAGCATGACCGCCGCCGGCGGGCGGCTGTACCCACCCGCCCACCGGCAGCGTCACCGCGTGCAGACCGGTACTGTGCCGGAAACAACGTTCATCAAAGAAGAAACCGGTTTTTCTTTTCACTCTATCCTCCCGTGGGCTAAGCCTTCCCGGCGGCGGACGCCGCCACAATTAAAATCAGTGACAGCAGCGCGCAGACGCCTGCCGCCGCCAGCAGCGGGTCGGCGCTGGCGAAGTGTTGCAGTAAGGCCCCCGCAAGCGCCGGGCCAGCCGCCATGCCGCCGCCGATCACCAGATTGATGCTGTTCATTAGCCGACCGCTGTTATCGAGCCCGGCCACGCGGGCGAGAATAAAGGGCAGCACGAAGGTCCAGGTGAACTTAAACAGCAGCGCCGCGATGGCGTAACGCACCAGCAGCGGCTGGCCGATCAGCAGCCCAACGCTGACGATCAACAGGCCGTAGCCCAGCCACACCGGTAAACGATCGGCCCGCCGGGTGCCGCGCAGGGCCGCGCCGCCGGCGCCGATAATGCCGCAAACCGTCGCCGCCGCCAGCACCAGACCGACCTGCGTCGGGCTCAGCCCCGCCGCGCTGCCGATGGTGCCGATAAAGGTCCACACGGCGCTGAGGCTGATATAGAAAGTGAGCACCGCCAGCGCCTGACGCCACAGCGCCGTCGACGGCTGCTGGCGGGAGACTGAAAGCGGTTGAAAGCGCGGAGGGAAAGCGGATACCAGCGGCAAACAGCAGAGCATGATGGCGGCGAGGATCAGATACACCACCTTCAGGCCAAAGGTCGCGAACAGGCCGGGCAGCGCCAGCAGGCCAAGCATCCCTAACAGCAGTTGCCCGAGCACCCAGAAGGCGTAGACCCGCGACGGGTTCGGCGTTCCGGCCGCGCAGCTGATGCACAAAATCATCAACGTGCCGCCCGCCAGCGAGGCGATAAAGCGCGCCGCCAGCAGCGTCTCGTACTGGGTGACCACCGCCGAGGCGAGGTTGGCGGCCAGAAACACCACCCCGGCCGTCAGGGCAACCCGCCGCCAGTCGAGGCGGCTCATCCACCACCACGCCGGGAGCGTCGCCAGGCTCATCGCCCCCAGCTCCGCTGAGAACAGCCAGCCGATCTGCCCGGGTTTTAGCTGCCATTCGCTGGCCAGCTGCGCCGCCACCGCCGGCGCGGTCATCAGAATACCCGGCGCAATAGCGGCAAAAATCACGATCGCCGCCAGCAAACGCAGGGACACCATCAGCCCGGCGGGCCGGGAAAGCGCATTATCAGTGAGAGGTGTACTCGACATCGTAGGGCGTGCTCCGGTCAAAAAAGCCTCCCCCCGGAGGATCCTCCAGGGAGTGATACCCACAGGCATCAGGAAAACGCCGTGCTGCCACGGCGCGCGCGGGATGCGAAAGTCAGATTACAGATGCAGCGTACGCTGAGCGGCCGGCATCCAGGTTCGGGAAACCAGTTCGGTACGATTGACCACTTCGGTCTTGGCGAAAATATTGCGCAGGTGCGTTTTTACCGTCGAGAGCGAGATATCCAGCTGGCGGGCAATCAGCTTATTGCTGGCGCCTTCGCGCACCATGCCGACGATTTCCCGCTCTTTCGCCGTCAGGATGGCGGGCAGATCATCTTCTTCCTGCAGGCAGTCGCGAATGGCCAGCTCTACCAGCGGCAGCACCGCCTGGGCCCGCTGGCGCTCTTCGCTGGAGAAAGGCACGTCGCGCATCAGCGAGATACCGGCGACGATCCGCCGCTCGCGGCGGATAAAGATCTCGGTCATGTCGCGCACGTTATTCGGCAACATAAATTCATGATAGTAATGCCGGTTGCGGTCGCAGAGCCGCGGCGTCATCGCCGCCACGGTGGTGTTCTGGTGGCTAAAGTGCGACGGCAGAAGCGGATCCAGCGGCTGGAAGTTTTCCAGATATTGTTGGTGCGTATTATCGGAAATATTATGCAATATATAGTTTTCGGGTTTTAAACGATTATTTACTCGATAAAACACCGCTGAAGTTAGTGGAATTAACTGGGAAATAGTCTGTAAACAACGGGCTATTATCGCATCATTACGGCTGGCTTTTAACAAAGCAGACATGATAGGGCCTCCCCGTCGAGATGATGGTACATGACACATGGATGACTACTGATAATTGAAGCATACATTTCACATTTAAGTAACACAATCATTAACATATTAACAATGTGATAGCCGTTACAAAATTTTCAGCAATACACTGTTATATAAAGCATTTAAAAAACACCCCGGCCATGCTTTACGATAGCGGCGTTAAAACATAAACAAATAAGATTAACACCCGGCGTACCTGCCCCTGGTGATAAAAAAACCCTATTCCCGACGCGTGATTCTCATCCTAAAGAACGATGGATTTTTGTTTTTTTTCACTTATACCCTTAACAGGATGCAATTAATTTTCGCCGCGGCTTAATCATGTGATTACGCCAGACCCGCTGTTGCCAAAATAATATCAACAGCACCGGTCATTAACCGAGGATAAGCCGATGCTGAATATCGCCGCCCTGCGCCAGCAGCAAATTCCGCTGGCCGCTGAGCCGCGCTCGCCGGTGCCGTTTCATATTCTGATGAAGCCGATTGGCCCCGCCTGCAATCTCGCCTGCCGCTATTGCTATTACCCGCAGGACGAAACGCCGGTCAACAAGATGGATGACGCGCGGCTGGAGCAGTTTATCCGCCGCTATATTGCCGCCCAGCCCGCCGGCGCGCGGGAAATCAACTTTGTCTGGCAGGGGGGCGAGCCGCTGCTGGCCGGCCTGAGCTTCTACAAAAAAGCGCTCGCCCTGCAGGAGCGCTATGCCCCCGACGGCGTGACTATCAGCAACAGCCTGCAGACCAACGGGACGCTGATCAACGACGCATGGTGCCGACTGTTCCGCGAACATGGCTTTATTATCGGGTTGAGCCTCGAAGGCAACGAAGCGCTGCAGGACTACCATCGTCCGGATAAACGCGGCCGGTCGACCTGGTCGGCGGCGCTGCGCGGCATTGACCTGCTCCATCAGCATCAGGTGGACTTTAATCTGCTGGTGGTGGTGCATAACGAGATGGCGGCCCACGCGGCGGCGATTTATGACCGGCTGGTCAGCCTCGGCGCGCGCTATCTGCAGTTTCAGCCGCTGATGAGCGAAGGCGCGGCCCTGCGCGAAGGATACCAGCTCAGCGCCGATAACTGGGGACGTTTTATGGTCGGCATCTGGCGACAGTGGCGGAAGCGCTGCGATAGAGGGCGGGTGTTCGTTATCAATATCGAACAGGCGTGGGCGCAGTATTTCACTCATACCAGCGGCAGCTGCGTGCACAGCGCCCGCTGCGGCAGCAACCTGGTGATGGAGCCCGACGGACAGCTCTACGCCTGCGACCACCTGATCAACGCCGAACATCGGCTGGGCCGCCTTGACGAGCAGACGCTTGCCGCCGCGGTCGACGCCTCGGTGCAACTGCCTTTCGGTCAGCAGAAAAGTCTGCGCCGCGAATGCCAGACTTGCTCGGTAAAAATGGTCTGCCAGGGCGGCTGCCCGGCGCATCTCAACGCCGCAGGCAACAACCGCCTCTGCGGAGGCTACTACCGCTTCTTTAGCGACATCCTCGCACCATTACGCCCCTTTTCCCGCGACCTTAATGGCCTGAAGGCCTGGCGGGCCGCGTTTGTTGGGACTGCGCATACTGCGTAGCGCCTTACCCTGATGATATCCCCCTCTGAACAGGAGAGTCAGTCGTGAACAAAAAAGCCATGGCCGCGGCGGTCAGCATGATCCTCGCCGGTGGCGCGCACGCCGCGCAGCAGGAGCGTCCAAACGTCATCGTGATTATCGCCGATGATATGGGCTACTCGGACATCAGCCCCTTTGGCGGCGAGATCCCCACCCCCAACCTGCAGGCGATGGCCGAGCAGGGAATGCGCATGAGCCAGTATTACACCTCGCCGATGTCGGCCCCGGCGCGCTCAATGCTGCTCACCGGCAACAGTAACCAGCAGGCTGGGATGGGCGGCATGTGGTGGTACGACAGCACCATTGGCAAGGAGGGCTACGAGCTGCGGCTGACCGACCGCGTCACCACCATGGCCGAGCGCTTTAAAGACGCGGGGTATAACACCCTGATGGCCGGTAAATGGCACCTCGGTTTTGTTCCCGGCGCCACGCCGAAAGATCGCGGCTTTAATCACGCCTTCGCCTTTATGGGCGGCGGCACCAGCCACTTTAACGACGCGATACCGCTGGGGACCGTTGAAGCCTTCCACACCTACTACACCCGCGACGGCGAGCGCGTCTCCCTACCGGATGATTTTTACTCCAGCGAAGCCTACGCCCGCCAGATGAACAGCTGGATTAAAGCGACGCCGAAGGAACAGCCGGTCTTCGCCTGGCTGGCCTTCACCGCCCCTCATGATCCCCTGCAGGCGCCGGACGAGTGGATTAAGCGCTTCAAAGGCCAGTATGAGCAGGGTTACGCCGAGGTCTATCGCCAGCGCATCGCCCGCCTGAAAGCGCTGGGAATTATCCATGACGATACCCCGCTGCCGCATCTGGAGCTGGATAAAGAGTGGGAAGCGCTAACGCCAGAGCAGCAGAAATATACGGCGAAAGTGATGCAGGTGTATGCGGCGATGATCGCCAATATGGACGCGCAAATCGGCACCCTGATGGAGACGCTGAAACAAACCGGGCGCGATAAAAATACCCTGCTGGTCTTTTTAACCGATAACGGCGCCAACCCGGCGCAGGGTTTCTACTACGAATCTACCCCGGAATTCTGGAAGCAGTTCGATAACAGCTATGACAACGTCGGCCGCAAAGGATCATTTGTCTCCTACGGCCCCCACTGGGCCAACGTCAGCAACGCCCCCTACGCCAATTATCACAAAACCACCAGCGCCCAGGGCGGCATCAATACCGACTTTATGATCTCCGGTCCCGGGATCACCCGCCACGGTAAAATCGACGCCTCGACGATGGCGGTGTATGACGTGGCGCCGACGCTATATGAGTTCGCCGGCATCGATCCGAACAAGTCGCTGGCGAAGAAGCCGGTGTTGCCGATGATCGGCGTCAGCTTTAAGCGCTATCTCACCGGCGAAGTACAGGAGCCGCCGCGCGGCAACTACGGGGTTGAACTGCATCATCAGGCGGCATGGGTCGATGGCGAATGGAAGCTGCGACGGCTGGTGCCGCGCGGCCTCACCGCCGGCGACGCGCCGTGGCAGCTGTTTAATCTGCACGACGACCCGCTGGAGACGCATGATGTCGCGGCCGAACATCCCGATCGGGTCAAAGCCATGAGCGAGGCCTACGAGGCATTTGCTAAGCGCACCATGGTTACCAAAGCGCAGGGCAAAATGATCGACTACGTCGGCATCGACAGCAAAACCGGGCGCTATCTGGCAGTCGACCCCGCCACCATGAAGCCGGTGCCTGCGCCGCAGGCGATCCCTGTGAGCGAGATCCATTAACCACCACGGCTATCGTTCTTCCGGGCGATAGCCGGGACCTGACGCGCTTTTTAAGGTAATCGGAAACCCCATTACAGGAGAGTGCGGATGGCGAGAGTCGTGGTAATTACCGGCGGTGGAACCGGAATTGGCGCCGCCTGCGCGCGGCTGATGCGCGCCGCGGGCGACCGGGTGTTTATTACCGGACGGCGCGAAGCGCCGCTGCAGGCTGTCGCCAATGAGACCGGCGCCACGGCGCTGGTGGGCGATGCCGCCGACGGCGAGGTGTGGCGCCAGCGGCTGCTGCCGGCCATCCTCGACCAGACCGGCGGGATTGATGTCCTCATCTGCAGCGCCGGCGGGATGGGCAACAGCCCCGCCGCCGAGACCAGCGACCGCCAGTGGCGCGAGGCGCTGGACGGCAATCTCACCAGCGCCTTCGCCAGCGTTCGCGCCTGTCTGCCTTCGCTGATTGCCCGCCGCGGCAATGTGCTGTTTGTCGCCTCCATCGCCTCTCTGGCCGCCGGGCCGCAGGCCTGCGGCTACGTCACCGCCAAACACGCTTTAATCGGCCTGATGCGCTCCGTCGCCCGCGATTATGGCCCCAAGGGGGTACGCGCTAACGCCATCTGTCCCGGCTGGGTCACGACGCCGATGGCGGATGAAGAGATGCACCCGCTGATGCAGGCGGAAGGGCTGTCGCTGGCTGAGGCTTATCAGCGGGTCTGTCGCGATGTTCCGCTGCGCCGCCCCGCCAGCCCCGAGGAGATAGCCGAGGCCTGTCAGTTTCTCTGCTCTCCGCAGGCCGCCATCATCAGCGGCGCTACGCTGGTCGCCGACGGCGGGGCCAGTATCGTCGATGTTCCCACTCTGGCGTTTGCCTAACGCCCTACTCTGTTCAGGAGCCCCTATGACTTCAGAAGCCGTATTTATCCAGGTCGGCGCGCTGGCCGATGGTTTTGCGCCGCACGGTAACCTGCTGGCTACCGCCAGCCTGCCCGCCGGCGAAAACTTTACCTTTTATGTCGCCGGGAGCGAGCCGCAGCAGCTGGTTATCGAAGATGAGCAGACGCTAAGCTGGAACGGCAAGCGCGCCCCCTGGCGAGCGACCGCCCTGCGCCCGGACATTCTGTTTATCGACTTCCTTGACCCGGAGCGGGATAACGCCAGCATTAGCGCGGTATGCAACCTGACGCAGCGCAATGCCACGCTGGTATACGGCCAGCTACCGGACGAAGCCGCCGCGCGGCTGGACGCCTTCAGCCGGGTAGAACAAGGGTTGCCGCTGACCGCGGTTGAGGCCCGTTTCGTCTTCGCCCGCCTGGATGCCCAGCCGGGGCCGCTGCCGGGCTTTACCGATGCGCTCATTGGCATGCGCAATCAGTACACCTACAGCCCGACCGAGCGTTATGAACACATCTATCTCAACGACAATTTTTACGCCTGGCAGTGTCTGGACGGCGTGGAAAAGGGGCTGGCGGATGTCGATCGCTGCCACTATGTGCAGGTGGCTGAGGATCTCTATCTGTTCGTCTGGCGGGAGAAAATCATTCCCACGCTGGGGGTGATCCTCATCGATCTGCAGCAGATGCGCACTGACGGCAAGATCATGGGCTATCAGGGCAGCGATTTCGGCGCCCTCAGCAATTTTCCGGTCGGCGCCAGCGCGAAGATCCTCAACGTCACCCGCCATCAGGAATAGTAGGGCGCCGCCGGGCACGCTTTCAGGCACCGCACCCGTCATTTCGCCGGGTGGCGGCTGCGCCTTACCCGGCCTACCGGGGCCTCTCACAGGCTCACACCTCGCAGGCCCGGTAAGCGCAGCGCCACCGGGCGATGCTATCAGGCACAGAGCCGCTTTATTGCCGGGTGGCGGCTGGCGCCTTACCCGGCCTACAGGAGCCTCTCACAGGATCACACCTCGTAGGCCCGGTAAGCGCAGCGCCACCGGGCGATGCCATCAGGCACAGAGCCGCTTTATTGCCGGGGCCCTCACAGGCTCGCACCCCGTAGGCCCGGTAAACGCTGCGCCACCGGGCGATGCCATCAGGCACGGAGCCGCTTTTATGCCGGGTGGCGGCTGGCGCCTTACCCGGCCTACGGTCCGTGCGGCCTGCCGTTAATTTATTCACCATTCTTGCTGAAACTGCCGCTGTTGCGGCCTCAACATCGCTGAGACGTTCCCGGAAGGCCGGGGCAGCCCGCATGGATGCGGGCTGAGGGCCGTGTTTTGCACGGACGCTGCCTCGGCCCGACCCGAAGCCTGCAGGGATAAGTCGAAGGTACCGCGCAGCGGCGATGTTGCTGGCCGGAGCCCGGGGGTACAGGGGGCGGCGGCGACTGGCCGCCCCCTGTGCGCTCCCTGCACCATGACTGCCATAACGCAGACAATTAACCGGGAGCGCAATCGGCCCGGAAGTAACATAGAAGCTGTAGCCCTGCTAAGCGCAGCGCGGGCAGGGACATTTCCGGTTGCGCCGTTATTTTGCCGGGTGGCGGCTGGCGCCTTACCCGGCCTACGCTCCGCGTCATGTATAGCCTTCCCCCCTCTCCCCGCCGGGAAGAGGGATTGCCTCAGGCGCTGGCGCCGTCCAGCCGCGCCACTTGCTCCGCGCTCAGGCTCAGCGCCGCCGCGCGGGCAAAACTCTCCACCTGAGCCACGCTGGTGGCGCTGGCGATCGGCGCGGTCACCCCTTCGCGGCCGATCAGCCACGCCAGGGCCACCTCAGCCGGCTTCGCGCCCTGCTCGTCCGCGACCGCCGCCAGGGTATCGATAATCCGCATGCCGCGCGGATTCAGGTACTTACCAATCCCGCTTCCGCGCTGGCTCTGTGTCAGATCCGACGGCTGGCGGTACTTACCGGTTAAGAACCCCGAGGCCAGGCTGTAGTAGGTCACCACCCCGATATCGCGGCTGACGCAGAGATCGCACAGCGCGCCTTCAAACGCAGAGCGGTGGTAGAGGTTATATTCCGGCTGCAGCACCTGCCACGCAGGCAAGCCGCCCTTACGCGCCACCTCCAGCGCCCCCGCCAGCTGCATCGCATCGAGGTTAGAGGCCCCCATCGCGCGGATTTTTCCGGCCTGCTGCAGGCTGTGGAAGGCCTCCAGCGTTTCCGCCACCGGGGTTTGCGGATCCGGCCAGTGGGAGAAGTAGAGGTCGATATAATCGGTATTCAGGCGACGCAGAGAGTCGTCAACCGCCTGTTGGATCCAGGCTTTGCTGAGCCCTTTATGGCCGGGGAGGCCGAGATCGGAGCCGACTTTGGTGAAAATTTTGACTTTATCACGCATGCCGGGGCGCGCCTGTAGCCAGCGGCCGATTATGGTTTCAGATTCGCCGCCCTGGTTGCCCTCCGCCCAGCGGGAATAAACATCCGCCGTATCGATAGCGTCAAAACCGTGGTCAACGAAAGCATCAAGAAGAGCAAAACTGGTTTTTTCATCGATGGTCCAGCCAAAGACGTTGCCGCCAAAGACTAATGGGGCGATGGAAAATCCGGTTTTGCCCAAAGGACGTGTCATCATGCCGAGTACTCCTTAGCTTATATTCTGCTTCCCTCAGGTAACCACAGGGGTCAGGAGAGGAGGTCGATTGGATAATCAGAAAAGGAATCTTACGGCGGGCGCTCCACGCCCGCAGGTACACTCTGACATTATGTCCCGGAATAAACATCAAAGCTAAAATATTTGCCAGCTAATTTTTTATAGGTGCCGTCGGCAAGAATCTTCGCAATCGCGCCGTTAATTTCCTGACGCAGCGCCTCATCGTCTTTACGCAAACCTATCGCCGCCCCGGCGCCAAACAGCGTATCGTCCTGCAGATGGCCGCCGACAAAGGCGAATTCCTTACCCTGCGGCTGCTGCAGGAAGCTGTAGTCGGCCATCATCCCGGAGAGCACCGCGCCGTCGATGCGCCCCGACTCCAGGTCACGCACCACGCTATCGGCCCCCTGGTAGGCCACAATGTTTATCCCCTGCGGCCGCCAGTGCTGGTTAACATACGTCTCCTGCGCCGAGCCCTGCTCCACGCCGATGGTTTTGCCCTTCAGCTGTTCCGGCGTATTGCCTTGCAGGGTATTTTTACGCGCCACGAGGAACACCGGTCCGTTATACAACTTGTCGCTAAAGGCAATCTGCGCTTTGCGCTTCTCGGTCATGTACATCCCGGAAAGGATCGCGTCGAATTTACGCGCCTTCAGCGCCGGGATAATGCCGTCGAAATTGCTTTCCACCCACACGCATTTCGCCTGCAGCTGCTGACAAATGGCGTTGCCTAAATCGATATCAAACCCCGCCAGCTTGCCCTGCGGATCTTTCCATTCAAACGGCGCGAAAGTCGGGTCGACGCCGAAGCGGATCTCCTTTCCCCCTTCGGCCAGCGCCGACGTCGACGCCATTAATGCCAGCCATAGCAACAGTGATTTTTTCATTCGCGTTCTTCTCCAGAGATTAGCGACAGTGTTTTTCCACCAGACGGGCGAACAGCGTCGCGCCGGTGGTGATAATGTCATCGTTAAAGTCGTAGCCGGGGTTGTGCACCATGCAACCGCCCTTCTCCCCTTTCTCGCCATTGCCGAGCAGGAAGTAGCTGCCTGGGCGTTCGCGCAGCATAAAAGCGAAATCCTCGCTGGCGTTCATCGGCGAGACCGACTCCAGGACCCCTTCGCGGCCAAACACCTCCAGCGCCAGCGCCCGGGCGAAATCGGTCTCTTCAGGACTGTTGGTTAATACCGGATAGGAGTCGTAAACCTCCACTACGCTGCTGGCGCCATAGCTTTTGGCGGTAAAGTCAGCGAGCTCGTGAATACGCTTGATCAGCAGGTCGCGGATTTCCGGCTTCATCGCCCGCACGCTCAGCTCCATCACCGCGCTCTCCGGAATGACGTTGGAGGCGATACCGGCCTGGAAGGTGCCGACGCTGACCACTGCCGTTTCCCCCGGCGGCACGTTGCGCGCCACAATGCTCTGCAGGGCCATCACCAGCGCCGCACCGGCGACGATCGGGTCGACGGTGCGCTCGGGGTGGGCGCCGTGGCCGCCGTAGCCGGTAATCGTGATTTTGACGGTGTCCGCCGAGGCCATGAAGTTGCCGGCGTAGAAGCCCAGCTTGCCTACAGGCAGGCCTGGCATGTTGTGCAAGCCAAAGATGCGTTCGCAGGGGAACTGCTCGAACAGGCCGTCTTTAATCATTAAATCCGCGCCGCCGATAGCCTCTTCCGCCGGCTGAAAAATCAGATGCACCGTGCCGTTGAACTGACAGGCCGGAGAGGCGATATATTTCGCCGCCGCCAGCAGAATGGTGGTGTGACCGTCATGGCCGCAGGCGTGCATTTTTCCTGGCGCCGTGCTGGCCCAGGGTAAACCGGTGGTTTCCTCGATCGGCAGGGCATCCATATCGGCGCGTAGGCCGATGGTGCGCGGAGAATCGCCTTTGCTCAGGCTGCCGATCACGCCGGTCTTGCCGAGACCGCGCGTCACCTGATAGCCCCACTCCGTCAGCTTGCTGGCGACCAGTTCGCTGGTATTAAACTCTTCAAGACTTAATTCCGGATTGGCATGTAAATAATGACGGATAGAAATCATTTCCGCTTCCGTCGCTTTAATTTCTGGAATTACATAATCACTCATGCCGCTCTCCGGGAAATAAATTAAGGACTTATCACGGTATCGCGATGAAAAGTTTATGCAAGCAGCATTTCTAATACCTGGAATGGACGCATCTTATTTAATAATCCACTCACCACAGCGCAATGAATAATCAAAATAGTGCAATTAAAAAATAAAAGTTTATTTTTTTGAGGGTTTCCCGTTATTTACCCTACCCTGCACGGCCACATCCAGCGTTATATAAAATAAATGGGCAGGCAATTACAGAGGCTTTTCCTTCTCGCTATCGTCACGCTGGCGGGCTGCAGCGCGCCGATCGCCGCCGCCTCCAGCGGCGTGGCATCAGATACCGCCTCGTTGCTCTCGAAGGTCAACGTTTATCATCTGACCGAAAAAGAACTGTCCACCTAGGCAACGATCAATGGTTATAAATACTGGCCGGATGATGCGCTGGATCCGTAGCTTTCCGCGAGTGCGCCATCGCCGGATCAGGCTTTTCCTGACCCGGCGTCGCGGAGCAGCGCATTTAGTGGCCGAGGGCGCCGCTCACCAGAATCGAGGTGATGATCCCGGTCGCCGCGGCGATCAGCACATAGTTACCGTCGATATAGGACCAGTGATGGCCTTCCGGCGGGGGCGGCAGGCCGCGGTCGCTCCAGTCGCGGACGCGATATTCATCGCCACGGAACGGCGCCGGAGCCGGGTGGCCTTTGCGGAAATCGTTCCCGCGCCAGGCGAAATGGTCCTGCTCATGACGTGCCAGATCGCGTTTGTCATGGCCGTCGCGATCCGGGCCACGCTGGTCATGGTCGCCCTGATGATGCGCGTCAGGTCCGCCCTGCGGCGCATGCCCGTCATGGTCCGGACCGTTCTGCCACACCGTGGGTTGCCCCGGACGATGGCCGTCGTTCGGGCCATCGGCAAAGGCCGGGACGCTCAGCACACAGGATAAAATTACTGCCAGAGAAATCATCTTTTTCATGGTACACCTCCTGATTCAGCTCCTTTGTACCGGGCAAATGTGAAGAAAGAGTGAGTAACTGGTTAACCAGGACGATTCCTGGCATTGGCTGTCGGGAAGAGGTTGTGCTGATGGCGGGGCAATAAAAAAGGCCGCTTTCGCGACCTTTATTCAGACAGGTTAAAGGACTTATTCAGTCACTTTATTTTTTAATTCTTCGGCGCCGGTTTTGGTTTTATCCCAGCCCTTTTCCGCACCGGATTTGGTGGCATTCCAGCCTTTTTCACTGACCTCTTTGGTCTTATCCCACCCCTTCTCGGTGCCTTCTTTGGTCTTGTTCCAGGTTTTCTGCGCGCCTTCGCTCACCTGGCTGCCGACGCTGTCCTGCTTGCCTTCGGCGGCGTGTTTCGCCTTCAGCTGCTGCTCTTCGCCCTCGTGCTGGGCCTGATGCAGCTTCTCTTTAGCGGTGTTGGCGTTGGCATTCGCCGCCGCGACGGTATCATCTGTTGCATGTGTTGTCGCAGCAAAAACCGGAGCCGCAACCAGAATAGCCGATAACGCAATCATTGCTTTTTTCATAATATCCTCTCTCACGTGTCGTGTTATGAGTCGCATTCAGGATGGCACAACGAACCGGGGATGACATTAGGAATTAGCCTGAAAAACGTCTTCGACCTCCAGCCTTGGCAGAAAATGCTGCCGCCGCGCGCGCCCTGTCGGCGTTGGCATAATTTCCAACATGTTTGTTACATTTTATGAAATTTGCCCTTGATATACTTGCCGTTGACGTTTACTCGAGAATAATTCTCAGAATCATTATATTTATAAATTGGCAAACGGAACTCATTTTATGGCAAGAAAATCAGTAAGATCGCTGTTACTTACTGCGCTGCTCGCGACGCCCCTCCTCAGCTATGCAACCCAATATCCCCTGACGGTCACGGACCTTGACGGCCGGCAGGTCACCCTCGCCAAAGAGCCGCAGCGTATTATTTTGCAGGATGGTCGCGACATTATGACCCTCGCCCTGCTGGACCGGGACAATCCGTTTAAACGGCTGGTGGCATGGAATAATCTGGCGAAAAAGCAGGATGTTGCCACCTGGCAGATGCTGAAAACGACGTGGCCGCAGTCGGCCACGATCCTTGACATGGGCTTCAGCGATAAAGGGAACGTCGATCTTGAAAGCGTCATCGCCCGTCAGCCGGATCTGATGATCGCCCAGCTGCGCGCCAGGCCAGCGCTGATGGAGAGCGGCGTCATCGACAAGCTCAGCGCCCTGCACGTTCCGGTGCTGTTTGTCGACTATGAGATCGACCCGGCGAAAGATACCGCCCCCAGCATCGACCTGCTGGGCAAAGTCCTTAACCGCGAGAGCCAGGCCAAAGCCTTTACCGATTACTATCGTCAGCAGCTGCAGACGATTCGCCAGAAAACCGCGGCCATCACGCCGAAGGCCAACGTCTTCGTGGAAGCGCTGGCCGGCAACAGCGACGCCTGCTGCTTTACTCATGGCCACAGCGGCTGGGGCGGGCTGGTAGAGGCGGTCGGGGCGAACAATATCGGTTCGCAGCTGCTGCCGGGCGCCTCCGGGTTCGTCTCGCTGGAGAAAATCATCAGCATGAAGCCCGACGCCTGGATCATGACCGGCTCGAAGCGCGGCAACAGCCAGGTGCTGCCCCTGGGTTATGCGGTTAAGCCAGAGGCGGTGAAGGCCCAGGCGCAGACGCTGCTGGCGCGACCTGGGGTCAGCCAGATCCCGGCGGTACAGGAAAAGCGGGCCTATGGCGTTTATCACCACTTCTATAACCACCCGTGGAATATTGTCGGCATGGAATACCTGGCGAAAGATATCTACCCGCAGGCTTTCGGCGATCTCAACCCGGATGAGACGTACCATTATATCGTGCGCCATTTCACCGACCTGCCGGACCAGCCGTTCGTCTTCTCCTGGCAGCAGAGCGAGTAATCCGGCATGCGTTTAACCTCCGACTCCGTGCTCGACGGGCTGCCCGCCGGGACCTCTGGCGTGATGAATGATTATCGCCGTATCGTGCGTCGCCGTCTGCTGCTGATCCTCCTGCTGGCGCTGTTGATTGTCGCGTCGCTGCTGCTCGATTTTATGCTCGGCCCCTCCGGTCTGCCGCTGCAGAACCTGTGGCAGACGTTAACCGATCCGGCCAGCGCCGATCCGGGCACGCGCGCCATCGTCTGGGATATCCGTCTGCCCTATGCGGTGATGGCGATTATCGTCGGTCTGGCGCTGGGACTGGCCGGCGCCGAAATGCAGACCATCCTCAATAACCCGCTGGCCAGCCCGTTTACCCTCGGCGTCTCCTCGGCTGCGGCGTTTGGCGCCGCGCTGGCGATTGTGCTCGGTATTGGCCTGCCCGGTATTCCCGGCCAGTGGTTTATCTCGGCCAACGCCTTTATCTTCGCCCTGCTGGCTGCCCTGCTGCTGGACGGCATCACCCGCTGGACCCAGGTGGCCACCTCCGGCGTCATTCTGTTCGGCATCGCGCTGGTCTTTACCTTTAACGCTCTGGTCTCGATGCTGCAGTTCATCGCCAACGAAGACACGCTGCAGGGGCTGGTGTTCTGGACCATGGGCAGCATCGATCGCGCCTCCTGGAGCAAAGTCGCCATCCTGTTGGTCGCCCTGGCGCTGGTGATGCCCCTGTCGCTGCGCAGCGCGTGGAAGCTGACCGCCCTGCGGTTGGGCGAGGACCGGGCCATCAGCTTTGGCATTAACGTTCGCCGTCTGCGCCTGACCACGCTGCTGCGGATCAGCATTCTGTCGGCGCTTTCGGTGGCCTTTGTCGGGCCAATCGGCTTTATCGGCCTGGTGGCGCCGCATATTGCGCGGATGCTCTTCGGCGAAGACCATCGCTTTTACCTGCCCGCCAGCGCGCTGATCGGCGCCCTGGTGCTCTCCCTGGCCTCCATCGCCTCGAAAAACCTGATCCCCGGGGCCATTATTCCGGTGGGGATCGTCACTTCCCTGGTCGGGGTCCCGTTCTTTTTGAGCATCATTTTACGTCATCGGGGGCAGGTATGAGCGACCAGACATTATCCGGGCTGTCGCTGTCTCACTTCAGCGCCGGCTACCCCAGACGCAAGGTGATCGAGAACCTGACGGTTCCCCATCTGCCGCGAGGGAAAATCACCGCGCTGCTGGGGCCAAACGGCAGCGGTAAATCAACGTTAATGCGGGCGATGGCGGGTCTGGGCCCCTGCCGCGGCGAGCTGCTGCTGGAGGGGGAAAATCTGCTGACGCAGCCGTTCTCACGTCGCGCAGAGCAGGTGGTCTATCTTCCGCAGACGCTACCCGCCGGCGTGCATCTGCATGTGCTGGAGTCGATAATCGTTGCCCAGCGCGCCGCCGGAGGACGCCACAGTCCGCAGCGCCAGGAGGAAGTGATGGCGCTGCTGCGACAGCTGGGGATTGCCCATCTGGCGATGAGCTACCTCGATCAGCTCTCCGGCGGGCAAAAGCAGCTGGTGGGTCTCGCCCAGTCGCTGATCCGCCAGCCGCGCCTGCTGCTGCTCGACGAACCGCTCAGCGCCCTTGACCTCAACTACCAATTTCACGTGATGGATCTGGTGCGCCGGGAGACCCGGCGGCGCAACATCGTGACCCTGGTGGTGGTGCACGACATCAATATTGCCCTGCGTCACGCCGACCACGTGCTGATGCTCAAGGCGGGCCAGCTGCTCGGCGACGGCACCCCGGCCGCGGTCATCACCCCCGAGACTCTGGCGGCCGTCTATGGGGTGCGCGGGCGTATTGAACCCTGTTCGCAGGGGGTGCGGCAGGTGATTATTGACGGCCTGGTGGACAGCGAGGCCTGACCGCGGCGCGGGGCGGTTCGTCCGCCCCGCGCCCGCCGGCTTAGTGATCGAGATAGATATAGTTTTCCCAGCTTTTCATACGGATCAGGATCTTCCTGATCAGCGACAGCTCTTTCAGATGATCCGAGTAGACCGCCGCCTCGAGGGTAGCCCCCTGCGGCAGAGCGTATTCGGCAAATCGCGGATCGGTCACCTTCAGCACCACCAGCGCCCGGCCATGGGTATTGAGCGCGTCTGTGGTCAGCAATTTGCCCTGCCCCTGGAACTGGCTCTCGCCAATCGCCGGCAGCACGTCGGCCACTTCTCCGCGAAAGACGGTGCCCGGGATAGCCGGAAACATCAGCTCCGCGGGCTCGCCTTTGTGCAGACGCTGCAGGGCGTTCTGGCGAAATGCCGCGACGTACTCCCGCGAGGCGGCGCCCTCCACCGGCACAAAGGTCATCAGCGGGATCATCCCCAGCGCAGTGGACATGGTGCCCGGCCGTAAGCCGACGGTACTGACATAGCCATCCTCCGGGGCGCGGACGACGGTGTTCTCCAGCTGAAACTGCGCCTTTTGCAGCTGCGCCAGCAGGGAGGCCACGGTGGTGTTTTTGCCCTTCACCACCGAGTCCAGCGCATTACGCGCCTGAACCACCTTCGCCTGAGCCGCGCTGACGCTGGCTTCATCGGCTTTCCACGTCTGCAGACGGGTATCAACCATTTGATCGGAGAAGGCGCCCTGGGCATGGCCCTCCCGATAGCGGGCATACTCCCGCCGCGACTGGTCGCGCTGGGCCACCGCACGGCTCAGCTCGGCCTGCGCCTGGCTTAACGCCGCGTTTAAGGAGAGCGCATCCTGACTGGCTGCTTTTATCTGCGCCTGCAGATCGTCCACTTTCGCCTGGAACGGCGTCGGGTCGAGGGTAAACAGCACATCGCCCTTATGCAGCATCTGGTTAGGCTTCACCGGTACGCTCTGCACCCGGCCGCGTACCTGCGACACAATCGGCACGGTGCGAAACACCTGGTTACCGACGTCGGTATAAGGGAAGTTGTAGTTCATCCCGAAGATCACCGCGCCAATCAGGGCGATACCGCCGAGCACCGCCGTCGGCACGGTCCACTTATTGAGCGGGATGCGAAAAACTTTAAACACCACGATGCATAGCGCGGCGTAGGTCAGCAACATTAACGTTTCCATTATTTTGCCTCCTTCGCTTTCAGAACGTCCACCTCGCGCTGGACCTGTTCCAGCTGCTGGACCACCGTTTCCAGACGCTGATGCAGCGCCTGCTGCTCGTCGGCAATGTGGCGCATCCCCCATCCGCGGTCTTCGCGCCACAGCGTCGCCCAGATCCATAACAAGGGCCACAGCGCGTGGAGGGTAAATAAGCTGACCCAACCGGCATAATGAATCGCATCCTGATGAGGATGACGCCGCTCTTTGGCGATTTCATAAGGAATATCGTGAATAACAATCACGCCATAAAAAAGTATTAAGGCCACGGCGATCAGAATGGCCAGCGCCACATAGTCCAGGGTCATAAAATAACTCCAGAGTGCAAGGTTAAATAAATAAAACAGCCAGATTCAGGCGTAACGGGGCCGGGGGAAAAAGCGCGCTTAGCGCTTTCCCTGGCGGTAATAGCAACGTGATGGCGTGAATCTGCCGAATCGGATTTAGAATTTCTCAGGAATATGACGGTCGATGGAGATCAGCTTGCCTTTTTTCACCGTGATATATCCCCCCTCGCGCAGCGCGGCCAGCACCTGGTACACATAGCTGCGCGAGAGATTGGTTCGTTTAATAATAAATGCCGACAGGCTCTCATGCTGACCCCCATCAATTTCGCCGCGATATAAATAGCGCGACAGCATCGATTTAATGGTCTGAAAGCTGGTCTGGCTGCCGCGTTCATAGTGGGCATCAAGGGCAAATATGCCCATATAGGCCAGGATCGTGGTCAGCTCTTGCATATAGCCCGGCGACGAATGAAAGAATATTCGCTCAAAATCGCTGGCGGTTATTTTCGCCAGCTGGCACTCGCCCAGACACTGATAATAGAGCGCGACCGACGGACAATAATGTTCCAGTAATCCTAACGGCATATGCGCGATAACAATCCCGACCAGGTTCTGCTCATCGCCAAAGGCCAATGTCATTTGCCCCTGCAGCAGAAAGTAGAGATAGCCCGGCTGCGGAATAAAGCCCTGGTCTTTGCCCAAACTCAGCGTTTCACTGCAGGCGATCACCGCCGGCAGATGCGTAGTCAGCGTCAGCTTCTGGTACCGATCGTAAATATCGCCAAAACTGGGGTTCATCGCGCTACGCACTCCTTTACCTTTGGCCACCGCGGCGGGGCTAACCGCGACCTGGTGAACTATACCTAAGCGGGTGGGGAAGGAAAAGTCCAGATCTGGAGTGGCGAAATATTCCGCCTGGCTCACATTTTTTACCCTCGCCTCCCTGTTTCGTGACCCAATCGTTCCGCTTACCGGTGGGCTGTGCTTTAATGAGCTAAACCGGTTTAATAAAGTTTAGCTTAGAGGAGCTTGTCGTATGAATGGAAAAATCTGGGTACTCGGCGATGCGGTCGTCGATCTCCTGCCCGATGGAGAGGGCCGCCTGCTACAATGCCCCGGCGGCGCGCCGGCCAACGTGGCGGTCGGTGTGGCGCGGCTCGGCGGTGACAGCGGGTTTATCGGCCGCGTCGGCGACGATCCCTTCGGCCGTTTTATGCTTCACACCCTGGCGCAGGAGCAAGTGGATGTGAACTATATGCGCCTCGATGCGGCGCAGCGCACCTCCACGGTGGTGGTCGATCTCGATAGCCACGGGGAGCGCACCTTTACCTTTATGGTCCGTCCGAGCGCCGACCTGTTCCTTCAGCCCGAGGATCTCCCGCCGTTTGCCGCCGGTCAGTGGCTGCACGTCTGCTCCATCGCTCTCAGCGCGGAGCCGAGCCGCAGCACGACATTCGCGGCGATGGAGGCGATAAAGCGCGCCGGGGGCTATGTCAGCTTCGACCCCAATATCCGCAGCGACCTGTGGCAGGATCCGCAGGACCTTCGCGACTGTCTCGACCGGGCGCTGGCCCTCGCCGACGCCATAAAACTTTCGGAAGAGGAGCTGGCGTTTATCAGCGGCAGCGACGACATCGTCAGCGGCATCGCCCGGCTGAACGCCCGCTTCCAGCCGACGCTACTGCTGGTGACCCAGGGTAAAGCGGGGGTACAGGCCGCCCTGCGCGGGCAGGTTAGCCACTTCCCTGCCCGCCCGGTGGTGGCCGTCGATACCACCGGCGCCGGCGATGCCTTTGTCGCCGGGCTACTCGCCGGCCTCGCCGCCCACGGTATCCCGGACAACCTCGCAGCCCTGGCTCCCGACCTCGCGCTGGCGCAAACCTGCGGCGCGCTGGCCACCACCGCCAAAGGCGCCATGACCGCCCTGCCCTACAGGGACGATCTTCAGCGCTCGCTGTGATCCCCTTGGGCCGGTTAACGGCCCACTTTGCTGGCGACATCACAATTCTTAAACCGGTTTAGCAATTTTTATTTTCACCGCGTTACCGACATGTTTACCATATCAACTAAACCGGTTTAGCAAACATTAGCACACTCACTGATTTACCTTTGGATGTCACCAACATGTATAAAAAACGGAAGTTAGCCATTCTTATTGCTTTGCTAACCGGCACCGCCGCCGCCCATGGGCAGACAGACCTGAACAGCATTGAAGCGCGTCTCGCCGCCCTGGAAAAACGCCTGCAGGACGCCGAGACCCGCGCCAGCACTGCCGAAAGCCGCGCCGCCTCAGCGGAGCAGAAAGTTCAGCAGTTAACCCAGCAGCAGCAGCAAACCCAGGCCACCACCCAGCAGGTGGCCAGGCGCACCACTCAACTGGAAGAAAAAGCCGAACGGCCCGGCGGCTTTGAGTTCCACGGCTATGCGCGTTCCGGGGTGATCATGAACGACTCGGCCGCCAGTACCAAATCCGGCGCTTATATGACCCCCGCCGGGGAGACCGGCGGCGCCATTGGTCGCCTGGGCAACCAGGCCGACACCTATGTGGAAATGAACCTCGAACATAAACAGACCCTGGACAACGGGGCGACCACCCGTTTCAAAGTGATGGTGGCCGACGGACAGACCACCTATAACGACTGGACGGCAAGCAGCAGCGACCTGAACGTACGCCAGGCGTTCGTCGAGCTGGGCAATCTGCCGACCTTCGAAGGCCCGTTCAAAGGCTCGACCCTGTGGGCCGGGAAACGCTTTGACCGCGACAACTTCGACATCCACTGGATTGACTCGGATGTGGTGTTCCTCGCCGGGACCGGCGGCGGGATCTACGACGTGAAATGGAACGACAGCCTGCGCAGCAACTTCTCGTTATACGGCCGCAACTTTGGCGATATCGCCGACAGCAGCAACAGCGTGCAGAACTATATCGTCAGCATGAATAACTTTGCCGGCCCGGTGCAGATGATGGTCAGCGGGATGCGGGCGAAAGATAATGACGACCGCCAGGACGCGAACGGCAATCTGGTGAAAGGCGATGCCGCTAACACCGGGGTTCATGCCCTGCTGGGCCTGCACAATGAGAGCTTCTATGGCCTGCGCGACGGGACCAGCAAAACGGCCCTGCTGTACGGCCACGGGCTGGGCGCCGAGGTTAAAGGCATCGGCTCCGACGGCGCGCTGCGCCCGGGGGCCAATACCTGGCGCTTCGCCAGCTATGGCACTACGCCGCTGAGCGATCGCTGGTTTATTGCCCCGGCCGTGCTGGCGCAGAGCAGTAAAGATCGTTATGTCGATGGCGACAGCTATCAGTGGGCCACCCTCAACCTGCGTCTGATTCAGGAAGTGACGCAGAACTTCGCCCTCGCCTGGGAGGGCAGCTATCAGTACATGGATCTGCAGCCTGAAGGCTACAACGATCGCCATGCGGTCAATGGCAGCTTCTACAAGCTGACCTTCGCCCCGACCTTCAAGGTGGGCAGCATCGGCGACTTCTTCTCGCGGCCGGAGATCCGCTTCTATACATCGTGGATGGACTGGAGCAAAAAACTGGACAACTACGCCAACGATGACGCGTTAGGCAGCAACGGATTCAAATCGGGCGGCGAATGGTCGTTCGGTATGCAAATGGAGACCTGGTTCTGACGGCCACCGGGGCGACAGGGTAAATAACACATAAATATAAGGTTCGCGGCGCCTGCCACGGCTGGCGCCGCCCACGCCATATCATCATGCATTTAGAGGGTACTATGGATTTTGAACAGATTTCCCGCTCACTGCTTCCCCTGCTGGGCGGCAAGGAAAATATCGCCAGCGCCGCGCACTGCGCCACCCGCCTGCGGCTGGTGCTGGTCGACGACGCGCTCGCCGATCAGCAGGCGATTGGCAAAATCGACGGGGTGAAAGGCTGCTTTCGCAATGCCGGACAGATGCAGATCATCTTCGGCACCGGGGTGGTCAATAAAGTCTATGCCGCCTTTATCCAGGCCGCAGGCATCAGCGAATCGAGCAAATCCGAAGCCGCCGACCTGGCGGCGAAAAAGCTGAACCCGTTCCAGCGCATCGCCCGCCTGCTGTCCAACATCTTCGTGCCGATTATTCCGGCCATCGTCGCCTCCGGCCTGCTGATGGGCCTGCTGGGGATGGTGAAAACCTACGGTTGGGTCGACCCGAGCAACGCTCTCTATATCATGCTGGATATGTGCAGTTCGGCGGCGTTTATCATTCTGCCGATCCTGATCGGCTTTACCGCCGCCCGCGAATTTGGCGGTAACCCCTATCTGGGCGCGACCCTCGGCGGGATCCTCACCCACCCGGCGCTGACCAACGCCTGGGGCGTCGCCGCCGGCTTCCACACCATGAATTTCTTCGGCATCGAAGTGGCGATGATCGGCTACCAGGGCACCGTCTTCCCGGTGCTGCTGGCGGTGTGGTTTATGAGCATGGTCGAGAAGCGGCTGCGCCGCGTGATCCCTGACGCGCTGGACCTGATCCTCACTCCGTTCCTGACGGTGATTATCTCCGGCTTTATCGCCCTGCTGCTGATCGGCCCGGCCGGTCGCGCGCTCGGCGACGGCATTTCGTTTATCCTCAGCACGCTTATCAGCCATGCCGGCTGGCTGGCGGGCCTGCTGTTCGGCGGCCTCTATTCGGTGATCGTCATTACCGGTATCCATCACAGCTTCCATGCCATCGAGGCCGGACTGCTGGGCAACCCATCGATTGGCGTCAACTTCCTGCTGCCGATCTGGGCGATGGCCAACGTCGCCCAGGGCGGCGCCTGCTTTGCGGTGTGGTTTAAAACCAAAGATGCCAAAATAAAAGCCATCACCCTGCCGTCGGCGTTTTCGGCGATGCTGGGGATCACCGAGGCGGCAATCTTCGGGATTAACCTGCGCTTTGTGAAACCGTTTATCGCCGCGCTGGTGGGCGGTGCCGCCGGCGGCGCCTGGGTGGTGTCGATGCACGTCTACATGACCGCGGTGGGCCTGACGGCGATCCCGGGAATGGCTATCGTGCAGGCCAGCTCGCTGCTGAACTACATTATCGGAATGGCGATCGCCTTCGCCGTGGCCTTCGCGCTCTCTCTGACGCTGAAATACAAAACGGACGCTGAATAATGTCATTACCGTCACGTCTGCCTGCGATCCTGCAGGCCGTTATGCAGGGCCAGCCGCAGGCGCTGGCCGACAGCCATTATCCGCAATGGCATCTGGCGCCGGTCAACGGACTGCTGAACGATCCTAACGGCTTTTGCCAGGTCGCCGGGCGTTACCACCTGTTTTATCAGTGGAACCCGCTCGCCTGCGACCATACCTATAAGTGCTGGGGACACTGGAGCTCTGCCGATCTGCTGCACTGGCGGCACGAACCTATCGCCCTGATGCCGGATGAAGAGTATGACCGCAACGGCTGCTACTCTGGCAGCGCGGTCGAGTTCGAGGGTGCCCTGACTCTGTGCTACACCGGCAACGTGAAATTCCCCGACGGCGGGCGCACCGCCTGGCAATGTCTGGCGACCGAGAATGCCGATGGCACCTTCCGCAAGCTGGGGCCGGTGCTGCCGCTGCCAGAAGGCTATACCGGCCATGTGCGCGACCCTAAAGTGTGGCGGCAGGACGGGCGCTGGTACATGGTTCTTGGGGCGCAGGATGTGCAACAGCGCGGCAAAGTGCTGCTGTTTACCGCCAGCGACCTGCGGGAGTGGCGCCTGGTGGGCGAGATCGCCGGGCACGACGTGAACGGCCTGGCGAACGCCGGCTACATGTGGGAGTGCCCGGATCTCTTTCCGCTGGCGGACACCCACCTGCTGATCTGCTGCCCGCAGGGGCTGGCCCGCGAAGCGCAGCGCTTTCTCAATACCTATCCGGCGGTGTGGATGGCAGGCCGCTTCGACGCCGAACGCGGGATCTTCGACCACGGCCCGCTGCACGAGCTGGACAGCGGATTTGAGTTCTACGCGCCGCAGACCATGCAGGCCGATGATGGCCGCCGCCTGCTGGTCGGCTGGATGGGCGTCCCCGACGGGGACGAGATGCATCAGCCCACCCGCGCGCAGGGCTGGATCCATCAGATGACCTGCGTGCGTGAGCTGGAGTGGCAGGCTGGCACTCTGTATCAGCGTCCGCTGCGCGAGCTGGCCGCTCTGCGCGAGGAAGCTCAGGGCTGGTGCGGACAGACCCTGCCCCTCGCCCCGATGGAGCTGACCTTTGACCTTTCCCCCGACAGCACGCTGGGGCTGGACTTTGCCGGCGCCCTGCAGCTCACCGTCAATCGCGACGGCCTGCGTCTGTCGCGCCGCGGGCTGCAGACCGCCGAGATGCATCACCGCTACTGGCGCGGCGAAGCGCGGCGCCTGCGGATCTTTATCGACCGCTCCAGCGTGGAAATTTTCATCAACGATGGCGAAGGGGTGATGAGCAGCCGCTTCTTCCCGGGCTATCCGGGGCAGTTAATCTTCAGCGGTGCGACGCCGGTGGCATTCTGCCGCTGGCTGCTGCGGCCATGCATGGTAGTATAAGCGTTTTGCTTTCAGGCTCCTGAGTGGTGATGAAAACCAAACGCGTAACTATCAAAGATATCGCTGAACTGGCGGGCGTCTCCAAAGCGACCGCCAGTCTGGTGCTCAACGGCCGTGGCAAAGAGCTGCGCGTGGCGCAAGAGACGCGCGAGCGCGTGCTGGCGATCGCCCGCGAGCAGCACTATCAGCCCAGCATTCATGCGCGCTCGCTGCGCGATAACCGCAGCCATACCATTGGTCTGGTGGTGCCGGAGATCACCAACTACGGGTTTGCCGTTTTCTCCCACGAGCTTGAGACGCTCTGCCGGGAAGCCGGCGTGCAGCTGCTTATCTCCTGCACCGACGAAAACCCAGGCCAGGAGAGCGTGGTGGTCAATAACATGATCGCCCGCCAGGTCGACGGCCTGATAGTCGCCTCTTGTATGCACAGCGATGCCGACTATCAGAAACTCAGCGAACAGCTGCCGGTGGTGCTGTTTGACCGCTCCCCCAGCGACAGCGCCCTGCCGCTGGTGATGACCGACTCGGTCACCCCAACGGCCGAGCTGATCTCCCGTATCGCGCCTCAGCATGCGGACGAGTTCTGGTTTCTCGGCGGCCAGCCGCGGCTGTCGCCGTCGCGCGACCGGCTGGCGGGGTTCACCCAGGGCCTGGCCCAGGCGGGGATCACGCTGCGCCCTGAGTGGGTGATCAACGGCAACTACCACCCCAGCTCCGGCTATGAGATGTTCGCGGCGCTCTGCGCGCGGCTGGGGCGTCCGCCGAAGGCGCTCTTCACCGCGGCCTGCGGGCTGCTCGAAGGGGTGCTGCGCTATATGAGCCAGCATCATCTGCTGGATTCCAATATTCATCTCGCCAGCTTCGACGATCACTATCTGTATGATTCGCTTTCCCTGCGCATTGATACCGTGCAGCAGGATAATCGTCAGCTGGCCTGGCACTGCTACGATCTGCTCAGCCAGCTGATCGACGGTCAGGCCCCGGAGCCGCTTCAGCGCTACCTGCCCGCCACCCTGCAGATTCGCCATCCCTGACGGCGCGGTTGGCAATTAGCGTTTTCGCCTGGCGCGCGCCGCTTGCCTCAGCGCCAGCAGCGCGCTGGCGAGCACCCGCCAAGGCCGATCGTTACCGGCCAGCGGTAAGCCACCAGCAACGAGGGCAATCCACCATCCGGCGCCAGCATCACCAGATTCCAGCCCGCCAGCCCCGCGTTGCCGTTCAGCGCCCGGCTTAACATCCTTTGATGCGGGGCGAATGGCTGAATGGTCTGGTAGTGGCTGCCGAACAGCGGGGGCTGCATCTCTCGCGGGAACTGCGCCTGCACTTGGGCCAGCACGCTGGCCGGCAGCGCGTGCGATGCCGCCAGCAGATGCCCGTCGCCATTCACCAGCAGCAGCTGATAATGCCGCTCCTGGGCGAGGGTCTGGAGAGCGGCGCGCATCGCCGCCAGCGGCCAGGTCGCTTCCCGCTGCGGCGCCGGAATGTTCATCCGCCGCTCAAGGCGTTCCGCCACCCACTGCGCATCCTCCTCCAGCTGGCGGATCTGCCTCTCACGGTAAACCTCTCTGGCAGGCAAATTCATGCCCCGACCGAGCGCCAGGATCGCCAGCCCCGCGAGCAGCGTGACGATAAGGCCCCTTTTTCCCGCTAGCCAGCGCGGCGAGAATTTGCCAAAGGATGGTGTATTCATACGACTCCAGAAACCGCAGGCCACGCGTGGCCCCTGACGAATGGACAACGGAAGTGGCGAAACTGTACAGGATGCGCAGCGCGGGTAAAACAGACAGGCGGAGCCTGGCGGGGAGTATTTTGTTTATTTCTGGACAGGACGGGCGGCAACGGCATCCTTCGCCGTTGCCGCCCGTTGATAAGATTAGTGTTTTTTCCGGTTGCGACGCATATCGATGGTTACCGCCGCAACGATAATGATGCCTTTAATAATATCCTGCACATAGGCATCGACGCCGACAAAGGTAAAACCGCTTTTGATCAGGCCAAGGATCATCGCGCCAATCAGGGTGCCGGTAATGCGCCCCACTCCGCCCATTAAGCTGCTGCCGCCGATCACCGCGGCGGCAATCGCGTCCAGCTCGTAGGACATCCCCATGCTCGACTGGCCGCTGCTGACGCGCGCCGCCAGCACCACCCCCGCCAGCCCGGAGAGCGCCCCGGCGATGGTGTAGACGATCACCAGATATTTATTCACATTGATGCCGGACACTTTGGCCGAGGTCATGTTGCCGCCGATGGCATACACATATTTGCCATACCGGGTATGCTTCAGCGCAATGTGAAACACGGCGGCGATCACGAAGAAGATAATCACCGGCATCGCCCCCTGGCCTATCGCCGTAAAGCTGTCGGAGAGGAAGCTGATCGGGTTGCCCTGAGTGTAATACTGCGCCAGACCGCGCGCCGAAACCATCATCCCGAGGGTGGCGATAAACGGCGGGATACCGGTCCGCGTCACCAGGAAACCGTTGGTCAGGCCGCACAGCAGGCCGATGCCGATCCCCGCGCAAATGGGGATCACCGCCGGCAGGTTGACCAGCGCCGGGAACATTGGCGACAGGCTATCGGAGGTTTGCGCCAGGCTGGCCGCCACCACCGCCGCAAGGGCAATAACCGAGCCGGAGGAGAGGTCAATCCCGGTGGTGATGATCACCTGGGTGACGCCCACGGCGATGATGCCGATAATCGCCACCTGCAGCACAATCAGCACCAGCCGGTTGGTATTGAGCAGGAACGACTGGTCGCGAACATACCAGCCGGCGATTTCAAAGGTCAGGGCAATCACCAGCATCACCACAAAGATGCCGGTATCTTTCGGCATTTTATGCCGCAAATTAGCGAAGAAGGAGGAACCCTCGCTGGCCGGAGCCGCCGTTAATTTCATATTACTCATTCTCTGTGCCTCAATGGGATGCCAACGACAAAATGGTTTCCTGGTCGGCTTCGTCTTTTTCCAGGATGCCGGTGATACGACCTTCATGCATCACCATGACCCGATCGCTCATGCCAAGGATTTCCGGCAGTTCAGAGGAGACCATAATCACCGCCACCCCCCGATTCGCCAGTTCACTGATAAGATGATAAATCTCCGCCTTCGCCCCGACGTCGATACCGCGGGTCGGCTCATCGAGAATTAAGATTTTCGGTTGCGCTAACAGCCAGCGCGCAATCAGGACTTTTTGCTGATTCCCCCCGCTGAGGTTATTAATAATTTGATCCATCGTCGGCGTTTTAATATTGAGCCGGCGTATTTGCTCCATGCAGTCTTCGGCCATTTTCACGTGCTGGACAAAACCGCTCTTGCCGATATATTCCGGCATTTTGACGATACTCATATTTTCCAGCACCGACAGCACCAGAAACAGGCCCGACTTTTTCCGGTCTTCGGTTAATAATGCCATCCCCTTTTCAATCGCCACGGAGGGGGAATCGATGGTCACCGGCGCCCCGTCGATCAGCACTTCGCCGCTGTCGAAGCGCTCCATACCGAACAGGCTTTCCATCACCTCGCTGCGCCCGGCGCCCACCAGCCCGGCCACGCCCAGGATTTCGCCACGGCGTACGCTAAAGCTGACGTCATGGAACACGCCCTGACGCGTCAGGTTGCGCACCGTCAGCACCTCTTCGCCGATGGTGTTATTAAATTTCGGAAACAGCTGGGTTAATTCGCGGCCCACCATCTGGGTGATCAGCGACTGACGGGTAAATTCGGTGGTGTTTTTGCTCCCCACCCAGGTGCCGTCGCGAAAGACGCTGATCTCATCGGTGATGGCAAAGATCTCATCCATTTTGTGGCTGATATAGATGATCGCTTTACCCTGGGCGCGCAGGTCGCGGATGATGGTGAACAGGTGAGCCACCTCGCCTTCGGTCAGCGCCGAGGTGGGCTCATCCATGATCACAATATCCGCGTTCCATGAGACCGCTTTGGCAATCTCCACCATCTGCTGGGCGGCGATGCTCAGGTCGCCCACCAGCCGGTCAGCGGTTAAGCGGATATTGAGCTTATCCAGCAGCGCCTGGGTCTGGCGGGTCAGCTGGCCGTGGTCGACAAAGCCGTACTTCATCGGCTCGCGCCCCAGCCAGATATTCTCCGCCACCGTCATATGCGGCACCAGATTGAGCTCTTGGTGGATCATCGAGATCCCCGAGCGCAGCGCATCCATGGTGTCGGTAAACTCCACCGGCTCCCCTTTCACGCGAATCGACCCTTTATCGGGGCGATAGATACCGATCAGGCATTTCATCAGCGTGGATTTACCGGCGCCGTTCTCGCCCATCAGGGCATGCACCGTTCCCGGACGCACGCGCAATGAGACATTATCGAGCGCCTTCACGCCGGGGAAGAACTTACTGATACCTTCGGCTTCAAGGGCAAAAGCGTTCATACATCCACCTCCGTACCACAGGTTGGCCAGGACTATTTCTGATTACGGTTGGTAAATTCAGCCATGTTCTCTTTGGTGATCAGCTGATACGGCACGTCGATGATTTTTTCCACTTTCTCGCCGTTCGCCAGCTTGATGGCCGCGTCTACTGCGCCTTCACCCTGGCCTTTCGCATCCTGGAAGATGGTGGCGATCATCTTGCCGCTCTTCAGCATCTGCAGGGCATCCGGGGTGCCATCCACGCCGGCGATGAGAATATGGTTCGGGTTTTTGCCCAGCGCCTGCAGGGCGCCGATCGCCATTTCATCGTTGTTGGAGGCGATGGCCTGGATATCCTCACCGCTGGTCATCCAGTTGCTGACCACATCCACTGCGTCATTGCGGGTAAATTTCGCGGTCTGCTTCTGGACGATTTTGATGTTCGGGTATTTCGCTACCACCTCTTCCACCCCTTTGGTGCGGTCGCGAGTGGATTCATTCGCCAGGTCGCCGAGCAGGATCGCCACATTGCCCTTACCGTTCATCGCTTTCGCCAGCGCTTCCATCTGCAGACGGCCGGCAAGAATGGAGTCCGATCCCACATAGGCCATCTTGTCGGTCAGCTCCGCCTGCGGACGGCGGTTCACAAACACCAGCGGGATCCCGGCTTTGGTGGCCTGATCCATGATCGGTTTCACCGCGTTGGTATCCACCGGGTTGACGATAATGGCGTCCACCCCCTGGCCGATAAAGTTCTGCACCTGCTGCAGCTGCTGGGAGACATCCCCTTTCGCGTCCTCGATCTGCGATTTAACGCCATCTTTTTTCATCTCTTTTTGCATCGAGGTACGCAGGATCGTCAGGAAGTTATCGTCAAACAGCGCCATCGAGACGCCAATGGAGACATCTTTTGCCATAACCACCGCAGGCAGCATGCAGGCTAACAAAGAGGCAACAATCGTTTTCTTAATATTCATAGTTGATCCTTGATTTTGTAGGTACGCCGGTGAATGAAACAAAATGAAAAATTAATTTCAGTTACGTTGCGGCAAATGTCTGCTGGTATATCGACGACGCTGCGGCACCTCTCGCACTCCATCGTGATCTAAATCACAAATAACGGCTGTTTTATCATCACTATTTTGAAACATCAGTCCATTTACGCCGCAACCTGGATTTCAGACCATTTATTTCATTAACAAGACATTTGAAACTTTTATAAGTAAATAACTGAAATGAAAATTTTAAAACTATGCAGTAACAGAATTTTGACAGACATCTAACATTGCCGCATAAATGAGCGAAAAATGAGAAGCAGACAACGCTTTGAAGCGATCCCTCCCGGCGGGGTTGGCATTTACCCGCCGGGGAAATCCGTGTTGTCAGGAAGGGAGGCGCCGCACGCCTTAGTCCACGTTCTCGGCGCTGTAGAGGATAAAGTCGACTTTACCGTCGGCATAGGTTTGCGGCTGGTAGCCGGACTCCAGATGGCGCAGCATCAGGTCGATCGCAAGCTGGGCGTGCTGGCGGGTGTTCTGATCGAGCGTTAACGCCAGGCTGCCCTTCGCCAGCTGCTGCCGGGTGGTGTTGTAACGCTCATGGGTGATCCAGCAGACGTCGCCTTCGCGGCGGTGGCGGGCCAGCGCCTCGGCAATCTGGGTATTGCCAAGCCCGGTGTTATAGATCCCAACAATATTTCGGCTGCGGCACAGGGCTTGCTCCACCAGGCGGGTGATCTGCTCCCGCCGCTCCTCGCCCGCCAGCACGTCGCTGAGCTGCAGGTGGGGAAAGCGCTGGCTCAGCACCTCGCGGAACCCCTGAATGCGCAGGCGATGCGCGCTGTAATCTTGCCGGCCGCTGACCATCAGCACCTCGCCGGGCCGCGGCGTCATTCTCCCCAGCATTAACCCCGCCGTGCGGCCAGCCTGCAGCTGATTGATCCCCACGTGGCAGAGTCGGTCGGTGCCGGGCAGGTCCGTCGCCAGGGTGATCGCCGGGACGCCAGCCTCCCGGCAGCGGCGCAGCGCGTCATGCACCGCGGGATGGTCATTGCCGAAGACGATGATCCCCTGACGTTGCTGGCAACTGCGCGCAATGCGCCGGGCCAGCGTCGTCGGCTGCGACTCCGGGACAAAGGTGCGGTGCAAGGTCAGACGGCGATAGCCGAGGCTATCCGCCACGGCGGCAAAATCCTGCGCCAGCTGCGGAAAGAAGAACGAGTCATTGCTGCTGAGAAAGACCTCAATCTGCCAGGGAAAGCGGTGCTCCTCCGGCAGGATCCGCTTCAGCCCCGCCTCGCGCGCCGCCTGCAGCACTTTGCGCGTGGTCTGCGGCGATACGCCGCCGCGCTCGTTCAGCACCCGGTCAACGGTGGCCACGCCGACGCCAATCTGTCTGGCCAGCATCGCCAGTGAAATGTTTTTCATCGCCCCTCTCTTCATGATGGAAATCCATCAAAACGGCAGTGTCAGTGAGTTTAGCAAACCGATTATGGTGGCAGCGTCCCCTCGCCATTCTGGAGAAAAAAATGATCTGCAAACGTTTTGCCCTGGTAGGCAGTGGTTTTATCGGTCAGGTTCATGCCGCCAGTCTTGCTCGTCATGAAGGAAGTTCGCTGACGATGGTGGCCGATGCCGCCCCGGAGCGCGCCCAGGCGCTGGCCGCCCGCTATGGCGCCCGGGCGGTGACAGTGAGCGAGGCGATCCATAGCGACGCCATCGACGCGGTGCTGATCGCCAGTTCAACCCCGTCGCATGCCGAACTGCTGGAAGCCGCCGCCAGGGCGGGCAAGGCGGTCTATTGCGAAAAACCGATCGACCTCTCCCTGGCGCGCGCCCGTGAGGTGGTGGAGCGGGTGCTCCCCCTGAACGTGCCGGTCACTGTCGGCTTTAACCGGCGCTTCGATAGCAGCCATCAGCAGCTCCGCCGCCAGCTGGAGCAAGGGCTGATCGGCCGGGTCGAGCTGGTGCAGATGGTCTGCCGCGCCTCCAGCATGCCGCCGCTCGACTATCTGCGCAGCTCCGGCGGCCAGATGCGCGATCAGGCGATCCACTTCTTCGATCTCCTGCGCTTTCTCACTGGCGATGAAGTGCGCACCGTAGCAGCGATGGGCGCGGCGCTGGCCCTGCCGGACATTGCCGAATTTGGCGATGTCGACACCTCCATCCTGATGATGCAGATGCGCGGCGGCGCGCTGGCGCAGCTGGACAATACCCGCCGCACCGGCCACGGGTACGATGAACGGATCACCCTGCTGGGCGCCGAAGGCGCGCTGGAGTCCGGTAGCCAGTCGCCGGCGGGCCCTACCCTGTGGCGCGGCAATCAGCGCATTGAACCGGGCCTGTGGCCAGACTGGTTCAGCCGGGTACAGGGATCTTATTACCAGCATCTTGACGCCTTTATTCGCTCCCTGAATGGTGAAACCGTCGCCGACCTGCCCGGCCTGCTGGACGGCCTGCAGGCGCAGGCCATTGCCGAAGCGGCGGTTCAGTCCCTGCAGCATGGTCAGTTTGTCGCCGTCGACGACTGTCGCTGAGCGGGTGCGATGCAACCGCTATCAGGCGCTGCACCTGCCTTTATGCCGGGCGGCGGCGATGCCTTGCCCGGCCTACATAACACAGGCATTAATCCACTTTAATATCAAACGGTTGCATAGATATCCCAGGCCCGCGCAAGCGCAGCGCCGCCGGGCAAGAACAGCGGGTGCGGAGCCGCTGTTATGCCGGGCGGCGGCGATGCCTTGCCCGGCCTACATAACACAGGCATTAATACGATTTAATATCAAACGGTTGCATTGATATCCCAGGCCCGTGCAAGCGCAGCGCCGCCGGGCAAGGACAGCGGGCGCGGAGCCGCTTTTATGCCGGGCGGCGGCAACGCCTTGCCCGGCCTACATAACACAGGCATCAATACACTGTACTATCAAACGGTTGCATTGATATCCCAGGCCCGTGCAAGCGCAGCGCCGCCGGGCAAGAACAGCGGGCGCGGAGCCGCTTTTATGCCGGGCGGCGGCAACGCCTTGCCCGGCCTACATAACACAGGCACTAATCTGATTTAATATCAAACGGTTGCAGTAAAATCGTAGGCCCGCGCAAGCGCAGCGCCGCCGGGCAACAGACATCAGGCATAGTACGCGTCCTTTTGCCGGGCAATGGCAGATACGCTCGCGCTATCTGCAAACCAATGCCCGGCCGGCTCCTTAGCGTTCTTCGTTAAACACCGCGCCCACCTGGCGCCGCACCTCATCCATCACCTGCAGATTCTGCAGCACCCGACTGAGCGGCCGCAGCGGTGAGTCCTGCAACCCCTGCCCGATGCACCAGGCAAAATGCTCCGCCTGCCAGAACAGCTGGTCGTAACGATTGCGCGGCTCTTCCCAGCGCAGCACCTGCCCGCCCTGGCTGGCAGCGAGCGTGAAGCCGCCGGGGGCGTAAAACTGGCCGTCGATCGTCAGGGTCGCCTGACGTCCGGCCACCACCGCCCCGCCCGGCGTGTTGCTGAACAAAGTGGTGTTTAACAACCCCTGCATCCCGTTCCGCCAGCTAAACAGCATCGACGTCTGACCGTTAAGCCCCTCCGCCGTGGCGCTGCCGCGGGCGACAATCTCCTGCGGCATGCCGCCCACCATCAGCGCAAACGAGGTCAAATAGCTGCCGAGGTCCATCATCGGCCCGCCGGCAAGATCGGCATTGAAGATGCGGTGCTCGGGGGTGAAATACTCGCCGTGATCGGCCAGCAGGGTATGCAGGTCGCCGAGCGCCCCATCCTCCAGCAGCTGGCGGATCACATCATATTTCGGCGCGTAATCGCACCACATTGCCTCCAGCGCCAGCTTCTCCTGGCGGGCGGCTTCGGCCTGCAGCTCACGTCCTTCGCCGAGGTTGAGGGCGAAGGGTTTCTCAATCAGCACGTGTTTGCCCGCCTTCAGCGCCTGCATGCCGTCGGGAAAGTGATGGTTGTGCGGCGTCGCAATATACACCGCATCAATATCCGGACGCGCCAGCATCTCCTCCACCTGGCCGTAAGCCTGGGGGATCCCCCATTCCGCGGCCACCCGGTCGGCCTTCGCCTGGCTGCGGGAAGCCACCGCCACCACCTGCTGCCGGCTGTAGGTTTTCAATGAGTGCACAAAGCGCTCGGCGATCCAGCCAGGACCAATAATGCCCCAGCGCAGGATGGGAATGCTCTGCGCCGCCGGGCGGCGCGGGGTTGGTAAGTGTGACGGAAACATAGCGGCTCCTTAGTCTTTAACCACGTTCACCCAGCGACGGCTGGCCATCGAGGCTTCAATCGCCGACAGCACGCGCTGATTCTGCAAACCAAATTCAAAGTTGGGATAGCAGTCGCCCTCCCCGCAAATCCCCTGCACCAGGTCATGCACTTCGATCACCTTGACGTCAAAATAGCCCAGCCCGCCGCCGCCAAAATCGAAGCCGAAGAAGCCGGCATAGGCCGGGATCTGGCTCCCGGCATACAGCGTCTTAAAGCCGCGGTCATGTTTGTCATCGTTGAAGCGATAGACCTGCAGCTCGTTAAAGCGCTCCCCGTCCATATACAGCGTGCCTTCGGTGCCGGAGACCTCCCAGAACACGCCGAAGATCCGCCCGGCGGCGATGCGCGAGGCCTCAATCACCCCCGCGGCGCCGCTGTCGAAATTGACCAGGCACTGAACCTGATCGTCATTTTCCACTTCCCGCCACTCGGCATCGGCCGCGACCCGGCTGGCATACCCGGCATCGGTTTGCGGCACCGGACGCTGGCGCAGGCAGGTTTGCGCGCTGGCGGTCACTTCACGGATCCCGCCCAGCAAAAACTGGGCGACAGACAGGGTATGGGCGCCGAGGTCGCCAAGCGCCCCGCTGCCGCCGAGGGTTTTCGAGCAGCGCCAGGACCAGGGCAGGTTCGGGTCGTTATAAAACCCCTGATCAAAGGTGCCGCGAAAGCGCACCGGTTCGCCAATATCTCCCCGGGCGATAATCTGCTTTGCCAGCAGCGCCGCCGGCGTTTTGATGTTGTTAAAGGCCACCATGGTCTTCACCCCCGCGCGCCGTGCCGCCTGCGCCATCTCCTGCGCCTGCTGCTCATTGACCGCCAGCGGCTTCTCGCAATAGACATGTTTACCCGCCGCGATCGCCGCCATCGCCATTGTGTAGTGCAGATGGTTCGGCGAGGTGATATCCACCACATCAACCTGCGGATCGTTTACCAGCTCGCGCCAGTCGCCGTAGGCCTTTTCCGCCCCCAGTTTCGCCGCGTGGCGTTCGGCCATCGCCTGATCCTGATCCGCCAGCGCGTAGAGATGCGGGCGCTTGGGCAGATCGGGATAGAACATCGCCGCGCGACGGTAAGCGTCAGCGTGTGCCTGCCCCATAAAACCTGAGCCGATAAGGCCAATATTTAACCGCGCGCTCATGATGCGTACTCCTCTGACGATGAAGGGGAAGATAAATGGTGCGCCAGCCAGGCATAGGCGCGGCTGGCGGTGGCCAGCGGCGGCGCCATCGCCGGGTCCTGCTCGGCTTCGATAATCAGCCAGCCGCGGTAGTCGCTGTCCCGTACAAAGTCGAGGATCGGCGCATAGTCGATGCAGCCGTCGCCTGGGATGGTAAACAGCCCGGCACGCACCGCCTCGTTAAAGCTCAGGTTTTCACGATACAGACGCCCCAGCACCTGCGGACGCACGTCTTTCAGATGCAGATGGCGGATACGGTGGCCATATTTGTGCAGTACGCGCGGGATCTCGACCCCGGCGACAAAGGCGTGCCCGGTATCAAACGCCAGCCCGACGTTGTCATGGGTGTGAGACAGAAACCGCTCCAGCTCGTCATCGTGCTCCACCAGCATCATCAGATGATGGTGATAGGCCAGCTGGAGGTCATAGTCGCGCAGCAGCAGGTCAGCAAAGGTATTCAGCTTGTGGCAATACGCCGCCAGGCTGACGCGGCTTAACGGCGGCGAGAGCGAAATAGGCTCATCAAGCGGGGTTTCACCTGGCAGTTGCCCGCATTCGCCGTAAACCATCACCTTCGCGCCGAGCTGCCGGAGGAGCTGGGCGTGCTCCCGCACCGCCTCCAGCTCCGCTTCCACGCTGCGGTCGGCCAGCATGCCGCTGTACCAGCCGGACGCCAGGCGCAGGTCAGCCGCCGCCAGCAGCGGGCCCAGGGTTGATGCCTGGCGGGGAAATTTCCGACCTAACTCAATGCCCTGATAGCCCGCCTCCCGCGCCTCGCGCAGGCAGGTATCCAGGGGAATATCACCGCCTAAATCCTCGAGTACATCGTTGGTCCAGCACAGGGGGCTCACGCCCCACCGCAGTTGCTCTGTCGCCATCTTGTTCTCCTTTCCACCCTGTGGTCTTGTCTGGCGTCACTATAAGCAGGCGACGACCGACGATGAAAACGGAGAAATGATGGAAATCCATCATTGCGCTGGCGGTATATTCGCTATTTCAGGTAACCCTGAAAAATAAATGGAAATAATGCTTGCCGCCGGCTTATTTTGTGGATAAAAATTACTGGCTTAATAACCCGCTTCAGAGGTTATCCCTTTCATTCAAAATATGATGATAGCAATATGAAAAAAAACTCAACACCGCACCAGCGCGGGCTTTTGCCGTGCACCAAGGACAGACCTGCTGTTATTTGCCTGAATGACACATAGCCGCTTTTAAAACATCAAATAATTAACATTCTCTCTGCAATAATATGACAAGCAGTGGGAAGGTTGGCTTGCGAAATAAGCATGAAACTTTGATGTTTTACTAATAAATAACCCCAGAGCCTCTTGCTAATTACTTATCAGGACTGGTTGGGTTATTTTATTCTGACGCCAACGGGAGAATACACCAACGTGTATCCCTCTCTCTGGCCCGGCACGCCGCTATCGCGATGAGAAACAATAAGATGAATAAGACCTGGCTTTTCACCACCCTCACCCTGGCGCTGGTCGCCGCCGCGCCGGCCCACGCCATTAGCGCGAAATACCGGGAACAGCTTGAACGTTCCGGCTGCACGCAGATGACCGACGGGATCACCTGCGATATTCATAAAACCAAAGCCGAGAATGCCGCCGCCGCACAGCACGCCGATAGCGGCTTCGGCCCCTGGGTGGGCACCTGGTATGTTTATACGGAGTATGGCGATAAAATTGATGAGATTACCGTCACCGCTAAAACGGTGAAAACCCATGGTCATCTGGTCGAGGCGGCGAAAGCCAGCCAGGGTAAACTGACCTTCCGGGTGAAAAGCTCAGCCTTTACGCTGAACGACGCCTTTAACGGCGTATGGGCAAACGGCAGCCAGCGCGGCACGTTGCAAAAAGTCCTGTAATAACATCGCTCTGCCGACAGGCCGGGGATAATGCAGACAGAACCTCCCGGCGCAGGCCGGGAGGGAGTGCAATGGATTACTTCTGCGGACGCATGGCCGGGAAGAGGATCACGTCGCGGATGGTATGGCTGTTGGTAAACAGCATCACCATGCGGTCGATACCAATACCCAGACCCGCGGTCGGCGGCAGGCCGTACTCGAGGGCGGTCACGTAGTCTTCGTCGTAGAACATCGCTTCGTCATCGCCCGCCGCTTTGGCGTTCACCTGATCCTGGAAGCGCTGCGCCTGGTCTTCGGCATCGTTCAGCTCGCTGAAACCGTTACCGATTTCGCGGCCGCCGATGAAGAATTCAAAGCGGTCAGTGATTTCCGGGTTGACGTCGTTACGGCGCGCCAGCGGAGAAACTTCCGCCGGGTATTCGGTGATGAAGGTCGGCTGAATCAGATGCGCTTCCGCCACTTCGTCAAAGATTTCGGTAACTATGCGTCCCAGCCCCCAGCTTTTCTCTACCTGAATACCGATAGATTCCGCCAGCGCTTTCGCCGCGTCGAAGTTATCCAGATCCGCCATGTTGGTTTCCGGACGGTGTTTCTTGATCGCTTCCCGCATGGTCAGTTTTTCAAACGGCTTGCCGAAATCAAACACCTGGTCGCCATACGGCACTTCGGTTTTGCCCAGCACCGTCTGCGCCAGGGTGCGGAACAGCGACTCGGTCAGTTCGATCAGGTCTTTGTAGTCCGCATACGCCATATATAGTTCCATCATGGTGAACTCTGGGTTATGGCGTACCGAGATCCCTTCGTTGCGGAAGTTACGGTTGATTTCAAACACGCGTTCAAAACCGCCAACCACCAGACGTTTCAGATACAGTTCCGGCGCGATGCGCAGGTACATATCGAGATCCAGGGCGTTGTGATGGGTGATGAACGGACGGGCTGACGCACCGCCAGGGATCACCTGCATCATCGGCGTTTCGACTTCCATAAAGCCGCGGGCCACCATGAACTGGCGCATGGTGGCGAGGATCTGCGAACGGATACGGAACGTATGACGCGACTCTTCGTTGGCGATCAGATCCAGATAGCGCTGGCGATAGCGAACTTCCTGATCCTGCAGGCCGTGGAATTTATCCGGCAGCGGGCGCAGGGCTTTGGTCAGCAGGCGCAGCTCGGTGCAGTGGATCGAGAGTTCGCCGGTTTGCGTTTTGAACAGCTTGCCGCGAGCGGCGATGATATCGCCGAGGTCCCATTTCTTAAACTGTTCGTTGTAGACGCCTTCCGGCAGGTCATCGCGCGCCACGTACAGCTGAATGCGGCCGCCGACGTCCTGGAGGGTGACGAAGGAGGCTTTGCCCATCACGCGACGGGTCATCATCCGACCAGCCACCGCAACTTCAACGTTCAGGGAAGCGAGTTCATCGTTGTCCTTCGCATCGAATTCAGCATGCAATTGGTCAGAGGTATGATCGCGACGGAAATCGTTGGGGAAAGCTACGCCCTGCTCACGCAGCGCAGCCAGTTTTTCGCGACGAGCTTTCAGTTCATTATTAAGGTCAATGGCCTCATCGGCACCTTGTGCTTGTTGTTCAGACATATGGATTCCTCATAACCTTGCTTTCAAACTAGCTTCGATAAATTGAACCAGGTCACCCTTCCGCGCGGCCTGTCTCTGGGAAGACACCAGAGCACAATCTTAACGATCCTGGATTCACTCCAAGCTGATCTCACTCAGCTATGGCTTCAGTAACGGTATTTTTTATCGTTGGCCTCCGCGCATGCCAGAATATCCTCCTCCTGTTCAATAAGCTGTGCAAGGAGCGACTTCGCGCTCCGCTGTTGAGGTAATGCCCCCGGTCGCGCTGCGCTTACCGGGGCTACGAATCGCGGCCCGGACAAAGTGTTTACGCCACGAGCCGGGACGAGCGTCAGGCGCCGCCGCCGGTAATTTCACCGGCAGCCGCACGACGTTTGCCGACGCTACAGGCCGCGGCAAAGGCGATAATGACCATCACCGCCACGCAGCCGAGGGTCCATTCGCCCATCTGCGCGAAGAAATGCTGATAGGCGGCAATCGCCGTATCGCTGATTTGCGATTCGGTGGTTTGCTGGGCGACCACGCCCGCCAGCCAGTTGGCCACCGCGCCGGTGGCCAGCATATAGATCCCGGTCAATACGCCGGTGACGCCGGGCATGTTCAGACGGGTGATTTGCGCCATCGCCACCGGGTCGATAAACAGTTCGGCAAAGCCCATCATCGCCAGCCCGGCGACCATCATGCCCATCGAGGCCTGACCGTCAGCCGCGCCATGGCGGGCATTGAGCGCCAGCAGCATAAAGCCGCCGCCCATCAGCAGCAGGCCGAAAGAAAATTTCAGCCAGACGCGCAGCACAGAACGCACGCTGCCTTCCGGGCGCATCAGCCACGCCAGCACCACGCCGGCCGCCATCACCGCTATCGCGTTAACTGACTGGAACAGCGCGGTCGGCACGTCCCAGTTCAGCAGACGACGATTGACGAAGTGGTCGATAAACAGGCTAATCGAGCTCCCGCCCTGCTGCGCCAGCACCCAGAACAGCGTTCCGGCGAGCATCAGCAGGACGATCTGCCACAGCGCGCGTCGATGCTCCGGGGCTTTGATCATGATCCGCGCCACCATCTGGGCGGCGAACAGGCAGACGATCGCCAGCAGATAGCCGGACCAGTTGTTTTGCAGCAGTAGAGTGAAAAATACCGGCGCCAGGCAGAGCATCACCAGCAGCCAGCCCCAGGTCGGCAGCACGAACTTAACCGCCCGCAGCGCCGGTTTATCGACGCCGCGGGTATGCCGGAAGTGGCGGCTGCCGCTTAAGAAAATCATCAGGCCGATAAACATACCGATCCCCGCAAGGGCGAAGCCGATATGCCAGCCGTACCACTGCGCCGCCAGTCCGCAGGCGATGGGCGCGGCAATCGAGCCGACGTTGCCGGCGGCGTACAGCAGCGAGAAACCGCCGTCGCGACGCGGGTCGTCGTGAGCGTACAGTTCGCCGAGCAGGCAGCTGATATTGGATTTAAACAGGCCGTAGCCGCAGATGATGATCGCCAGCGCGACGTACAAACTCCATGCGGAGGTCGACTCAACGCCCAGCACCACATGGCCGAGGGTCATCAACAGCGCCCCGGCAATTACCGCCGTGCGGTTGCCGAGCAGGCGGTCGGCAAGCCAGCCGCCGAGAATAGGGGTAACGTAAACCAGAGATGCGTAAGCGCTGAACAGGCTGATGGCGTGGCTGTCGTCGAAGCCAAGCTGGTGGGTAAGGTAAAGGATGAGTAAGGCGCGCATGCCGTAAAAGCTGAAGTACTCCCAGATCTGGATCGCAACGATGTAGTAAATCGCGCGCGGCTGTGAGGGTGTTTTCATGTGTTCTCCTTGCAGCGTGAAAAAGGGAAGTGGCAAGCCACTTCCCTGGTGTGCGTCTATTACTTGTTATTCTCTTCTTTCAGCACTTTAACGGTGTAACGACCATCCGCCTGACGATAGGCGCCGTGGATATCGGTTTCGAAGCCTGGATAGTGGGCGCCGATTTCGCACAGCATCTGCAGGAACTCCAGCACCGGACGGCTCTCTTCGGTGATCATCTCACCCGGCATCACCAGCGGCACTCCCGGAGGATACGGCAGGATCATGTTGGCGTTGACGCGGCCGACCATCTCTTCGAGATACACTTCTTCCGTCTGACCGTGCAGCTCTTTCTGGAACGCGGCATACGGGGTCATCACCATCGATGGCAGCACTTCAAACGCGCGGAACATCAGATCCGGCAGGTTGTGATGCTCAATCAGTTTGTGAATGTTCTGCGCGAGGTCCTGAATACGCATGTTTTCATAGAATTCAGGATCTTCACGGTACAGCGACGGCAGCATGTTTTTCACCCGCAGGTTCAGGTCGAACGCGCGTTTGAAGTCGGTCAGCGCACGCAGCAGGCTCAGCGCTTTAGTCTTATCGATACCGATACTGAACAGGAACAGCAGGTTGTACGGACCGGTTTTCTCTACCACGATGCCGTGTTCGTCGAGGTATTTCGCTACGATGCTTGCCGGAATACCGAAGTCATCCATGGTGCCGTCTTTCTTCATCCCCGGAGTCAGCAGCGTGACTTTGATCGGGTCGAGGTACATGTGTTCATTATCGATGTTTTTGAAACCGTGCCATGCGCTGTCGGAACGCAGCGGCCAGCATTCAGGACCATCGATATGCTCCGGCTGCCAGACGTCGAAGAACCAGCCGTCAGACTCGCCTTTCAGACGTTTGATCTCTTTACGGAACTTGATGGAACGTTCAATAGAGCCGTCGATCAGACGCTTACCAGCGTTCCCCTTCATCATCGCCGCCGCGGTTTCGGTGGAGGCCACGATCCCGTAGTGTGGAGAGGTGGTGGTGTGCATCATGTAGGCTTCGTTGAAGGTCTCTTCGTTTACGTCGCCTTTCACATGGATCATCGACGCCTGGGAGAACGCCGCCAGCAGTTTGTGCGTGGACTGGGTTTCATAAATCACTTTCCCTTCGACGCGGCCGCCGCTCATCCCGCATTTGCCTTCATAGATCGGCGAGAAGTTGGTGTAAGGCACCCACGCGGAGTCAAAGTGGATGGATTTCACATCCAGGGTTTTCTTGATGAAGTCGGTGTTGTATAGCAGACCATCATAGGTTGAGTTGGTGATAACCGCGTGTACCGGCCAGGTCGCATTCGGCGTCTCTTTCACACGCTTGGCGATAGTCGCGTGCTGGAATTCGCTCTGCGGAATACCGCCGAGGATACCGTAGGCGTTACGGGTCGGACGGAAGTAGATCGGCGTAATGTCGCTCATCATCATCAGGTGAGTCAGCGATTTGTGGCAGTTACGGTCAATCAGCACGGTGCTGCCGGCCGGCGCGGAGTACATGCCGACGATTTTGTTAGCGGTAGAAGTACCGTTGGTCACCATGTAGCTGCGTTCTGCGTTAAACACGCGAGCGATATACTCTTCCGCTTCTTTGTGCGGGCCGCTGTGGTCCAGCAGGGAACCCAGTTCAGAAACCGAAATGGAGATATCGGATTTCATGGTGTTGGAGCCAAAGAAATCGTAGAAGATGCTGCCTACCGGGCTTTTCTGGAACGCGGTACCGCCCATGTGGCCTGGGGTACAGAAGGTATATTTACCTTCACGGACATATTTGAACAGCGCTTTGGTCAGCGGCGGCAGAATGGTGTCGATGTATTCGTCAGTGTTCTGTTTGATTTTGTTCGCGATATCTTCCGCAGCGCCCAGCGCATATTCGAAGAAGCGAACCTGCATGCGCAGATCGTTCAGGCTAACGTCCAGAGTGGAGTAGGTGTTAGCGAACGCATACAGCGGCATGTACTCGTTCATTTTGCTGATTTCTTCGCACAGTTCGAGATTGTATTTATCCCAGTCGAAGATCACGCCGCACAGACGAGAGTTGTTTTCAATAAGTTTTAATAAGTCGTCACGGTCGTTCGGGTAGACAATACGGAAGTCCAGGCGTTCGAGAGCACGATGCAGTTCACGGATGGGTTCTTCTTTGAAGTAAACCCCCATGTGATTCATGATTGCAATAACGTTCATAGTCAAATCTCCAGATGTAGAAAGCCCCTCCCGTCGCGTGATGACAGGTGATGGAAGGAGCCTCAGGAAAACGGGTTGCTGATTAGTGCGCGTTAGCGGTGGTGTTGTTATCCGATGCGTTGTTCTGGCGCTGGTGCATTTTGCGACCGTAGAACATCAGGATAATCAGGCTAACGATGAAAGTGCCGGCCAGTTCGAAGGAGCTTGCGCCCATCAGCGCGATGAAGCAGAACACGCAACCCAGTACCGAACAAATCAGGCTAACGAAGTTACGGATGTTGATGCCTTCGAAACGAATCAGGTCAACACAGGAGTAGAAGTAAGGCAGCATGGTCAGCAGTACCGCGATACCGGTCAGTTCGCCGAACAGGTCAGAGGCTTTACCACCGGCGGAGTTCATCAGGGTAATCAGCACCATCAGCGCGGTCATTTTCACTGCGGCCAGCAGCAGGCCTTTTTTCGGAATACCGTTGTTATCAACTTCGCCATACACTTTCGGGAAGTTACCGTCGTTGGCGGCACGTACACCGGCCTGGCCAACCAGCATCATCCACGAGCCCAGAGAAGTCAGGCAGGCAAAGGCGGTGAAAGCGGATACCATCGGTGCAGCCCAGCCGCCGAGGATGGTAGAGGCGCTAATTGCGAACGGCGCACCGGACGCGGCCATCTGAGAAGCAGGATACATACCGGCGATAACCTGAGTCGCGGCGATGTAGACGATACCGGCCATCGCAGTGCCCAGCATGGTAGCCAGCGGCACGGTACGTTTCGGGTTTTTCACCATCCCGGTACTCACGGCGGCGGATTCTACGCCAACGAAGGCCCACAGGCAGAGCAGGATACTTTTAATAACCGCGTGGCTATCGGTGGTGCTGGAGGTATTCCAGTTCGCCTGATAGGTAGCGACATCAAACCAGTGCCAGCCGACGACCGCGGTCATGACTACCGGAATAAGCACCAGTACCAGACCAATGGTGGTCAGACGGCTGACCCAGGTCCCGCCCAGCATATTAACGAAAGTAAAGATCCACACGATGGCAATACAGGCAATACCTGCTGGCACCGGGTTATTTAAAATTGGGAAGAACGTAGAGAGATAAGAAACTGCGGTAATCCCGATGGCCAGGTTACCAATCCAGTTTGCATGATAATAAAGGACACCGGTCTGGAAACCGAACGCCGGAGATATTTCGCCAGCGTAGGCAATAGGACCGCCCTGCTGCGGGTTTTTAGTGGCCAGTCGGGCATAAACATAAGCCAGAGACATCGCACCAATAATTGAAATTACCCAGCCCCAAATGGCAATACCACCGATGCTGGCCAGGTTCGCAGGTAATAATGCAATCCCGCTCCCCATCATATTACCGGCGACGACACCGGTACAGGCAAATAGCCCGATCTTCTTGGCAGAACTCATGGTTGTTTTTCTCCTAAGTTTATTTGGGAGGTACAGATCATGATACAGAACCATTAATTGACCCGACCAACTGCCAACAAGATTACTGATTTGTACGAGATAAGTCCTAAAGATAAAGTGATATAAAAACAAACATCAGACAAATGATATTTTGACCTTTTTCGCTTAACATATAAACATGACAACCGGGTGTCAGAAAAAGATAAACATCGTTGTATTACAGCAAGTTATAAGAAGCAGAGCGTGTTACCTGACTGTTATTTAAAGCCTCCTGAATGCTAAATAAAAATAACAACAAGAGGCTTCATGAGAAACATAAATTTAACCTCACCATGCCCAAAACCTTGCACATGATGAGGGTTTACTTATTCTGAAGAGAGAAAGTTGTCGAGATATGGAACTACTCGGTTAACCGACGTCTGGAAAACCCCATTTTCAATCCAGTACAGGGTATCTTCGCCAGGACGTAAATTAAACGCCGTGATGTAAGAATCGGCAGCCAGACGGTTCTCACCTTTCATCTCATAGACTTTGCCTAACAGCACATAATTTAGCCATGACATCTCTAAATCAATCGCACTATTAATTGCGGTATTTGCTTCGTCGACTTTGCCCTTCCCCAATGAATCCACCGCTTTTATTTGATAATAAATCGCCATGTCTTTTATACCCGGCATCGCCCCTACCCGCTCGACTTCACTGTAGAGGGCGGCCAGCTGTTTATCGTCAAGCGGCTGTTGTGAATGGCGCAATACATCCACCAGCGTTTTTTCGGCATAGGCGTAAATAAAATCCGGCGCCCGCTTAATCACATCATCCAGCAGGCTACTGGCCTTACTTAATGAATCGACATCGCCCTTCATTAACAGCTGATGCGACTGGTAGAAATAGGTTAACGCCACGCTTTGCGAGGGCTGATATTGCCTGAGCATCGCCTGCATTCGCGCCGGCCACGGCTGCGCCAGGGCATCCGACAGGCTGTTCATCAGATCGTTCTGGATGGTCAGCTGGTTATCGTTGGTCACAAAGTAGCGCTTATCCAGCATCGTCGAGCTGTCGGCGTTGTCCACCAGCTGGACCGACATAAAGCACTGCTGCGCCCGATAATGGCGCTGATTAACGAACTCAATGGTCAGCGTTTTGCCGGAACTGCTTGGTTCATTGATGTTGTAGTCCGTTTTGTCATGCACCATAAAGGTCGAGAAGGTGTTCAGCGAGGTGGTGATCAGGCTGGCCAGTCCTACGGCGTAGGAGTGCTGCGACGACCAGTTAGCGCAGGAGTTGCCATTCACCAGGTGGATATCGATATCGCGCGGATTGAGCAGCAGACGCGCCTTGTTGACCGGCGGCCGCGATTCCATGCTCGACAGCGCCACCAGCGCCACGCAGGTGCCCAGCGCCAACAGGAACAGCCCCCACACCAGGGCGGTAGTGAGGCGCTTGCGGCCTGACGGCGCGCTGGCCACGGTAGGAGCCGGTGGCGGCGCGGCGGCATCAGGGAGAGGGACAGAGACGTCGGATGGCGCACCGGCGGCCGGCGGCGCAGGAACGGCGGTCGACGGCGAAGGCGTCAGCGCCTCCATCGACGGGGCTAGCTCCTCCCCCTCTTCGGTGCACCAGATCACCGGCACCGTGAGCTTATACCCCCGTTTGGGTACCGTCGCGATGTACTCAAGGCTAACGTCGTCGCCGTCTTTGAGCGACTTGCGCAGTTCAGAAATACTCTGCGTGACGACGTGGCTGGTCACAACGTTCCGGGTCCAGACGTTTTCGATAAGCTCGTCCCGGCTAAGCACTTCCCCCGGATGGCGGGCAAAAAAGACCAGAAGATCGATTAAACGCGGTTCAAGGGTAAGCTGGCGCCTCTTCCTGCTGATTTGGTTTACAGAGGGGGTTACCAGCCATTCACCGACGCGAACAACAGGTTGTAGCATACAAGAAAGCCCCAGACAAAAAGGGAAAGGCGCGATGATAACACATTTGTCCTACCTATTTTTGCCAGGGGTCACTCCCTCAGGCATTAGGTCAGAATTGGCTCTTTATTAACAATAAAAAGCAATAATTCATTAACATCGTGATCATGAAATCTATATATAGCGATAAAAACGCATTTCCGCTGCCGCTATTGCCTAAGGCAATTCCGATAGCAGAAAAAAATAAGCCTGGAGGCTTAACGCGCTCCAGGCTCAATGCGTTGCGCGCCGATACGGCACGCTTTAAAAAAAGGTTATTTATACACTTCCGCTGTGGCTTCAAAGTTAGGGCCATGCTCACGCGCAGCGGTGATCACGTAGTACTTTCCGCCTTTCTCATCGGCCAGCTTGGAGAGCTGATCGTGCAAATCGGAAGGCGAAGAGAATTCGCCACCGGACGGCCCCACCGAGATCGGCCCGACTTTGGTCAGTTTGAAGTGTTTCACTTCTTCTTTGGTAATCAACTGCGCGGCGGAGGCGCCAAATGCAACGGCGGAAAGGGCTAACGCGACTATCACTTTTTTCATCCTGCAATCTCCTTGGAATTAGCCTTCAGTCAGGCCCTTTCAGTATAGACGGCGATTTACTAAGCGTGCTACCGATGCGCTTATTTTTTGGCCGAGGCGTTCAGTAACGCGGCGGTACTCCTTCCGGGCGGGTCTTAAAGCGCCGGTGCAGCCACATGTATTGCTCGGGCGCCATCAGGATGCACTGTTCGATAATCTGATTCATCCAGGCCGCCGTAACCTCGGCGCTCGCCAGCGGCGGCGTGCGCTCCGGCGTCAGGGAGATCAATTCATACCCCATGCCGTTGGGCTTGCGCCGCGGAACAAACGGCACAATCGTCGCCCCGGACATTTTCGCCAGCATCCAGGTACCGGTGGTGGTCGCCGCCTGTTCGACGGCAAACAGCGGGGCGAAGACGCTGCTGGCCGGACCGTAGTCATGATCCGGCGCGTACCAGAGAATTTCCCCCTCTTTTAGCGCCCTGACCATCCCTTTCAGATTTTTTCGATCCAACATGGTCTTGTTAGAGCGCAAGCGTCCCCAGGTTTGCAGCCAGTCAATCAGCGGGTTATCGTTAGGACGGTAGACGCCAATGCCTGGGGTAAACATGCCGTACATTCGCGCACCCATTTCGAGGGTCAGAAAATGGATACCGATCAGTAAAATGCCCTGTTTTTCTTCCAGAAGCTCCACCACCTCGTTAACGCCGCTGGTTTCGGTCCAGCGCGCTACCCGGTGCGTCGGCCAGAACCAGGCCATGCCGGTCTCCATCAGCCCCATGCCCAGCGATTCAAAGTTTTTCACCAGCAGCGCCTCGCGGTCGGCGGCGCTCATCTCGGGAAAGCAGAGTTCGAGATTACGTCTGGCAATCCGCGCGCGGCTTTTCATCACCCGCATTGCCAGCCGCCCAAGCGCCGTTCCCAGACGGTAGATCACCGGATACGGTAATTGCACCAGCAGCCACAAAAAGCCAATTCCCAGCCACAACAGCCAGTAACGCGGGTGCAACAGCGCGCGGGAAAATTTGGGTAAATTTGACATAGTAATCCTGTTAATTCACTCAATAATAGCTGAGCAAAAACCGCGAAATAAAGTAGCGGATCCTGCACGTAGTATTTTTCCAATTCGTGCGGTAATACTCAATCACAAAGCGCGTTATTATAAGCCGATTCCAGGATAAATTCAGCCCTTACGCTGGGGACTACTCTATTATTAGACGCAACGCGTAAAATTTCCTGTTTAATGCATAAATAAATAAACCTAACCTTTACGGCTCGGCCGATTGTCGATAAAATAGCCAGTACATTTGCCTCAGCCTCTCGACCAATACCTCTTTTACTCACGCTTTATTATGGCGATAGCGAACGCAAACAGTCCGTTTCGCCCGGTTTGACACTGCCAGCATGCGGTTATTTGTGACTGGGGCAAAGGTTAAGCATCGACATTGCGGATCCTTTTCCCAGATATGCTACGTTTACAGCGCTCATTCGACACAAGTGCCTTTGCCGACGTCGCCGCTTTCAGAAGCCATAGTGAGAAGGAACTATGACAATGAATTATCAATTAGTGAAGCAAGTCAGAGAAAATAACCCATTAAGAAAAAGCTTCATTGACCTTGCCGTTAAGACTTTTGACCTGTCTTTTGAAGAGTGGTATCAGCAAGGTTACTGGACCGATGCCTATATCCCCTATGCTTTTGTCGAACGCAATAAAGTTATCGCTAACGCTTCGGCCAACATCATCGACCTGCGCTGGCAGGGCGAGCCCCGGCGTTATATTCAGATTGGCACCGTGATGACCGAGCCGGACCACCGTAATAAGGGATTAGCCGGCCAGCTTATCCATCACATCCTGCAGGACTGGCAGCAGGAGGCGGACGCCTTCTTTTTATTCGCCAATCCCACCACGGTGGATTTTTACCCCAAATTTGGCTTCACCCGCAGCGAAGAGTATCAATATATTATGCCGGTCTCCCCGCGAGCCGGTGATTTTCGTAAACTGGATATGGACAGCGCTGACGATGTCGCCCTGCTCCGCCATTACTATGAAAAATCCAACCCGTTCTCACCGCTGCGGGTGGAGCATAACTTTGGCCTGCTGATGTTTTACTGCTCAGCCTTTATGAAGCATTTTGTCTATTACTCGGCAAAAAATGAGGCGGTGGTCATCGCCATGCAAAACGGTCCGGTGCTGATCTGCTTTGATCTATTCTGCGACGTGGGCAAGAGCCTGTCGACGCTGGTCAACGAACTGGCCGATGACCACGTTTACCAGGCCATCCTCGGTTTTACCCCCAGTGAAGACCGGCTCGGCGAGTATGAGAAGATAGAGGGAGAAGATATCCTTTTCATCTATGACCAGAAGGAAAACCTGTTTAAAGACAGGAAGTTGATGTTTCCTTTACTGGCGCATGCCTGACGGCGCAGTGCCGCCAGGCAGATCAGTTATAAGTCACCACGAAGGTCGCGCTGGCGTTCGCTTCGCCCGCAGTCACTGCGGGCTGCGTCTGGATATAGCGGGCCTGATAGGATAAACGATAGTTCGTCTGACTGCCTTTATTCCCGGACCAGACCTGGCTCACCTGGTTTAGCGGCACCAGCGAGCCGCCGGCACTGAGGATCTGCACGCCAAGTCCGGATGCCCCTTCAGGTTGGTCATCGATTTTAATCACTTCGTTGGCGGCGACAGCGCTGTCCACCGTCGCGTTAAACTGCATAAACACGCTGCCGACATTTTCACAGTTCGTCAGGTTGATGTTAAAAGGAACCGGGGCGGTGGTGCTGTTGAGCCCGGTAAATGCGGTTTTGTTATGCCGTCCGAGGAAGACGTTAATGTTTTTACTGTCGTCAGTAATCTTGCAGGTGGGTGATTTGACCTGAATACAGAGTCCGCTGACGCTGAAGCGCATCGCCTGTACTCCGCCAAGATAAATATCGCCAAGGTAATCATTAAGGCAATATTCGCCCGGCGGCGGTAGACCGCCGTTATCGGCAATCCGCCAGAAATAGATGGTCGGTTTTTTATTTTCCGCCTGAAATGCGCGCTGGCCGGAAAATACCGGCGCGGAAGGCCAGGCCGTGAACAGGGGATCGAAATTAATGCCATCCTGTTCCCCCATCTGAAAGCTGTAGCCGATGCCCGGCAGGCGGTCGATGCTGTAGATATCCCCCGGCTTGCCGTCTCCCGCCGGGCCGACCCGGGAACCGCCAATGCTCTGAAACCCGCCGGGCTCGCTGCCGCTGCAGGCGATCTCCCAGCGTTCGTTATTAGTGATAATCATCCCTCCGTAGCTGTATAGCAGGGAGCCGATGGGGAGATCGCTGACGTCAAGGTTGATACTGGCCTGGCTGACGTTCACTGAATACTCGATAGTTTTGCCACTGACCATCTGGCACGCTGCCGACAGCGAAGCGCAGTACCCGCCGGCCAGCAGAAGAGGTACCCCTGATGCGATGATTTTTTTCATATTACTTCTCCTTTATTCCCGGCCGGCAGACCTGATGCGGCGTGGGGCTGCTAACCTGTTGCGCCGCGTCGTCGCGGATGGCATAGGCCAACCGGCAGCGTTGCCCGCTGCGTTCGCCCCATACTACCGAGACGCTGCCGTGGTCCTGCGGCACCCGGGCATACAGCAGCCCGCCCTGACCGACGGCGCCAACCGCCCGACCGTTGTCGTCGAACACCTCCGCGCCCAGCGGGGGCGCCGCGCCATCCGGCAGCGTGACATGGGCAAACCAGGGATAGCCGGTACGCGTGACAAATTTGACCTTCACCGCGGCGCCCGAATCGGGCACCACCGTCGTGCTGCTGGAGACAATCTCCACATGGTCGTTCAGACCCTGCGGATCGAGATCCAGCCAGTTAGCGGTAAAGGGATCGAGGTAAGGGATGATCGTAAAACCCTGGCGGTTAATCGGCTGTCCAGGGCGGTTAGCCACCCGGGCCCCCACCGCGCCGGGCGCTTCCACAATGGCGAAGGTTTCCCCCAGTTCGGGGGTGGCGGTCATGCCGCCCTGATGCGCTACCAGGGCGCCCGATGCCCCCAGCGAGTACTGCTGCTGATGGCGACCGGCGCTGGCGCTGGCGTTCAGGTACGCATAATCCGTCCGCAGGCTACCGTTGGCCGCAACGCTGGCTTCATTTGGGTTCTCCCGCGGCATGTCGTAGCTGGCGGTCAAACCGTAGCTGAAGGCGTTTTTCTCGCCTGCGCTGCCGGTATAGCTGGACTGCAGCTGGCTGCCGTAGTTTTTATCGTGGTTAAAGCGGGTGGTCAGGCTGCCCGCCTGCCCGAACGGCAGCGAAAAGGAGACGCCCACCACCTGATTATTGCGGTGATGGATATCCTGGCTCTGCTGGGCATACAGATAATAATTGAGCTGACCATAGCGGTTGGCATAGCCCAGCTGATATGAGCGCCAGCGGTGGTGGCGGACATCCTCACTCCAGATTCCGTTAAATGACAGACTGCCGCTGCCGGTCTGCTGAGACAACGTCGCGCTGTAGCGGGTCATCTCCCACCAGTCGTTGGGGTGCCGGTCGTGCTCCCAGGCGGCATCGCGAATGGAGCGATAATTGCCGTCGTTGCTGTGGCTCACTGAGAGCAGCATTCGCGTATCGGATGTAAACGATTTTGATGCGGACACCCGCCAGCGGTAGCCCTCCTGCCAGCCGTGCTCCCTGCCCTTCGCCGCAGAACGGGAAAGATCGACCGCCAGCGCGCCCCAGTAGGTATTGAAGGCGCTGCCGACCAGCGTCGAGTAATAATCTGTCGTCGCGTTAGCGCCGGTATAGCCGCTGATATAGTCATTGAAGCCGTACTGCAGCGTGGCTTCGCCAAATCCCGGCCGCCCGGCGATCCCGTCCTCATCCAGATAGCCCAGCGACAGATCATAATAGACCGCGCCTGCCCGCACCAGGCCAGGCAGCGTGGCGTACGGCACGGTAAAGGTGTCCTGACTGCCATCCGCCTCGTGGATCGTCACCTGTAAATCGCCGCCGGCGTTGGTGGGATAGAGATCGTCAAAGGTGAATTTGCCCGGCGGAACCGTTGCCTCGTACAACAGGGCGCCGTTCTGGGTGACCGTTACGCGGGCGTTGGTGCGCGCCACGCCGCTGACCGACGGCGCAAAACCGCGGCGAGAGCCCGGCAGCATGCGCACATCGGTAGCCAGCCTGCCGCCGATAAAACTGACGCTGTCAAAGAAGGTTCCGTCGGTCCATCCCTGACCAAGCCGTAACGTGGACGCCCAGTTCACTACACTTCTCTCAGCCCAGGTGGCAATGCTATCCCAGTGCGTATTCCCTTCCTGCGCCTGGTAGCTGGACTGATGATGTAACCGCCAGCCAAAGGCGCGCAGGCTGGCATCCAGCCCGAGATAATGATGGCTGCTGCTATCCCCGTCAACGATGCTCTGATAGCTGTTGGCCTGATAGCGCAGCACCGCGGCGGGCACGCCGCTGTCCACCTTCTTCAGGTTCACCGCCCCCCGATAATGGGGTTGCAGCATCGCCTGGGGCATATTTACCCGCAGGACGTTTTCCCCGCTGTCATACTCCCAGCCGATCGCCTTATCGATCTGCGAAAAACGCAGGCAGGTGGCCGCGGTTGGCCACTGGGCATCCTTCAGCTGCAGAGCGTCGAACAGCGAGGGTGAGATGCAGGGCTCAAGCTGGCCATCGTGTTCCTGGATAACAAACGTTTCTTCCCCCAGGTCCCGGCCATTCACCGAGAGCGTGCTGCGGTACTGTCCGGCGTGCAGTGGATTACCGTATTGATATTTCTGGAGATCAACCTGCGCGGCGCCGTGCAAATGGGCGCGGTTAAAACTAAACGCCTCTGCCGCCCATGCCTCCTGCCAGGGAAGGAGCAGCATCAACCCAACCTTGATCTCCCTGAGTTTCATAATAATGTCCTTACTGAGGATAATTATGATTCACTACCGCGCCGTAATCATTGATGGTGGTGAAGCTGAATTTGGCTGGCAGCGTGCGCAGCGCGACCCCTTTAGGCGCGATCTCCAGCGAGGAAAACGGGGCGACCATGCCGGCAGCGTGTTTTTGTCCGTTAAGGGTGATGCTGTCGATGGTGATATAGCGCGCTGAGGCATTGCTCACCCGCAGCCCGTTGCCCGTAGGAGCCAGCGCCCAGCTCAGGGCTTTTTCCGCGGCTATTTTTTCCGCCGCCACGCCTGCCGGACGGTAAAACAGCTTGATACGCGACCGTATCGCGAGCTGCAGGTAATTGTCAGTCTTGCCATTTTTCGGCTCAGGTGGGATATCCAGAAGATTGAACCAGAACAGCGATTCCCGATCCTGCGGCAGGCGGCTGCCGTTAAACACCAGGCGCCAGCTCTGGCCTTTTCCCGGTTCGATGCGCACAATCGGCGGCAGCACAATAAACGGCGCCGCATCCTTTTCCGGTTGATTTTGCACGCGGCCATCGTCGACCCAGACCTGCGTCAGAGAGGGGGTCTCCCCCATATTGGTGGCCCGGACGGCGATCTCTTTTTTGTCGCCGGGAAAAATAATCCGTGTGCCGTCAATAACCATGCTGGCGTCCGCCGAGGGTAAATAGCTGGACAGCAGCCATGCCAGAACCATACGCCGCATATTCACCTCCTCCTTGCCGGGTGGATAAACGGCCCCTTAGCGGGGCCGTGGACAGGGTTTACGGATAGACCACCGTAAAGTTGACGTAGGTAGCGACTTTTCCAGCAGTAGCGGCGTCGGTCGCATAGTAGCGGGCATAGAAAGGTAGCGAGGCGGAACCATCCTGCTCAGCCACCGCCACCGGGATCGCTTCCAGGCGAGCAACTTTGCCGTCTGCAGCGACCGCCGGGGTCTCCGCGAGGTTAATCGGCGTAAACCGGGTGTTCAGCAGCTCCACATCGACGTTTTCTGCTTCCGTGCCGTCAGACAGAGTGTTTTTTAGTCGACCCTCCGTGGAAACGTATTGATCTTTCTCGAAGTACACCGAGACATCAGCCCCTGGGGTGCAGCTCGTCAGATCGATGGTGAAGGGAACCACGCCCGCCGTCTCACCCGCGCTGCTGAGCGCTGAACGCTGGACCGTCGGTAGGGTTACCGTCTTGTCTTTATTCACTACCGTACAAGTATTTTCGATGACTTCACCATTAAAGGTGACTTTGCCATCAGCAGCCTGTGCCGCTACCGGAGAAAGCATCATCATCACCACGAAAGATGCCATTCCTCTGCTGTATTTTTTCATATTCACTCCTCATCACCACGCTTATGGAGAATCGTTCAGGAAATACCCTGGCGTACTTTATACGTACAATTTATTAATGCTCAGTCCATTGGATTAGCCTGTTATCTTTTAACCCCTTCCCTGCACTGACATCCTACTCACTTCATTATTTATTATTCAAATTCGCCACCAGGACCATTTCTACTTTTTATAGAAAAGTCTTAACACCACTCTGAAAAACAAATAAAACAAACGCACAATAAAAACATAACCAATTGTAAATAAAAGGTAATTTTTATTTTTTATTTTCTAAAAGACATTCGAGAAATGCGATCTAACTATCTCACCCTCATTATTAACCACCTCCTCCCACGTTCTCCCCCCTGAATTGAAAGCGCAGGGAGTATGTTATTTCAGGCGGGTATTCTCTACAGTAAATTGTCGAATCAGGCAGGACAGCATGCACAGCGTATTTATGCCAGGAGGTCATTATGTTGATCTGCATTGCGGATTCAGAATATTTTAATATTGCCCTGAAAGCGTATATTAATGAACCAAACAGCAAGCCTCTGGATATTAAAGAAATACTCTGTTACCCGTTTAGTGGACAGAGTGAGATGTTCTATACTTTTTTTGCGACCGATGCCGGAGCCCGGCTAAGCACCATCCTTATTGATTACAGCAGCGTCAGCATCGAAGTACTGCAGGTCGCGCTCAGTTTAAAATCGTTTAATCCCCTGATCCGGATCTTTATTTTTGCCAAATCAGGCTACCCGTTGAGCGAGCTCGAACGCAGCCTCGCCATTGTGCTCGGCGCAGAGTTCATCACCAGTTTTGCCGGGCTCAGCGCTGCCCTTGCCCGCGGTCCGCGCTTGACATCGCCCCCCGCCGACAAGCTCTATATCGCCATACCTGACAGCTATAACCTGACCCGTAAGGAAACTTTTTTAATCAGCCTGCTGATGGGGGGAATGCCGTTGTATCACGTGGCCAGCACCATGCAGCTCACGATCAAACGGGTCTACTACTACCGTTCACGCGTCCTTAGCAAGCTGGCGGTGAAAAATAACGTGGAACTGATGAACAAAGTTCAGGGGATGGTGTTGCGCCACTACCGACAGGAGACAGGCCATGAAATCGTATCTCTACACTAAAAATCGCCTCATGTTGATTATCCTGAGCTGGCTAAGCGCAGACGAGGCGTTGCCATCTCGTCATGATTTCCAGCAGACTGAAACCATCCTCAGCACCCTGCATATACCGTATGTGCTGAAGCCCGACCTTGATCAACTGAGAGCTACGCTACAGCCATTACTCGCCACGCCCAGGCCGCAGGCCTGTGAGGTAGGCGCTTTTCTCAGCGCCCTGTTGGCGCTGTATACCCGGTTAACCGAATATACCGCCGTCGAGCACTATCTGCTCTCCCGGCATCTCTGAGTAGTAACCCGCCTGGGCAGGAAGACGCCGCGCGCCTCCTGCCTGTAAGGCATTACCTTAGCTCAGCAGACCGCTCGCCGCGTCGGGAGACGTAATCCCGATAGCCCTCGCCAACGTAAATCTGCCGTGGCCGGTAGATGGTCAGCGGCGCCTGGTGCATCTCGTTCCAGTGCGCCACCCAACCGACCGTCCGACCGACCGCGGTGACCACCGCAAACATCGACGAAGGCAGATTCATCGCTTTAAGGATCACCGCGGTATAGAAATCCACGCTTGGCGACAGGCCATTGTCCACAAAATAGGGGTCGGTCAGCGCCACGTCCTCAAGGGCCATCGCCACCTGCAGCAGGCGGTCGGACATGCCTACCTCCGCCAGCACCCGATGGCTGGTTTCACGCAGGATATCGGCGCGCGGGTCACGGTGACGGTAGCGCGAGTTGCCAAAACCCAGCCGGCGAAATGCCTGCGGATCGCGCTTCGCCTGGCGCAGAAACGCCGGAACCTGATCGACGCTTTCAATCTCCTCCAGCATTCGCATGCTCGATTCATTTGCTCCGCCATGCATCGGCCCCCACAGCGACGCCAGCCCGGCGGCGACGCAGGCGAATAAGTTCGCCCCGGAGGAGCCCGCCGCGCGCACCGTAGTGGTCGAGGCGCACTGCCCGTGATCGGCATGCAGCACCAGGATCTGGTTCATCGCCTGCTCGATAACCGGATTGAGAACGTATTTTTCCGCCGGGATAGCAAACAGCATCTGCAGGAAATTACCGGCATAGGAGAGATCGTTGCGCGGATACGCCGCGGGTTGCTCAATGGTGTACTTGTAGCTCATGGCGGCGATAGTGGGCATTTTCGACAGCAACCGGGTGGCGGCCAGCGCCCGGTGCTGCAGATTTTCCACGTCCAGGACGTCATGATAAAACGCCGCCAGCGCCCCCACCAGGGCGCACATCAGCGCCATCGGGTGCGAGTCGCGACGAAAGCCGCTGCACATGCGGGCTATCTGCTCATGGACCAGAGTATGGCGGGTGATGGTCTCGCGAAAGGTTTGATAGCAGGCCTCATCCGGCGCGTCACCGTTCAGCATGATGTAGGCCACTTCGAGAAAATCGCACTGGCGAGCCAGCTGATCCACCGGATAGCCGCGGTGCAATAGCACGCTGTTTTCCGTATCGATCCACGAGATCGCCGACTGGCATCCGGCGGTGTTGGCGAAGCCGGGGTCATAGCTGCAGAATCCGGACTGATTTAGCCCGCGCATATCAACTCCCACCGGCCCCCGTGTTCCCGGCACCTGCGGCAGGGCGATGGGCGGTTGTTGTCCAGCAAAAGAAAGCGTTAACGGTGTAGTGCTCATCCTGTTAGTCCCCCAGCAAGCTTATCAGCGACCCGAAGTCATTCTTCAGGCGGAAAGACCAACATAACCAATGTGATGCAGCTTATTCATTGATGTCATCACTATAACCCTGGCAAAGAGGATATTTTGCTGGCCTTCACGGGGAAACAGGCCGTCTTTCCCCAGCCCACCGCCGGATAGCGGCACAAATCGCCAAGGATAAAGGCGATCATCGCCGTCAAAATTTACGTTGAGTAAAGAAAGGATGAAGAGGAGCTACCATGAATTTTGTGCTGTCGATGACCCTTATCTGCATCGCCATCGCCTGGCTGATGATGAGCCTCCTGCCGGTGTAGATGCACCGCTAACCGCCACGCCAGTGGTCTGGATAACCCCTCCTTCAATTGATTTCCGCCGTGGTCTTCGCCTCTGAGGTTTCATAAGAGCCATATAAGAAGTACTGGTTGCATATCAGGCTGTTGCGTTTTCCCGCCGAGGGGTAGGCTAAAGGCCCACTGTTAAGGAGGTGATATGTCTGGACTGATCAATCCACATGCGGCCCCGGAAGAAGCAGCCTATGCGCTGCTGATTGAGCTCGTTCGCGCCCAGCGCGTGCCGCAATATGAAGGCGAAATTTCCGGCCTGCTGGCGATGTACGACGAAGCCGTTAAACACTTTAAAGAGAAAGAGACCGAGCGTTAGGCGTGGACATCGTGGTGCGAGAAAAGCGTGACGCCTGCGGAAGCCGCGCAGGCGTTGGCTGGATAGCGGCTTGGGTCATCAGCTGCCGCGGTAGGTAGAGTATCCGTACTGACTGAGCAGCAGCGGGATATGCAGTTTTTGATTTTGCTTTGTGACATTGAAAATAACCGGAATCACCGGGAAGAACGTATTCATATTTTGGCTTTTAAAATAGTCACCGGTTTTAAACGTCACTTTATACACCCCCGGCTCCATATTCTCCGCCTGCGGATAGAGCGATTTAATCCGCCCATCGGCATCCGTTTTACCGGTGGCGATATGCTGCCAGCTCTCCCCCTGCTGTTTATCCAGCTCAATCTGCACCCCCGGTGAAGGGAGCCCGGTTTGCTGATTAAGAATGTGTACGCTGAGCGTCCCCTCTGGCGCCGCCAGCGCGCTGAAGCTGAGCAGAGAAATTACGGAGGCGATAACTAATTTCATAATCGTGACCTTATTGGGCAAGTGAAAGTGCCCTAACTATAGTCAGCGCGGCGGGGAAAAAAATTAAACTTTTTGTTATCAGATTGCGGTTATTTGGCGGGGAACGGTACAACTGGGTGTACTCTGAAACAGGCCGCAAGCGGCCTCCTGCACAGAGAAGTCGGCTAACAGATATGGTTTGCGAAGCCACTTTTCATCTTGAAAAGTAGATTTTTTCCGGATAGCGGGTAACGAACGTCCGGGACCTACCGCTGATATTTATACCGTTAGACGCTCGTTGTCAGAAGAGGGATTGATTGTATATAGACTTTGGATAAATGTTTGGCCAGGATGGGAGCATAGCTTGTCACTGATGCACTCAATTTTACAAGGAATAACCCGATGCCATTACCCGAACGTCTGCAACCAGCCAAAGTAAACCGCCAGAAACTGAAACAGCTAGCGGACATGGCCGAAGAGATACTGGCGCAAATTGATAACGGGGCTAAGGAAGAGGATGCCGGGTTGAAAATGTTGATAAATGACTGGAATAGCCAGGTTATTAACCCGTATGCATTCTCTGATTTCCGGGATTTCTCTTCATGGACCAGTGCAAAAGACTTCACCCGGATGGCGTTTAATCAGGAAAAATACGTGGCGGATTTATCCTGGGATGAGCTGATTCAGATCATCCAGTTTGTGTGTCAGGCCGAAGGTAAGGAATCTGAACAAAGCTACGCGCTGGGACTGCTTGAGAAAAACTTTGATGCCAATCCATCCGACCTCATCTACTGGCCTAATGAATGGTTTCAGGATAAAGACATGCTTCATGTCGATTTAACGCCTGAAGAAATCGCCGGATACCTGATGGCAAAATCTGGCCGGCGGCTAAGCGATGCGCCGCAAATCGAGCTGAAGTATCCTATCCCTTCAAATATTTAAGGTGTATTATCCTGCCCGCAAAATGTGAGTACGGGCCCTGCTCCAGTGAGGAGTCTACCAGGTATATAGCCTGCGGATATTCAACGTAATGCGCGACTATTATGAATAATTCAGAGTAACGAACCATGCATAATTTGCGTTATGTCCGACGCCCTTCAGAAGCCAGCGATAGTGTAAGTATCACTGCAAAAAGCAGGGCGAGGCTAAACGTTGTCTTGCAATAGGTAGACCAGGCGATCAACTACTGATGAATCCGTTTAACGCTCCGCCAGGCGCCAACTCAATGAATGCCAAGTCATCGACAGCATGCACATCTTTGCTGATGAGTTACCACTTAATAACCCCCTGAGTGCTATCCAGGATTGATAGCGGAAATTAGAGGATAAAAGTACATAGCTGCAAAGGTGTTCGAGTTAGTCGGTTACGTCGTGCCCATGAACCTATTTTCGGGTAATCTGGATGTTGCTATTACCGCGGATGCGGAAAGTATTTCTCCATTTTCACGAACTCTGGTTCAACCCATTTAGGCCCCTTCACTACTTGACCATTCTCACCAGTCATCAAAATTCCGGCCTGATATAATCGGTCAAACGACTCGATTAATTCCGCATTTGTGATGTGCTCTGTTCGCCCCCTGATGATTAATGGGTCTAATCTGTACAAAGGAATCTTGTACGCAAGCGCGGTTAGCAGGTCATCAATAGACTCATCACGAAGCATTGCCTTAAATCTTTCAAGTTCAATATCTGACATATGAAATCAGGCTCCTGTTCTTTCAATATAACGAACGAGTATTCATATATTACCCAAGCCTTAATATTTTTGAGGAGGGCTCCTGACAGCAACTGTATCCTACCACAGCCGCCACGCTTAGCGCTCGCTGATTATCGGTCTGAAAACATGATGCGGGTAATGAAGTGCCCCTGCTGTTACGTGTCGTTGGCTGACAATAATGCATTCCAGCTCACGCGCATCAAACGGTGATAAAGGCCACCGCCATCAGACAGCTTATAGGGTTTGTCCTTAGTTTTAGATATATCGACCTGGCGGGCTGCGAGCTTCACCTGGGGTATCTCCTTTCATTGAACAGGAATCTCCCTCCACATGAATGTGGATTTCAATGAATCATAGAAGTCATTGAGGTAATGGAATATTTGAAAATGCCGCGTATATACTGGGTTGAGTAGACTTCAGAGGACGCTAAGAGAAGTGAGTATGGCACGCCCTACAGGATTCGAACCTGTGACCTACGGCTTAGAAGGCCGTTGCTCTATCCAGCTGAGCTAAGGGCGCCCTGAGAAGCGAGTGCTTCGCGGAGTGAAACGCGTGGAATTATACGGTCCACGTCGGTTGAGTCAATCCATTTTGCCAGGAAACTGCGGGGCTTATACGACGCTGGCGAAATATCCTCCACCAACTGTACAAGAAGCATACCGCCGGGCCTAATGCGCGCGTAAATCGACTCAGTGGCCAGGCGCAACGCACCAATAACCATGTAATAACCATGGTCATAACAGGCTAAATTAGCCTCAGACAGGATAAAACAGCAAACGAGGACTGACAGCGAGGCCCGCTTCTGACAAAATATCCTCATCCCCCTTTCGTAAAGATACAGATGGAATCCTCTCTCTGATGGCAGCAAAAATTATTGACGGTAAAACGATTGCGCAGCAGGTACGCTCTGAGGTTGCGGAAAAAGTGAAGGCTCGCGTTGCGGCCGGAAAACGCGCCCCTGGGCTGGCCGTCGTGCTGGTCGGCAGCAACCCGGCCTCGCAGATTTATGTCGGCAGCAAGCGCAAAGCATGTGAAGAAGTGGGCTTCGTCTCCCGCTCTTACGATCTCCCGGAAACCACCAGCGAAGCCGAGCTGCTGGAGCTTATCGACACTCTGAATGCCGATAAGACCATCGACGGTATTCTGGTTCAGCTGCCCCTGCCGGCAGGGATCGATAACGTCAAAGTTCTCGAGCGCATCGCGCCGGATAAAGACGTCGACGGCTTCCATCCTTACAACGTTGGCCGCCTGTGCCAGCGCGCGCCGCGCCTGCGTCCGTGCACTCCGCGCGGTATCGTGACCTTGCTGGAACGCTATAATATCGACACCTACGGCCTCAATGCGGTGGTCATTGGCGCTTCCAATATCGTCGGTCGCCCGATGAGCATGGAGCTGCTGCTGGCCGGCTGCACCACCACCGTCACCCACCGCTTTACAAAAAACCTGCGCCATCATGTCGAAAACGCCGACCTGCTGATCGTCGCGGTGGGCAAACCGGGCTTTATTCCTGGCGAGTGGATTAAAGAAGGGGCGATTGTGGTCGATGTCGGCATCAACCGTCTGGAAAGCGGCAAAGTGGTCGGCGACGTGGTGTATGAAGATGCCGCCGAACGCGCGTCCTACATCACCCCGGTTCCCGGCGGCGTTGGCCCGATGACCGTCGCCACCCTGATCCAGAACACGCTGCAGGCGTGCGAAGAGTATCACGACGTTGAGGAGGCCTGAGATGGCGACATTTTCCTTAGGTAAACACCCGCACGTTGAGCTGTGCGATCTGCTGAAGCTGGAAGGCTGGAGCGAAAGCGGTGCCCAGGCGAAGATCGCCATCGCCGACGGGCTGGTAAAAGTCGACGGCGCGGTGGAAACCCGCAAACGCTGCAAAATCGTCGCTGGTCAGACGGTGAGCTTTGAAGGCCAGAGCGTGACCGTCACGGCCTGACAACGAAAATAAAAACGCCCGCTTTTGCGGGCATTTTTTTATGGCTTACTTCCGGCGCCAGGTGGTGCCCTGCGGGCCATCTTCCAGCACAATGCCCATCTCGTTGAGACGGTCGCGCGCCGCATCCGCCGCCGCCCAGTCTTTCGCTTTGCGTGCGTCCAGACGCTGCTGGATGAGCGATTCGATCTCCGCCACTTCCGCGTCGTCAACCTGCGCGCCGCTCTGCAGGAATGCCTCCGGCTCCTGCTCCAGCAGACCCAGCACCGCAGCAAGCTTACGCAGGTGGGCCGCCATGGCGTTCGCCGCGGCCGCGTCCTCGGTTTTCAGGCGGTTTACTTCACGCGCCATATCGAACAGCACCGAATAGGCTTCCGGGGTGTTGAAGTCGTCGTCCATCGCCTCGATAAAGCGTGCTTCGAAGGCTTCGCCCCCCGCCGCGTCGACGGATTTGTCCGTCCCGCGCAGCGCGGTGTACAGACGCTCCAGCGCCGAACGCGCCTGCTTGAGGTTCTCTTCGCTGTAGTTCAGCTGGCTGCGATAGTGGCCGGACATCAGGAAGTAGCGAATCGTCTCCGCATCGTAATACTTCAGCACGTCGCGGACGGTAAAGAAATTACCCAGCGATTTCGACATCTTCTCGCGGTCAACCATCACCATGCCGGAGTGCATCCAGTAGTTGACGTATTCGCCGTCGTGGGCGCAGGTGGACTGGGCGATTTCGTTTTCATGGTGCGGGAACATCAGATCCGAACCGCCGCCGTGAATATCGAAGTGGTTGCCAAGCTGCTTGCAGTTCATCGCCGAGCACTCGATATGCCAGCCCGGACGGCCCGCGCCCCACGGCGACGGCCAGCTCGGCTCGCCCTCTTTCGACATTTTCCACAGGACGAAGTCCATCGGGCTACGCTTGACGTCAACCACGTCGACGCGCGCCCCCGCCTGCAGTTGATCGAGATCCTGGCGTGACAGCAAACCGTAGTTCGGGTCCGTCGGCACGTCGAACATCACGTCGCCGTTATCTGCCACGTAAGCATGGCCTTTGGCGATCAGCTGCTCGGTGATCTCAATGATCTCCGCAATATGGTGCGTTGCGCGCGGCTCGCTGTCGGGACGCAGAATATTCAGCGCGTCAAAATCTTTGTGCATTTCGGCAATCATGCGATCGACCAGCGCGACAAAGCTTTCGCCGTTTTCATTAGCGCGCTTAATGATTTTGTCGTCGATATCGGTGATATTGCGCACGTACTTCAGCTTATAGCCGAGAAAACGCAGATAGCGCGCCACGACGTCAAAGGAGACGAAGGTACGTCCATGGCCGATATGACAGAGATCGTAAACGGTAATACCACACACGTACATGCCGACTTCCCCGGCATGGATAGGTTTAAATTCCTCTTTCTGGCGCGTCAGTGTATTAAAAATTTTTAACATCGAAGATTCCGTGTAGACGTGTGTGGGTAATGAAGTCTCTATAATACCCATAATTCAGACCGGACGCAGCACACATTGCAAGGTGCATCGACCCCCGCGGTTATGCTATAACACCCCCCTATATCTCACCCGACACCGGGTGCTGGCACCACACTCATCGGAACAGGATGCAAAAATGGTTACTTTCCACACCAATCATGGCGATATCGTAATCAAAACGTTTGACGACAAAGCGCCGGAAACAGTTAAAAACTTCCTGGACTACTGCCGCGAAGGTTTCTACGACAACACCATTTTCCACCGTGTTATCAACGGCTTCATGATTCAGGGCGGCGGTTTTGAACCTGGCATGAAACAAAAAGCGACCAAATCTCCGATTCAGAACGAAGCGAACAACGGTCTGAAAAACACCCGCGGCACGCTGGCGATGGCCCGTACTCAGGCGCCGCACTCTGCCACCGCGCAGTTCTTCATCAACGTGGTTGACAACGACTTCCTGAACTTCTCCGGCGAAAGCCTGCAGGGTTGGGGCTACTGCGTCTTCGCGGAAGTGGTTGAAGGCATGGACGTGGTTGACAAAATCAAAGCGGTTGCCACCGGCCGCAGCGGCATGCACCAGGATGTGCCGAAAGATGATGTGATCATCAAAAGCGTCACCGTCAGCGAGTAATTCGTGGCGACACTTTTCATTGCAGATTTGCACCTGCAAACAGAAGAACCGGCGATCACCGCCGGTTTTCTGCGTTTTTTACAGGGCGAAGCCCGCCAGGCGGACGCTCTGTATATCCTTGGCGATCTGTTTGAGGCATGGATCGGCGATGACGATCCTAACCCGCTGCACCAACAAATTGCCTCGGCAATCAAAGCCGTCGTCGACGCCGGCGTGCCGTGCTACTTCATCCATGGCAACCGCGATTTTCTCGTCGGCCAGCGCTTTGCCCGCCAGAGCGGGATGATCCTGCTCGCCGAAGAAGAGCGACTGGACCTCTATGGCCGTGAAGTCTTGATCATGCATGGCGACACGCTGTGCACCGATGACCAAGGCTATCTGGCGTTTCGCGCCAAAGTCCACACCCCGTGGATCCAGCGTCTGTTCCTGGCCCTGCCGCTGTTTATCCGCCGTCGCATCGCCGCCCGCATGCGCGCCGACAGCAAAGCCGCCAACAGCAGTAAATCAATGGAAATTATGGATGTAAATCCACAGGCGGTAGTTGACGCGATGGAGCGGCATCACGTGCAGTGGCTGATCCACGGCCATACCCATCGCCCGGCGGTCCATGAACTGCAGGCCAACGGCCAACCCGCATGGCGAGTGGTACTTGGCGCCTGGCACAGCGAAGGTTCGATGGTCAAGGTGACGCCGGACGACGTCAAACTAATCCACTTTCCGTTCTAATTCCTGCGCGAGCACAATTCCGAAAGCGCCTTTTGCCCGGGCGAAGGTGCGCGCTTCCCCCCGCCCTGCATGCTAGTCTTCCACAACGTCACTCTCAAGGAACGAGCATGAGCAGGAAAAAGTGGAGTCAGCCGCTGACGTGGGGAATGATCATCGCGATCCTCAACCCGTTAGGGGTAAGTTATATCGCCTTAATCGGCGTCGTTATCGGCAACACGCTGACGTTTGTCTGGTGTGCGATGCTGGCGTGGGCTATCTATTTTTATGCCATTTATTTGCTCTGCACCCGCCCTCACGATAGCCGGCTGGTACAAATCTATTTACTGCTTATGGGCACCCTGATGCTCCCGTGGGGGTTAGTGCTGCTTATCACCTGTATCATGAGGGAGATAAAGGTCAATCAGGCACCCACGCCATCACCTCCAGGCGAGACAAAAGACGGCTAACCATGCGCACGCAACCGTTTTCCTTGCTGGCAGTTCATGCTATTCTCTGTGGCCTCTAAAGCAGTGTGAAACACACCCACAGGAGTTTTAAGACGCATGTCTTCCCGCAATAATTCGGCGCGTATCGCCATCGTGATGGGGTCCAAAAGCGACTGGGCTACCATGCAATTTACCGCAGAAATCCTTGATGCCCTGAACGTTCCGTACCATGTCGAAGTGGTCTCCGCCCACCGCACGCCCGATAAGCTGTTCAGCTTTGCTGAAAGCGCCGAAAGCCACGGTTATCAGGTGATTATTGCAGGAGCAGGCGGCGCGGCGCATCTGCCGGGCATGATTGCGGCGAAAACCCTGGTGCCGGTGCTCGGCGTACCGGTTCAGAGCGCAGCCTTAAGCGGTGTCGACAGCCTCTACTCCATTGTGCAGATGCCGCGCGGCATTCCGGTCGGTACCCTGGCCATCGGCAAAGCTGGCGCTGCGAACGCCGGCCTGCTCGCCGCGCAGATCCTTGCCCAGCATGATGCAGAACTGCACCATCGCCTGAGCGCCTGGCGTCAGGCGCAAACCGATGAAGTGCTGGATAATCCGGATCCGCGGGGTGCGGCATGAAACAGGTATGCGTGCTCGGTAACGGCCAGTTAGGCCGTATGCTGCGCCAGGCCGGCGAGCCGCTGGGCATCGCCGTTTGGCCGGTCGGCCTGGAAGCCGACCCGGAAGCGGTGCCGTTCCAGCAGAGCGTCATCACGGCAGAAATTGAACGCTGGCCGGAAACCGCCCTCACCCGCGAGCTGGCCCGCCACCCGGCGTTCGTCAACCGCGATGTCTTCCCGATTATCGCCGACCGCCTGACGCAAAAGCAGCTGTTTGACAAGCTTGGCCTCGCCACCGCCCCGTGGCAACTGCTGGCGGATAAAAGCGAGTGGCCGGCGGTGTTTGCTCGCCTTGGCGAACTGGCGATCGTTAAGCGTCGCGTTGGCGGTTACGACGGCCGCGGCCAGTGGCGTCTGCGGGAAAACGAGATCGATCAGCTACCGGCCGATAACTACGGCGAGTGCATCGTCGAGCAGGGGATTAACTTCTCCGGCGAGGTATCGCTGGTAGGCGCCCGCGCTCATGACGGTAGCACCGTCTTCTACCCGCTGACCCGTAACCTGCATCAGGACGGTATTCTGCGCGCCAGCGTCGCCTTCCCGCAGGCCAACGCTCGCCAGCAGGAACAGGCGGAAAGCATGCTGACGGCGATCATGAACGAGCTGAACTATGTCGGCGTGATGGCGATGGAGTGCTTCGTTACCGCCGAGGGGCTGCTGATTAACGAGCTGGCGCCGCGGGTGCACAACAGCGGCCACTGGACGCAGAACGGGGCGTCTATCAGCCAGTTCGAGCTGCATCTGCGGGCGATTACCGGCCTGCCGCTGCCGCCGCCGGTGGTCAACAGCCCGTCGGTGATGATCAACCTGATCGGCACCGATCTTAACTACGACTGGCTGAAGCTGCCGCTGGTGCACCTGCACTGGTATGACAAAGAGGTGCGCCCGGGTCGTAAAGTCGGCCACCTGAACCTCACCGACAGCGATACCGATCGCCTGAGCGCGACGCTGGAAGCGATCAAGCCGCTGCTGCCGCCGGAGTACACCAGCGGCCTGTTCTGGGCGCAATCGCAGCTCAGCTAAGCCCTTCGTGCCGGGGATTTGATCTATCCCCTTCCCCGGCACACCTTGAGGCGCGTACAATCCCCCCCTTGCTGTAAAGCTCATTTCTGTTTTGACTTCAGAGGATACCCCATGACCAATGGGACGGATTATCGCGCCATTCTCGCCAGCGATACGCCACTGATTGACGTACGCGCCCCGGTGGAGTTTAGCCAAAGCGCGATGCCGGCGGCGATCAACCTGCCGCTGATGAATGATGAAGAACGCGCCGCGGTCGGCACCTGCTACAAGCGTCAGGGGCCGGAAGCGGCGCTGGCGCTCGGCCATAAACTGGTCCAGGGTGACCTGCGCGCCAGCCGTACTCAGGCGTGGCTGGAAGCGTGCGCCCGTTACCCACACGGTTACCTGTGCTGCGCCCGCGGCGGCCAGCGCTCGCATATCGTCCAGCAATGGCTGAAAGAAGCTGGCGTGGATTACCCCCTGATCGTCGGCGGCTATAAAGCGCTACGCCAGGCGGCGATCCAGGCCACCGACGAACTGGTGCAGCGCCCGATCGTGCTGATTGGCGGCTGTACCGGCAACGGCAAAACTCAACTGGTCTGCTCGCGCCCGGACGGTATCGACCTGGAAGGGCTTGCTCATCACCGCGGTTCTTCATTCGGTCGAACCCTGCAGGATCAGCATCCACAGGCCACCTTTGAAAACCACCTGGCGGTCAGCCTGCTTAAAAAAGCCGAACAGCAGACCCGCTGGGTGCTGGAAGATGAAGGCCATATGATCGGCGCCAATCATCTACCGGAGAGCCTGCGCCTCCGCATGGCGCAGTCGCCGCTGGCGGTGGTGGAAGATCCGTTTGACGTTCGCCTCGAACGGCTGCGCGAAGAGTATTTCGATCGCATGTATCGCGACTTTATCGCCGCGTATGGCGAAGAGAAAGGCTGGCAGGCATACGGCGAGTATCTGCATCACGGCCTGTTTGCCATCCGCCGTCGCCTGGGGCTGCAGCGTTTTGCTCAGCTCACTGAACGGCTCGATGAGGCGCTGGTGCAGCAGCAGCGCACCGCCAGCACCGAGGCGCACTTTGCCTGGCTGGTACCGCTGCTGGAAGAATACTACGACCCGATGTATCGCTATCAGTTGGGGAAAAAAGCCGGGAAAATTCTCTTTCGCGGCAGCTGGCAGGAGGTCGCAGCCTGGCTGGCGAAGTAATCGCATGCTCTATTGTCCCGGCTTGCGGCGTAAACGCCTTAGCCGGGCTACCGGTCGGCGCGATTTGTAGCCACGGTAAGCGCGCGCGACCGGGGAGTTGTGACTGCTTAGAAGTCGTAGCGCAGACGGACCAGGTTCATATCGCCAAGGTTGTCGGTGCTGGAGGTAAACACGTGTTCGTAGTCAACGCGGAAACCGTAATCCAGCTGGAAGCTAATCCCCAGACCGTTATCGATACGCTGATAGTTGCGGCCGTTCACATATTCCAGACGGTCGCCCATAAAGTACGGCTGAATAGATTTAACAGCGTATTGATTGATCGGGAATTTATAGCCCGCAAAATATTCAATCCCCCAGGCGTCACCGGCAAAGTAATTATGCACATCGGTTTTCTTGGTGGTGAGGAAGTTCTGATACCAGCCGCCGCCGAAGGAGAAGGTCCAGTTATCCGGGGTCCAGCTCAGCGCGGTACCGACGATATTCTGGTCATAGGTTTTGCTGTCGGCGCTTGACGGGTCGCGCATTTCCGCGCGGGTGTAGTTCCACGCGGTACCCCAGGTCAGATCCTTCATGATGTGATAGTCCGCGCCAACAGAACCACCGCCTTTACGCTTGTAGCGCAGGCCGTTACCCGGCAGGTATTCGCTGTCTTCGAACAGATAAGAGCCGTAAAGATCGACATCACCTACAGTTTTCTTATATTTCAGCATATTACGTGAACGATAGGAGCCATCGTAATCGCCATTAATACCGTTCCCCGGGGCCTGACCGATCATATCGTAGTCCCAGATATCGGTTTTCACCCCCACCACATCATAGTAAATGCTGTTCTGCTGCCCGTAGGTTAACGTACCCCAGGTATCGCTTTTCAGGCCGGTATACAGCATGCGGCGGGTGGTATTGTTCGCGCCTTCCGCGTAGTGGTTATCCCAGTCAAACAGCGCCGGAATGTTCACGCCCAGCTCATAGTAGCTGATCCAGCTAATATCATCGAACAGGTAGTAATCCGCCGCGAAGCGGAAGCGGGTGCCGCCGTCAAAACCGTTACGCTTATAGGAGCCTTTGTCGCCATCGCCGGTCATCATGTTGAACTGCGGCCGGATACTACCGCCGACGGTAAAGTTAAGCCGGCTTAACGGATCGCCCGCCTGCGGATCTTGTTTCAGCAGCGTAATCTCCGCGTGGGAAGGCAATGACGTTAACGCTAATGCTGCGCCGATCGAGATCGCCAGCGCTTTTATTGTGTGTGCCATAGTTTTTCCTTGATTAATAAGCCACCTTATATTTTCCAGTTGAATATTAACCGCGAATCAGCATAGCGTGTTGTTGGGTTTTTAATGTTTTGTGCTCTTAAAAATCAATGATTTATCAATTTGTGCGTTTAAAATAAAAGCGCCGCCAAAAACGGCGGCGCATCATCAAAATGCAATATTCTTACTGGCTAAACTGGCGGAATAGCGCTTTTCCTTTTAACAGACGCAGCCCCAGCCCGCCGCCGCACAGGGATAACAACACCGCTCCCGTCAGCGGCAGCAACACCCACAGGCGCCAGTCCGGCGCCCAGGGAAAATCAAAGACTTTCGTCTGCAGCATCGCCAGCGCCACTTCCGCGCCTATCGCCGCCACCAGGCCGGATACCAGCCCCAGCAGGGCAAACTCCGCCCACAGCGTAGCGCGCAGCAGCGATTTTCCTGCCCCCAGCGTGCGCCAGACCACCAGCTCCTGATGGCGTTGACGCATACCGACCTGCACCTGCGCCAGCAACAGCAGCACGCCGCAGGCCGTCACCAGGCCTACCATCACCTCCAGCGCCCGGCTGACCTGGGAGAGCACCTGGCCGACCTGACGCAGGATGGCGCCGATATCCAGCAGACTGACGGTGGGAAACTCGCGGTTCAGCTGGGTCAACATCGCGGGACCGTTATCCCAGCGGAAGCTGGTGAGCCAGCTCTGCGGCTGCCCGTCCAGCGCCCCGGCGGGGAAAATAAAGAAGAAGTTTGGCCGCAGGCTCTCCCAGTCTACTTTGCGCGCGCTGCTGACCTTCGCGCTGAACTCCTGGGTATCGCCGGTAAAGGTCACTGTATCGCCGATCTTTATCCCCAGCCGCTGCGCCAGCCCCTCCTCAATCGATACCTCGCCCGGCTTCGGCGGCCAGCTGCCGGCCACCAGCGGATTATGATCCGGACGCTGTTCGCTCCAGGTGAGATTAAGCTCGCGATTCAGCGCTTCGTCTTTGTTCCCGTCCGTGGATTGACCGTTGATCTGCGTCAGACGGGCCCGGACGATCGGATAGAATTCCGCCGCCCGCGTCTGGTGTTCGGCGAGGAAGGTCTTCACTGGCACTATCTGCTCAGGGGCGATATTGATCAGAAAGTAGTTCGGGCTCTGCGGGGGCAACTGCTGCTGCCAGCGGTCAAGCAGATCGCCGCGCAGCACCAACAGGAGCGCCAGCAGCATAAACGACAGGGAAAACGCCGCCAGCTGGCTGAGGGTCGACCACGGCTGGCGCAGCAGGCGGTTCACCGCCAGACGCAGCGGCAAGGCTTTGAGCGTCAGGCGTTTAAGCAGCCACAGCAATCCCCAGCCCACCAGGCCGCACAGCAGCGCCAGCACCACCGCCCCGGCCAGCACCGACCACAGCAGCGGGCTGCCGCCCAGCAGCCAGGCCAACAGGCCCACCACCACGACGCTAACCGCCGGGATCCAGATTTTCAACGGCCAGACGTTAGCCACCACATCCTGACGCAGCACTCGCAGCGGCAGGGTCGCCAGCAGCAGTCGATAGGGTCGCAGGCCCACCAGCAGGGAAATGACGCCTGTCGCCCCGATAGCCCACAGCCACGGCCAACCGCTGGCAGCGGGTAACGCGGCGGGCAGCACCGGTTTGAGAACCAGCAGCAGCAGACGCTCCAGCGCCAGGCCCGCCACCCCGCCGGTTATCACCGACAGCGTCAACAGCAGCAGCCATTGGCCGACGATAAGCTTGCGCAGCTGCGACCTTCCGGCGCCCAGCGTCTTGAGTATGGCGACCAGATCATAGCGGCTGCGGCAGTAGTGGCTCATCGCTACCGCCACTGCGGCGACGGCCAGCAGCAGCGTCAACAGCGCGGATAACAACAGGAATTGCTGCGAGCGTTCGAGGGATTTGCCCAGCGCGCTGTCGTCCTGGTCAAGGCCAATCCAGCGATGCTCCGGGCCGAGCTTCGGCAGCAGCCACTGCTCATAATTGGCCAGCTGTTCAGCGTCGCCGGCGAACTTATAGCGCCATGCGACGCGACTGCCGGGCTGCACGGCCCCGGTTTTTGCCACGTCGGCCATATTCATCATCAGTCGCGGCGCCATCTGGAAGGGGTTAAACCCTGCATCCGGCTCCTGAATCACCTCCCCGGCAATGCGCAGCGTGGCATCGCCAACGTCAATCGTATCGCCGGTTTTCAGGTTCAGGAGCGCCATCAGCCTTGGCGCCAGCAGCACGCTCCCCGCCTGCGGCTTCAGCCCCGGCGGCTGCGTTTCGAGGGTGCCATACAGCGGATAGCGGTCGTCCACCGCCTTAACGTCCGCCAGCTGCGGCGTATCCCCGGCGAACGTCATGGTGGCAAAGCTCAGCTGCTCGCCGACGGTCAGCCCTGACTTCCGCGCCTGTGCGATCCACTCGGCGGGCACCTCGCGCGAACTGCGCAGCGTACGGTCGCCGGCCATAAACTCACGGCTTTGCTGGCTAAGGCCTTTCTCCATCCGATCGCTTATCGACCCCAGGGCCAGCACGCAGGCCACGGCGAGGCTTAACGCCAGCCAGACGATCAGCAGCGACGGCGAGCGCCATTCGCGCCAGAACCAGCGGGCGATCATGCTTCCTCCCGCAGCTGGCCATCCACCAGGCGCAGACGGCGATCGCAGCGCGCCGCCAGCAGCGGATCGTGAGTGACGAGGATCAGGGTGGTGCCGTGTTCGCGATTAAGCGAGAACAGCAGATCGGCAATTTTGTCCCCGGTCTGGCGATCGAGGTTGCCGGTGGGCTCATCGGCGAACAGAATGGCCGGGCGCCCGTTAAAGGCCCGGGCCAGCGCCACCCGCTGCTGTTCGCCGCCGGAGAGCTGCGCCGGCAGGTGGTGCAGGCGTTTGCCAAGTCCCAGCTGCTCAAGCAGCGCGCGGGCATCGCCCCGGCTCTGGCTATCGCTGGCGCCGCGCAACAGCGCCGGCAGCTCGACGTTCTCCAGGGCGTTGAGCGTCGGGATCAGCATAAACGACTGAAAAACAAAACCAACGTGCTGCGCCCGCAGCGCCGCCCGCGCCTCTTCATCCATCCGGTGCAGCGGTTTGCCCAGCATCGATACTTCCCCGCTGCTGCCATCGTCGAGGCCGGCGAGGATCGCCAGCAGGGTCGATTTACCGGAACCCGACTCGCCGATCAGGGCGATGGTCTGCCGCGGTTTGACAACCAGCTCAACTCCGGTAAGGATGGAGAGCTGATGCTCCCCCTGACCGACGGACTTCTTAAGATGATGAACTTCAAGTATGTTTTCCGCTGGCATGTGCCTTTCCTGTTGTTGTTCCTGTTTACCTGCCGCGCGATGGCGGCGGACACGCTGCTGATCCTCGGCGACAGCCTGAGCGCTGGCTATCGGATGGCGGCCAACTCCGCCTGGCCTGCGCTGCTCAATGAGCAGTGGCAGGCGAAAACGCCGGTGGTGAACGCCAGCATCAGCGGCGATACCTCGCAGCAGGGGTTGGCTCGCCTGCCAGCGCTGCTTAAGCAGCACCAGCCGCGCTGGGTGCTGGTTGAGCTCGGCGGCAATGACGGACTGCGCGGTTTTCCGCCGCAGCAGACCGAGCAGACGCTGCGCACCATTATTAAAGATATCAAAGCGGCCAACGCCGAGCCGCTGCTGATGCAAATTCACCTGCCGGCGAACTATGGCCGCCGCTATAATGAAGCCTTCGGCGCGATTTACCCGGCCCTGGCCAAAGAATTCGCTATTCCTCTCCTGCCCTTTTTTATGGAGGAGGTCTATCTCAAGCCGCAATGGATGCAGGACGACGGCATTCATCCAAATCGCGACGCGCAGCCGTTTATCGCCGACTGGATGGCGAAGCGGCTGGCTCCCTTAGTTAATCATGACTCCTGAACGCCAGGGGTCGCTGACAGGTAAAGTTATGCAAAAAACGGTTTTAGTGACAGGCTGTTCCAGCGGAATTGGTCTGGAAAGCGCGCTGGATTTAACCCGCCAGGGCTTTCGCGTGCTGGCGGCCTGCCGCAAAGCAGAGGATGTCGCGCGGATGCAGGAGCTGGGGCTAACCGGTATTTTGCTCGATCTGGATGACCCGCAGAGCGTGGAGCGCGCGGCAGCGGAGGTGATTGCGCTGACCGATAATCGTCTCTACGGCCTGTTCAATAACGCCGGGTATGGCGTCTATGGCCCGCTGAACACCATCAGCCGCCAGCAGATGGAACAGCAATTTTCCGCTAACTTTTTCGGCGCGCATCAGCTCACCATGCTGCTGCTGCCGGCGATGACGCCGCACGGCGAAGGGCGCATCGTGATGACCTCCTCGGTGATGGGGCTTATCGCCAGTCCCGGCCGCGGAGCCTATGCCGCCAGTAAATATGCCCTCGAGGCGTGGTCCGACGCGCTGCGCATGGAGCTGCGCCACAGCGGTATTCAGGTCAGCCTGATTGAACCGGGCCCGATCCGCACCCGCTTTACCGATAACGTCAACCAGACGCAAAGCGATAAGCCCGTAGAAAATCCGGGCATCGCCGCCCGCTTTACCCTCGGGCCGGAGGCGGTGGTGGAAAAAGTGCGCCATGCTTTTACCAGCGATAAACCAAAGCTGCGCTATCCGGTCACCCTGGTCACCCACGCGGTGGCGCTGCTTAAGCGCCTGCTGCCTGCCCGCGCGATGGACAAAATTATCCACGGCTGAGTTGAAGCGCGGAATGCCGCCCCCATGTAAAACAGAAATCGACTAACGAGAAATGCCCATGTCCGAACAGAATATTGTCAACATTAGCGAAGCGAACCTGCAGCAGACGCTACAGCAGTCCATGAACGTTCCGGTGCTGTTTTATTTCTGGTCTGCCCGCAGTCAGCACTGCGAACAGCTGACCCCGGTGCTCGAGCGCCTGGCAGCCCAATACAACGGCCAGTTCACGCTGGCGAAGGTCGATTGCGACGCCGAGCAGATGCTCGCCTCACAGTTTGGTCTGCGCGCCATCCCTACGGTTTATCTGTTCCAGAACGGCCAGCCGGTGGATGGTTTTGAAGGCCCGCAGCCGGAAGAAGCGATCCGCGCCCTGCTGGATAAAGTCCTGCCCCGTGAAGAGGAGCTGAAAGCTCAGCAGGCGCTGGCCCTGATGCAGGAAGAAAAATACGCCGATGCCCTGCCGCTGCTGAAGGAAGCCTGGCAGCTGTCGAATCAGGAAAGCCAGATTGGCCTGCTGCTGGCGGAAACGCTGATTGCTCTGCACCGTTCCGATGAAGCGGAAAGCGTGCTGAAAACCATTCCTCTGCAGGATCAGGATACCCACTATCAGGGTCTGGTGGCGCAGATTGAGCTGCTCAAACAGGCCGCCGACACCCCGGAAATCCAGCAGCTGCAGCAGCAGGTGGAACAGAATCCGGAGGATGCGCAGTTGGCCTCCCAGCTGGCGCTGCAGCTGCATCAGGTCGGGCGTAATGAAGAAGCGCTGGCCCTGCTGTTCAGCCATCTGCAGAAAGATTTAGGCGCCGGCGATGGCCAGGCGCGCAAGATGCTGCAGGAGATCCTCGCCGCCCTCGGTACCGGCGATGCGCTGGCCGCCAAATATCGTCGTCAGCTCTATTCGCTGCTGTACTAATCCGTTGCCTTCCCCGGATAGCGCTGCGCTTATCCGGGCTACGCGAACTATGCGGAACGTAGCCTAAGTAGCCCGGGTAAGGCGTGAACGCCGCAACCCGGGATCGTTCACGGGCGCTTTTTCAGCTGCGTCACCACCAGCTGATGGCGGGCGTTGAAGAACTTCCGGTAGGTCAGATAGCCGGCGATAATCGTCGACAGGCTGGCGGTCGACAGCAGCATAAAGGTCACCATGATCTGGTACTTAATCGCCTTCACCGGGTCAATACCGGCAAAAATCAGCCCCGACATCATCCCAGGCAAGCTCACCAGACCGACCGTTTTCGCCGAATCGACGGTGGGAATCAATGACGCGCGAATACTCTCGCGAATCAGCCGCGCTGAGGCCATCTTCGGCGTCGCGCCGAGGCTCAGTTTCTCCTGAATCTGCTGCTGCTCGCTGCTGAAGCGCTGGCCCATATTGTTGTAGCACAGCCCCACCGCCACCATGGCGTTCCCGGCCACCATCCCGGCAATCGGGATCACCTGCATCGGCACGAAGGCGATCGAGCCAGAAAACACCAGTACCGCCAGCGTTAGTCCAGCGCCAGTAGTGATGGCGATAAACGACGAGATAAAAGCTTTGTCGATATATTTACTGCGCTTCTTCGCATTCCATGCCGCGTTAAAGCAGATAAACAGCACCATCAACAGCGTCAGAACCGCATGATTGACGTTAAAGATATATTTCAGCACATAGCCGACGATTATCAGCTGCACGATCGCCCGGCAAATACTCCAGATAATATCTTTTTCCAGCGCCAGCTTTTCCCGATAGCTGACCAGAATAGCGATCAGCACCAGCACCATCGACAGCGCCAGCGATTCGTTCGTAATGTTATGCCCGTTCATGCTGTACCTCCTGCATATTTCCGCCGGCAGGTTGCAGCGTAATCACTTCATCGGCATGCGAAATTTCATTGCGATCGTGGGTGACCCACAGAACAGCGACCTGTTTTTCCGTTGCGTAGCCATGAATAATTTCATTCACATTCTGTTTATTACTTTCATCCAGCGCGCTGGTAATTTCGTCCAGCAGCAGCACGCGCGGCAGAAATTGTAGATTGCGGATCAGCGATACGCGCTGCTTTTCCCCGCCGGAGAGTTCATTAATGGATTTTTCCAGCATATTTTCGTCAAGGCCAAAGCGCTGCAGGTCGGCCAGCAGCGCCTGCGGATCCGGTTGTTTATTGCGGATCTGCCACGGAAAAATCAGATTATCGTAAACCGAATCACCGAACAGGGCCGGCGTCTGCGCGCAGTAAGAGACCTGTTGGCGATACCTTTCCGGCGACAGCGTCGCGACATCCGCATCGTCGAAAAACAGGCGCCCGGAGGTTGGGCTGAGCAGCGAGGCGATAATCTTCAGCAAGGTACTTTTCCCGCAGCCGGAAGGGCCGGTAATCAACTTGAATTCTCCGGCGCGAAGCTGAAAATTGATATTGTGTAAAATAACGGCATCGTCGGTCTTAAACCCCACACCGTCGAGACGCAAAAGCGCGTTATTTTCCTTCATGAGTCTTCCTGATTATTTTCTGAAACACCGCTAGTTTACCGCACTTTCCTTTCTCCAGGATGAGGAGAAAGATATACTCAGTTTAAACATGCGCTATTTCCTTGTAGCGCCCCGCCAGGCAACAAGACAGGAGGTTTTTGATGCTAATTTTTATTCCTATCCTTATTTTCGTCGCGCTGGTTATTGTGGCCGCGGCGGTGAAAATTGTCCCGCAGGGCTACCAGTGGACGGTGGAGCGCTTCGGGCGTTTTACCCAGACGCTGCAGCCGGGATTAAGCTTAGTCGTGCCGTTTATGGACCGTATCGGCCGCAAAGTGAACATGATGGAGCAGGTGCTCGATATCCCCTCGCAGGAGGTTATCTCCCGGGATAACGCCAACGTCACCATCGACGCGGTCTGTTTTATTCAGGTGATCGACGCGCCAAAGGCCGCCTACGAGGTCAGCAATCTTGAGCAGGCGATCGTCAACCTGACGATGACCAACATCCGTACCGTGCTCGGCTCAATGGAGCTGGACGAAATGCTCTCCCAGCGCGACAGCATTAACACCCGCCTGCTGCATATCGTTGACGACGCCACCAACCCGTGGGGGGTGAAAATCACCCGCGTCGAAATTCGCGACGTTCGCCCGCCGGCGGAGCTTATCGCCTCGATGAACGCCCAGATGAAAGCCGAACGTACCAAACGCGCGTACATCCTTGAGGCCGAAGGGGTGCGACAGGCGGAAATTCTGAAAGCGGAAGGGGAAAAGCAGTCGCAGATCCTCAAGGCCGAGGGCGAACGGCAGTCCGCGTTCCTGCAGGCGGAGGCTCGCGAACGGTCCGCCGAAGCGGAAGCCCGCGCCACCCAAATGGTCTCCTCGGCGATCGCCTCGGGCGATATTCAGGCGATCAACTACTTCGTGGCGCAGAAATACACCGATGCGCTGCAGCAGATTGGCGCCGCTAACAACAGCAAAGTGGTATTGATGCCGCTGGATGCCAGCAGCCTGATGGGATCGATCGCCGGGATCAGCGAGCTGATCAAAGAAGGCGCTGGCGATCGGAAAAAATCATGATCGGCATGATCCTCGCACACCCCCATCTGTTCTGGCTAAGCCTCGGCGGGCTGCTGCTGGCGGCCGAGATGCTGGGCGGCAGCGGATACCTGCTGTGGAGCGGCGTCGCCGGCGTGGTGACCGGCGCCCTGACCTGGCTCCTGCCGCTGAGCTGGGAATGGCAAGGCACGCTGTTTGCCGTTCTCACCCTGCTGGCGGCGTGGCTGTGGTCGAAATGGCTGCGCAAGCGCGTCAAAACGCAGCACCCGGCCGATGCCCAGCTCAACCAGCGCGGGCAGCAACTGGTGGGCCGCCGCCTGACGCTGGATGCCCCGCTGGTGAACGGCCGCGGCCACGTCCGCGTGGGCGACAGCTCCTGGCCGGTGATTGCCGATGAAGACTTCGCGGCGGGCAGCAAGGTTGAAGTGATTGCCGTAGAAGGGATTACGCTACGAATCAGACCCGCCGTCCGTTAAGCCTGCGCCTTGCGATGGCAGCAGCCGGAAAGATTATCGATAATCGGGCACTCCGCGCTGTCGTCGCCGGGGCAGGATTCGGCCAGCGCCAGCAGGTGCGCGCGCATATTTTGCAGCTCGCGGATATGGTTCTCGATATCCGCCACTTTCTCCAGCGTGCGTTTTTTCACATCGGCGCTGTGCCGCGACGGGTCGTTGAACAGGGCCACCAGTTCGCGGCACTCTTCCAGGTTAAACCCCACCTGCCGCGCCTGGCGCAGCAGCGTCAGCTCATCGAGATGCTGCTGACTATAGGTGCGGTAGCCGTTTTCGCTCCGCAACGGCGGCGTCACCAGCCCCTTCTCTTCATAAAAACGAATCGCTTTGCTGGTTAAGCCGGTTTTTTTCGCCACATCGCTGATATTCATTTTTTCTCCTTGACCTTCCCCTTGCTGGAAGGTTTAACCTTCTTAATACTCGATGAAAGAGTGGGTCTGGTCAATCGTTGACCGGAAAATTATTCAGGAGTTATTTATGTCTAACACTATCGACCTGACGCTGGATGGCCTCTCCTGCGGCCACTGCGTCAAACGCGTGAAAGAGAGTCTGGAGCAGCGTCCTGACGTTGAGCAAGCGGAAGTCACCCTCACTGAAGCCCATGTGACGGGCAGCGCCAGCGCGCAAGCGCTGATTGATACCGTTAAACAAGCCGGATACGGCGCGGAGCTCAGCCACCCAAAGGCTAAACCGCTGGCAGAATCATCAATCCCGTCGGAAGCACTGACAGCGGCCACTCCTGAGCTTCCGGCAGCCCATGACGAAGATGACAGTCAACAGCTGCTGATCAACGGCATGAGCTGCGCCAGCTGCGTCTCCCGGGTACAAAACGCGCTTGCCGCGGTGCCGGGCGTCTCACAGGCGCGGGTTAACCTGGCGGAACGCACGGCGCTAGTGATGGGCAGTGCGTCCGCCGCAGAATTAGTGCAGGCGGTGGAGAAAGCCGGCTATGGCGCGGAGGCGATCGAAGACGATCTGCAACGCCGCGAACGCCAACAGGAAACCGCCCTCGCGACGATGAAACGTTTTCGCTGGCAGGCGATTGTCGCCCTGCTGGTCGGCGTGCCGGTGATGGTCTGGGGCATGATCGGCGATAACATGATGGTCAGCGACGACAACCGTTCGCTGTGGCTGGTTATCGGCCTTGTCACCCTCGCCGTCATGGTCTTCGCCGGCGACCACTTCTACCGCAGCGCGTGGAAAAGCCTGAAAAACGGCACCGCCACCATGGATACGCTGGTGGCGCTCGGCACCGGCGTCGCCTGGCTGTACTCGATGAGCGTCAACCTGTGGCCGCAGTGGTTCCCGATGGAAGCCCGCCATCTCTATTACGAAGCCAGCGCGATGATTATCGGCCTGATTAACCTCGGCCATATGCTGGAGGCCCGCGCGCGTCAGCGCTCCTCGAAAGCGCTGGAAAAACTGCTCGACCTGACGCCGCCTTCGGCGCGGGTCGTCACGCCCGAGGGCGAGAAAGATCTGCCGCTCGCGGAAGTTCAGGCCGGCATGACGCTGCGCCTGACTACCGGCGACCGCGTCCCGGTCGACGGCATGATAAGCCAGGGCGAAGCCTGGTTTGATGAAGCGATGCTCACCGGCGAACCGGTGCCGCAGCAAAAAGGCGATGGCGACGCCATTCACGCCGGGACCGTGGTGCAGGATGGCAGCGTGCTGTTTACCGCCAGCGCCGTCGGCAGCCAGACCACGCTGGCAAGAATTATCCGCATGGTGCGCCAGGCGCAGAGCAGCAAACCGGAGATCGGCCAGCTGGCGGATAAAATCTCCGCCGTATTTGTTCCGGCGGTGGTCGTCATTGCGCTGATCAGCGCTGCGATCTGGTACTTCTTCGGCCCGGCGCCGCAGATCGTCTATACCCTGGTCATTGCCACCACAGTACTGATTATCGCCTGTCCGTGCGCCTTAGGCCTGGCGACGCCGATGTCGATTATCTCCGGCGTTGGCCGGGCGGCGGAGTACGGCGTGCTGGTGCGCGATGCCGATGCGCTGCAGCGCGCCAGTGAACTCGACACCCTGGTTTTCGATAAAACCGGCACCCTGACCGAAGGCAAGCCGCAGGTGGTGGCGGTGAAAACTTTCGCTGGCGTTGATGAGCATACCGCGCTGCGTCTTGCCGCCGCGCTGGAGCAGGGCTCAAGCCATCCGCTGGCGCGAGCGATCCTTGATAAAGCTGCCGACGGCCCATTGCCGGAAGTCAGCGGCTTCCGCACCCTGCGCGGCCTTGGCGTCAGCGGCGAGGCGGAAGGTCATCGTCTGCTGCTCGGTAACCAGGCGCTGCTCAACGAGCAGCATATCAATACCGCCGAGGTGGAAAGCGAGATGACAGCCCAGGCCTCACGCGGCGCCACACCGGTGCTGCTGGCGGTGGATGGTCAGGCCGCCGCGCTGTTCGCCATCCGCGACCCGCTGCGCGAAGACAGCGTCGACGCCCTGGCGCGTTTGCATCGGCAGGGCTACCGGCTGGTGATGCTTACCGGGGATAACCCCACCACCGCGAAGGCTATCGCCAAAGAAGCCGGCATTGATGAAGTGATCGCCGGCGTGCTACCGGACGGTAAAGCCGATGCCATTAAGCGTCTGCAGAGCCAGGGGCACAAAGTGGCGATGGTTGGCGATGGGATTAACGACGCCCCGGCGCTGGCCCAGGCGGATGTCGGGATCGCCATGGGCGGCGGCAGCGATGTCGCTATTGAAACCGCGGCGATCACCCTGATGCGCCATAGTCTTCACGGCGTGGCCGATGCGCTGGCGATTTCGAAAGCAACGTTACGCAATATGAAGCAGAACCTGCTGGGCGCGTTTGTCTACAACTCGCTGGGTATCCCGATTGCCGCCGGGATCCTCTGGCCGCTGACCGGCACCCTGCTCAACCCGGTGGTCGCCGGCGCGGCGATGGCGCTGTCGTCGATCACCGTGGTGAGTAACGCCAACCGCTTGCTGCGCTTTAAACCAAAAGAGTAAACGCTGTCAGATGAAACGGGCGCCGACGTTGTTCGGCGCCCGTTTTTTTGCCGGGACAAGAAAAGCCCGCCGGAAGGGTGACGTGTATCACCATATGCGCTAGCATGAAGTCCTCACACTTCGGAGCGCGTATGGGCCTGTTAAACCGGATAAAAATGCTGTGGCGAGCCGCCGTCGGCTCGTCTTATTCCTGGCCTGCGATGGATATCGTCCTGCCCGGCGAACGCTATTTGCACCTCGTCGGCAGTATCCATATGGGCACCCGCGACATGGCGCCGCCGCCGGCGAAGCTTCTGAAAAAAATACGCCAGGCCGATGCGTTAATCGTCGAGGCCGATATCAGCGGCAATGAAACCCCGTTTAGCGATCTCCCCACTTACCCACCGCTGGCGGAACGCCTGAGCGATGCGCAGCTGAGCGAGCTAGAGGCGCGAACCGGCGAGCTGGGCCTGTCGGTCGGGCTGTTCGACAGCCAGCCGCTGTGGCAGGTGGCGATGGTCCTGCAGGCCACCCAGGCGCAGAAGCTGGGGCTGCGACCAGATTACGGCATCGATTATCAGTTGCTGATGGCCGCCCGCGAGAGCAACATAGCGGTGATGGAGCTGGAAGGCGCCGACAGCCAAATCGCGCTGCTGCGCGATCTGCCCGACGGGGGGATGGCGCTGCTGGAGGATACGCTGACCCACTGGCGCACCAACGCCCGTTTACTGCAGGTCATGATCGGCTGGTGGCTGGAGCAACCGCCGTCGCGCGGCGCGGTATCGCTGCCGACGACCTTTAGCCAGTCTTTATATGATGTGCTGATGCACCAGCGCAACCTCGCCTGGCGCGAGACGCTGCTGGCCTTGCCGCCGGGGCGCTACGTGGTTGCCGTCGGCGCGCTGCACCTGTATGGCGAAGGGAATCTGCCGGATATGCTGACATAAAAAAAATGGCCAATATTGCTATTGGCCCGTCAAAGAGGAATTTCATCATTATTATTATCCCGGAATTTGCATCCCGGATCGTCTGATTGTCGCTCAAAGTGACCATCACTGCCAACACTATTGCGCAAGATGGTACTATTTTTTAGACAACCTGCGGGCGTATTCTGACGTCACGCAAAACCGGTTGGTAAGAAGGATAGCTATGACTCCCGCCGTTAAATTACTCGAAAAAAACAAAATTTCCTTTCAGATCCACAGTTACGATCACGATCCCAATGAGACCAACTTCGGAGATGAAGTGGTGCGCAAGCTCGGCCTCAATGCCGACCAGGTTTACAAGACCTTGCTGGTCGCCGTGAACGGCGATATGAAGCATCTGGCGGTGGCCGTCACTCCGGTCGCCGGGCAGCTGGATTTGAAGCAAGTGGCGAAAGCGCTGGGCGCTAAGAAAGTCGACATGGCCGACCCGATGGTGGCGCAGCGTATCACCGGCTATCTGGTGGGCGGCATCAGTCCGCTGGGGCAGAAGAAGCGCCTGCCGACGGTGATTGACGCCCCGGCGCAGGAATTTGCCACCATCTATATTTCCGGCGGCAAACGCGGGCTGGATATTGAGCTGGCGGCCAGCGATCTGGCGCAGCTTCTCGATGCGAAGTTCGCCGATATCGCCCGCCGCGATTGATAAAACGATCCCGGATAGCGGCGCACGCGCCTTATCCGGGATACCCAACTTGTAGCCCCGGTAAGCGTAGCGCCACCGGGGAAATAGCCAACCTGAAGCCCAGGCTTACTGCCAGCTCACCTCGCCTTTCGGCTCATAGGCGGCGGCATCCAGCGGCGAGTTCTTCTCGATATACTCTTTCAGCACTTCGGCATCGATAAAGCCGGTATTCACATACCCGGGTTTATCGGCGATATTCGGATAGCCATCGCCGCCGGTGGCGTTAAAGCTCAGCGTCGCCATCCGATAGGTCTTCGCCGGATCCACCGGTTCGCCTTTGATTTTCAGATCGTTCAGCTTACCGTCTTTGGCCACGAAACTGACGTTGGCAAACTGCGGATAAGCGCCGGAATCCGGCTTCATCTGCGCGACGGCGGTCAGGTAATCCACTACCTCCTTGCCGCTCATATCGACATAGGTCAGCACATTGCCGAACGGCTGGACCTTCATCACATCTTTGTAGGTGATATCCCCCGCCTCAATGGAGTCGCGGATCCCGCCGCCGCTCATCACCGCGAAATCCGCGTTGCTGCGCGCTATTTGCGCCGCCAGCAGCAGGTGGCCCATATTGGTCTGCACAAAGCGCACTTTACTGCGGTCGCCCTCCAGATGACCATTCACGCTGCCGATTTTGACCTGCAGCTGCGCCTTGCCTTTGTTCTGGAACGGCGTCAGCAGCGACATCATCTGCGGGTTCTCGGCGATCTGCGGCGTATACAGCACCCGCTCGCTTTGGCCGTTATCGTAAGTCACTTTTTTCTTCAGGTTGACCGGGATCAGCTGATAGTGCACCAGCTTCATCTCGCCGTTGCGGAACTCAAAATCGGCGCGGCCGACGTATTTGCCCCACTCATGCGCCTGGACGATCCAGATGCCGTTCTGACGATCCGGAGCGCACGGGGTGCCAGGCACATAATCGACCTGCTTTTTATTTTCCGCCGCCATGCATACCGGATCCTGCGAGTGACCGCCGACGATCATCGCCAGCGATCCCGCAGGTAAACTCCGCGCCATTTCAACATCGCCCGGCGCGTTAGAGCCGTGGTTGCCATTGTCGTAATGGCCCATATGGGTGGTGGCCAGGATCACGTCCGGCTTTTCATTCTGCTGCAGCTCCTGGATAACCAGCTTCGCCTCTTCCGCCGGTTTGCGGAATTCGATATCGGTGAAATATTCCGGATTGCCAATCTTGGCCGTATCGTCGGTGGTTAAGCCAATCACCGCGATTTTCAGCCCACCGCGCTTAAACAACGCCCAGGGTTTGAACAGCCGTTCGCCGGTGCTTTTCTGATAAATATTGGCCGACAGGAACGGGAACTTAGCCCACTTTTCCTGCTGGCGCAGTACGCTCAGCGGATTATCGAATTCATGGTTACCCACCGCCATCGCGTCGTAGCCAATGAGGTTCATGCCGCGAAAATCGGGCTCTGCATCCTGTAAATCAGACTCCGGTACGCCGGTATTAATATCGCCGCCGGATAACAGCAGGACGCTTCCCCCTTCCGCCGCCACCTCTTTCCGGATGCCATCGACCAGCGTTTTCTGCGCCGCCAGGCCATATTCGCCGTAGTCATTGCGCCAGAAATGGCCGTGGTGATCGTTGGTGTGCAGGATGGTAATTTTATAGGTTTTATCCTGCTCATAGGCCTGTGCCGACAGGCTGCCCAGCGATAAAGCGGCGAATAGCGCCAGCGCTACGCTGTGTTTGAAATAATGCATGCTTCACTCCCTGACTTAATCCCAAGTGCCGAAAGTATAGCGAGTGAGTCGCGTTGACAAATATGTTTTCAGAATTGCGACTTCCTTCAAACCTTATCAACAGGTATGTTAGTCGGATAATAATTCTACCTGCATCCTCTATACGCCTTCGCGTTGTATGGCATTGCGTCAGCCCGTTCGTCATATTTCCCATGCAGTAGCCGGGAAAATCAGGGCAGTCGCCATGGCGGACAAAAGACGAAAGCTATATAAAAAAGTGACGTGAACCTATGGCAATCAATCAGACCGCTCAACCCTTGTCCGGCCCCGCTGCGCCGCCGCAAAAAGCACGCACCTCGTTTGGCATCTTAGGCGCGATCAGCCTGTCCCATTTGCTTAACGATATGATCCAGTCGCTTATTCTCGCTATCTACCCGCTGCTGCAGGCGGAGTTCTCCCTTACCTTCGTGCAGATCGGCATGATCACCCTGACCTTCCAGCTCACCTCATCGCTATTCCAGCCGGTGATTGGCTACATCACCGATAAACGCTCGATGCCGTGGTCGCTGCCGGTGGGCATGTGCTTCACCCTCTGCGGTTTGATTCTCCTCGCGCTGGCCGGTAGCTTCGGCATGGTGCTGCTGGCCGCCGCGCTGGTAGGTACCGGCTCCTCGGTTTTCCATCCGGAATCATCCCGCGTGGCGCGGATGGCCTCCGGCGGCCGTCACGGCCTGGCCCAGTCGCTGTTCCAGGTGGGCGGCAACTTCGGCAGCTCGCTTGGCCCATTGCTGGCGGCGGTGATCATCGCCCCGTACGGCAAAGGCAACGTCGCCTGGTTTGTGCTGGCCGCTCTGTTGGCTATTGTCGTGCTGTCGCAAATCAGCCGCTGGTATGCCGCGCAGCATCGAATGAATAAGGGCAAACCGAAACCGGCCATCGTTAATCCGCTGCCGCGCAAGAAGGTCATTCTGGCGGTAGGCATTCTGCTGATGCTGATTTTCTCGAAATATTTCTATATGGCGAGCATTAGCAGCTATTACACCTTTTATCTGATGCATAAATTCGGCTTAACGGTGCAAAACGCCCAGCTTCATCTGTTTGCCTTCCTGTTCGCAGTGGCTGCCGGGACGGTGATTGGCGGGCCTGTTGGCGATAAAATTGGGCGTAAGTATGTGATTTGGGGTTCTATCCTCGGCGTAGCGCCTTTCACCCTTGTTTTACCCTACGCCAGCCTTGAATGGACGGGGATTTTAACGGTGATCATTGGTTTTATCCTCGCCTCGGCCTTTTCCGCTATTCTGGTCTATGCGCAGGAACTGCTGCCGGGACGCATCGGCATGGTTTCTGGCCTGTTTTTCGGCTTCGCCTTTGGCATGGGCGGCCTTGGCGCCGCGGTGTTAGGCCTGCTGGCGGACCATACCAGCATCGATCTGGTTTATAAAATCTGCGCCTTCCTGCCGCTGCTGGGATTCCTGACGATATTCCTTCCTGATAACCGGCAAAAAGCCTGATTATTCGGCGGCCAAAGTGCAACCCTGGCCGCCGTTAACCCTTGTGTCATCAGCCTGTTCCACGATTTCCCCCCGCCATTTTCCCTTCTGTGCCTTTTCATCGGCTAATTGCATTTTTTTGCACAACTCAAGAATTATTCATAAACAAAGTGAACGTTTTTGTCATAAACTATTACCCGGACAGGGTAGCAAAATGGACCGATACACCACTGGAAAGGAGACGGAATGCACCACGCAACACCGCTTATCACCACCATTGTCGGCGGCCTCGTGCTCGCCTTTATTCTCGGCATGATTGCCAATAAGCTACGTATTTCTCCTCTGGTGGGATATCTCTTAGCGGGCGTGCTGGCCGGACCTTTCACCCCTGGCTTTGTTGCTGACACCAAACTGGCTCCGGAACTGGCGGAACTTGGCGTCATTCTGCTGATGTTCGGCGTCGGGCTGCATTTCTCACTTAAAGACCTGATGGCGGTAAAATCGATCGCCATCCCCGGGGCTATCGCCCAGATAGCCGTGGCGACGCTGCTGGGTATGGCGCTCTCCGCCGCCCTCGGCTGGTCGCTGATGACCGGCATCGTCTTTGGCCTGTGCCTCTCCACCGCCAGTACCGTAGTGCTGCTGCGCGCGCTGGAGGAACGACAACTGATAGACAGCCAGCGCGGGCAAATCGCCATCGGCTGGCTGATTGTGGAAGACCTGGTGATGGTCCTGACGCTGGTCCTGCTGCCGGCGATTGCCGGTATGGCGGAGAAAGGCAACGTCGGCTTCGCGTCCCTGGCCCTCGACCTCGGGATCACCATTGGCAAAGTGGTGGCCTTTATCGCCATTATGATGCTGGTCGGCCGCCGGCTGGTGCCGTGGATCATGTCGCGCAGCGCCGCCACCGGCTCACGCGAGCTGTTCACTCTGTCGGTGCTGGCCCTGGCGCTGGGCATCGCCTTCGGCGCCGTGGAGCTGTTTGATGTCTCTTTTGCCCTCGGCGCCTTCTTTGCCGGCATGGTGCTTAACGAATCCGAGCTCAGCCACCGCGCCGCCCATGACACCCTGCCGCTGCGCGACGCCTTCGCGGTGCTGTTCTTCGTCTCCGTCGGCATGCTGTTTGACCCGATGGTGCTGGTCCAACAGCCGCTGGCGGTGCTGGCGACGCTGGCGATTATTATCTTTGGTAAATCCGCAGCCGCCTTTTTCCTTGTGCGGATGTTTGGTCACTCGCCGCGCACTGCGCTGACCATCGCCGCCAGCCTGGCGCAGATTGGCGAGTTTGCCTTTATTCTCGCCGGCCTGGGAATGGCGCTTAACCTGCTGCCGCAGGCCGGACAAAATCTGGTGCTGGCCGGGGCGATCATCTCAATTATGCTCAACCCGGTGCTGTTTACCCTGCTGGAAAAATATCTCGATAAAACCGAAACCCTCGACGAGCAGACGCTGGAAGAGGTCCTGGAAGACGAGAAGCAGGTGCCGGTCGATATCTGCAACCACGCGCTGTTGGTCGGCTTCGGCCGCGTCGGCAGCCTGCTGGGCGAGAAGCTGATGGCCCAGGGGATCCCGCTGGTGGTGGTTGAAACCTCGCGCACCCGCGTGGATGAGCTACGCGAGCGCGGGATCAGCGCGGTGCTCGGCAATGCCGCCAATGAAGAGATCATGGAGCTGGCGCATCTGGACTGCGCCCGCTGGCTGCTGCTGACAATCCCTAACGGCTACGAGGCCGGAGAGATTGTCGCTTCCGCACGGGAAAAATGTCCGAATATCGAGATTATCGCCCGCGCCCATTATGATGACGAAGTGGACTACATTATCGATCGCGGAGCCAATCAGGTGGTGATGGGCGAACGGGAAATTGCCCGCGCCATGCTGCGGCTTCTGGAAACGCCACCGGCCGGCGAAGTGGTCACCGGCTGATGTACTGCCCTCTCCCTGCCGGGAGAGGGACGCGCTTACCGATCCCAGTACGCCTCTTCCAGGCTGTCCTCACGCTCCGGCAGGCCGCGGGTTAAACGCGGCGAGTGCTGGTTCAGCACCTGATAGCTCACGCGGTTGGCATATTTACACACCTGCGCCAGCGAGGAGTAGGTCAGCCATTTGCATTTGTGCTTGCTGGAGTTGGGGACGTTATTGCGGTGGTAGTTATTGGCGGTGATGTCATGCAGCAGCGCCGCCAGCGCGCCGTCGCCTGCGCCGTTGGTGTTCATGATCTTCTCGGGGCCGCCCATATAGGGAGCGATATGGGAATATATGCGCAGCGGATTAACGCAATCCTGGTGACGCATCGCGCGGCTGAATTCAAACTGGTTAAACTCCGGGATCGCCCCCGGCAGCAGCGGATGCTGGGTTTTACGCTTCGCCTCTTCTTCAGTGAAGCCCGCCATATACAGGCCCGCCGGGCCGGCGGTGCACAGCACCAGGTCGACCCAGTCCAGCGCCTTATTCGCCGCTGACAGCGGATCGGCAAAGCCGGTCAGCGCTTCCCCTTCCTCTTCGTTCATTGCCAGAATAGAGACATGCTCCTGCAGGAACTCCTGCCACCACGCCGGGTTATCGGCAATCACGTATTTGGTTCCGAGGGTTAACACCACCGGCACATCGTGCTTTTTGGCATACTCAATAGCCTTCATCGTGGCGTCCGGCATCGGCTCGCCCGGCTTGCAGCGGACCAGGTAAGAGGTCAGCACCAGCGCCGAGGCGCCGGCGATCACCGCTTCCGGAATGCTTTCCGGACGCAGCTTGTTCATGTGGCCCGGGCTGATGGCGAAGGTGCGCTCGCCGCTGTCACCGATCAGGGTAAAGCAGCGGCCAATGGCGCCGTCGACGCCCTGCAGATAGTTCAGATCGGTGCGGCTGGAGGTATTGCACAGGTAACGATAGGCGTAGCCGCCGATTTCGATATTGCTGCACATCACGCCAAGCAGCACCGAGCGATCGTCCGCCAGCACCGAGTAGTTGTGCATGGTATTGCCGATGGTGCCGCCGGCAAACTGATGGGTAATGAGATTGTTGCGCACCAGCTCCTGGTACAGCGCCTCGGCGACGTCATCTTCAATCACCAGCGAATGGCCCGCGCTCAGGCCGTAGCGCACGATAAACGCCTCATCCACTTTCGCTTCGATATCCACCAGCGTCTGGTCGATACCGACCACCCAGGAGACGCTGGATTCATTCTCCGGCTGAATTTGCTGCAGCAGCGGATCGCGGGCGTTAACGGGAAAATAGTGTTTAGATTTGCGTTTACCGGGAAATTTCATAGTGGCGCTTAAATAACAGGGAACAAGCGGGAAATAGTAGCATATTCCCCGCCCTGCGCGCGATCAGCGATAAGGCGCCGTCAGATTGACCATCATCTCAATATGCGCTGCGTCCGCATTAAGCGCCGGAATATATTCATATTGCTTGCCGCCTGCTTCGAGGAATATTTCCCGGTTCTGGACAGCGATTTCTTCCAGCGTTTCGAGACAGTCGGCGGCAAACCCCGGGCACAGCACCTGAATATGCTTCGTCCCTTTCTCGCCGAGCATCTTTAGCGTTTCATCGGTGTACGGCGTCAGCCAGGGTTCCCGGCCAAAGCGCGACTGGAAAGTCATCATCACCCGCTCCGGCGGCAGCCCCAGCGCGGAAACCAGTTCCCGCGTCGTATCGCGACAGCGCTGAGGATAATCATCGCCCTGGTTGGCATAGCGCTGCGGGATCCCATGATAGGAGAGCAGCAGCAGATCCGGTTCCCCATGGACAGCGAAGGAAGCGCGCACGCTGGCCGCCAGCGCATGGATATAGTCCGGATGTTCGGCATAGTCGCGAATAAACGAGATACCCGGAATGGCGCGCTTTTTCGCCAGAATCCGCGCCAGTTCGTCCCAGACGGCGGCCACCGTCGAGCAGGAATATTGCGGATACAGCGGCAGCACCACGATGTGCTCCACCCCCTGCGCCAGTAAGTCATCCACCGCGCTGGCCAGTGACGGTGAACCATAGCTCATGCCCAGCGCCACCGGGGTATCCGGCAGCCTGGTAGCCAGCGCCTGCTGCTGGCGACGACTATACACCATCAGCGGCGATCCCTCTTCCATCCACACGGACTGATAGAGCTTCGCCACGCGCGGGGAGCGAATCGGCAGTATGACGCCGCGCAGCAGCGGCCACCATAGCAGACGAGACGTATCCACCACCCGTTTGTCGCTGAGGAATTGTCGCAGATAGCGCTTCACCGCCCCGGGGGTGGGCGCATCGGGAGTGCCTAAATTGGCCAGCAAGATACCTGTTTTCGTCTGATGCATTACCGCCTCTTAACCATTTGAATCGCAGCCAATTGTAGCTGAAATGGCGCTAAACGGAACCAATCATAGCAAAAGGTAGAAATGAGATGAGTTCTCATCCTGCCGCAGCAGGATGAGAAAAGGCTTTATCAGCCGAGGATTTTTTCCAGTTCAGCGCGCACGTCAGCTACCGCTTTGGTGCCGTCGACTTTGGCGTATTTGGTGTTGCCCGCCTGCGCTTCTTTGGTGTAGTAGCCGATCAGCGGCGCTGTCATCTGATGGTATTCTACCAGACGCTTACGCACGGTCTCTTCCTGATCGTCTTTACGGGTGGTCAGCTCTTCGCCGGTCACGTCGTCTTTGCCTTCCACCTTCGGCGGATTGAATTTGATGTGGTATACGCGACCGGATGCCGCGTGGACGCGACGGCCAACGATGCGGTCGACGATCAGTTCGTCCGGCACGTCGAATTCCAGCACGTAATCAACGGTAATGCCCGCCTCTTTCATGGCGTCAGCCTGCGGAATGGTCCGCGGGAAGCCGTCCAGCAGGAAGCCGTTACGGCAATCTTCCTGGGCGATACGCTCTTTCACCAGCGCGATGACCAGCTCATCGGTCACCAGCTTGCCTGCGTCCATAATGTCTTTCGCTTGCTTACCGAGCTCAGAGCCGGATTTTACCGCCGCGCGCAGCATATCGCCGGTGGAGATTTGCGGAATACCGTATTTCTCCATGATGAACTGAGCCTGAGTTCCTTTACCCGCGCCCGGAGCGCCAAGCAGAATAATACGCATTACGAAAATCCCCTCAAAAGTCGATTCAATTTTTCAAAAACGCTAAACCATACCACCAGAACGGCGATGGCTCAAGGAAGGCGGTGCGGCTGAAACGGTTAATGGTGAGATATTTTATGCAATCCAATGTGAAATGCCCCGCCTGAGCACATCGCTCAGACGGGGCATTTATCCCGTTCCCGGCGTCGCGTCGCTCGGCCGGGCTACTCGTTCAGGTTCGCGTCAGGAAGCCAGCAGCTGGTTCATACGGCGGATAAACTGGTTCGGATCTTCCAGCGTGCCGCGCTCGGCCAGCAGCGCCTGATCCAGCAGCAGTTCCACCCATTCGCCGAACTGCGCGTCGTCCTGGGTATCGGCCGCGCGTTTCACCAGCTGATGCGCCGGGTTCAGTTCGAAGATGTATTTCACTTCCGGCGCCGCCTGGCCCGCTGCCGCGAACAGCTTCGCCATCTGAGTGCTCATCTCGTCGGCGTCGGTGGTGACAATCGCCGGGGTGTCGGTCAGACGATGGGTCAGACGCACCTCTTTCACCCGGTCGCCAAGCAGGTTTTTCACCCGCTCAACGAACGGCTCCAGCGCTTTTTCGGCTTCTTTGGTGGACTCGTCTACTTCATCCGCCAGCTTGTCCAGCGACTCGTCGGCTTTAGCGACAGACTGGAACGCTTTGCCGTCGAACTCGGTCAGGTAGCTCATCATCCACTCGTCGATGCGATCGGAGAGCAGCAGCACTTCGATCCCTTTCTTACGCAGCAGCTCGAGGTGCGGGCTGCTCTTCGCCGCCGCATAGCTGTCGGCTGTGATGTAGTAGATCTTCTCCTGACCTTCTTTCATGCGTGAGACATACTCTTCCAGCGATACGGTCTGCGCGGAGGAGTCGGTATGGGTGGTCGCGAAACGCAGCAGTTTGGCGATCGCTTCCTGGTTGCTCGGATCTTCCGCCGGGCCCTCTTTCAGCACCAGGCCGAACTGTTTCCAGAAGGTTTGGTATTTTTCAGCGTCGTCTTTCGCCAGCTTATCCAGCATCTGCAGCGCGCGTTTGGTCAGCGCGGTGCGCAGGTTGCGGGTCACGCTGCTGTCCTGCAGGATTTCACGGGAGACGTTCAGCGGCAGATCGTTGGAATCGATCAGGCCGCGCACGAAGCGCAGGTAGTTCGGCATAAACTGCTCGGCGTCGTCCATGATGAACACACGCTGGACGTACAGCTTCAGGCCGTGTTTATGATCGCGGTTCCACATATCCCACGGTGCCTGCGACGGGATATACAGCAGGCTGGTGTACTCCTGCTTACCTTCCACGCGGTTGTGGCTCCAGGTCAGCGGGTCGCTGTAGTCGTGAGCGATATGCTTATAAAACTCTTTGTATTCGTCGTCGTTAACTTCGGATTTGCTGCGGGTCCACAGGGCCTGCGCCTTGTTGATTTTTTCCCACGAAATCACGGTTTCGCCGTCTTTCTCTTCCCGTTTTTCAATCTCAACCGGCAGCGCGATATGGTCGGAATACTTGCTGATGATAGAGCGCACGCGCCAGTCGTTGAGGAAATCATCTTCGCCTTCGCGCAGATGCAGGGTGATTTCGGTGCCGCGATCGGCTTTGGTGATATCAGCTACGGTATATTCGCCTTCGCCGGCGGATTCCCAGAACACGCCGTTTTCCGGCTTGTCGCCCGCCGCACGGGTACGCACGGTCACTTTGTCCGCCACGATGAAGGCCGAATAGAAGCCGACGCCGAACTGACCGATCAGCTGGCTATCCTTCGCCTGGTCAGAACCCATCGATTCGAGGAACGCTTTGGTGCCGGATTTGGCGATGGTGCCGAGATGGTCGATAACCTCTTCCCGGTTCATACCGATACCGTTATCGGCGATGGTCAGGGTGCGGTTGTCTTTATCAAACGAAACCCGCACGCGCAGCTCGCCGTCTCCCTCATACAAATCCGGCTGCGACAGCGCGCGGAAACGCAGCTTATCGGCCGCATCAGAGGCGTTGGAAATCAGCTCACGCAGAAAGATTTCTTTGTTGGAATAGAGGGAATGGATCATCAGGTGCAGAAGCTGTTTTACTTCTGACTGAAAACCACGAGTTTCTTGTCCTTTCATCTGATTCAACCTCAACAATGCCATTTTAAATGGGTAAAAAACCGTTGAGTGGGAGATGGGGACAGCGGGGAAATTTTTCAAGCGGAGGCGGCGAAGGCCGCCTCCATTTGTTCAGAAAGTAATCTTGTGGCGACCGGCCAGGGAGTGGGACAGCGTGGTGCCGTCGACCATCTCCAGCTCGCCGCCCACCGGCACGCCGTGGGCGATTCGGCTGGCGTCGACGCCATACTGCGCGCACAGCTCCGCGATGTAGTTGGCCGTCGCCTCGCCCTCAACGGTCGGGTTGGTGGCGAGGATCACCTCGGTGATCGACTCCGCCTCCAGCCGTTGCTCCAGGCGATCGAGCCCGATGTCATCAGGCCCGATGCCGTCGAGCGGCGACAGGTGCCCCATCAGCACGAAGTAGCGGCCGGAATACTGCCCGGTCTGCTCAATGGCATAGATGTCCGCCGGACTCTCTACCACACAGATCTGGCCGTTTTCCTGGCGACGCGGGTTGCTGCAGATATTGCACACCTCCTGCTCGGTGAAGGTGCGGCAATCGGCGCAGTGGCCGATCTCCGACATCGCACGCGTCAGCGCCTGCGCCAGGCGCATCCCGCCGCTGCGATCGCGCTGCAGCAGGGTAAACGCCATGCGCTGCGCTGACTTCGGGCCGACGCCCGGCAGACAGCGCAGCGCTTCCATAAGCTGAGTTAACAGCGGGCTGGTTTGCATCAGAACGGCATCTTGAAGCCTGGCGGCAGTTGCATACCGGCAGAAACGGAAGCCATCTTCTCTTTCTGGGTCTCTTCGATACGGCGCGCGGCGTCGTTGAACGCGGCAGCCACCAGATCTTCGAGCATCTCTTTGTCGTCTTCCAGCAGGCTTGGGTCGATCTCCACACGGCGGCAGTTGTGCGCGCCGTTAATGGTCACTTTCACCAGACCCGCGCCGGATTCGCCGGTTACTTCCAGCTGAGCGATCTCTTCCTGCATCTTCTGCATTTTCTCTTGCATCTGCTGGGCCTGCTTCATCAGGTTACCCAGGCCGCCTTTTCCACCAAACATAGGCTTCTCTCTCAGTCAGTCATCGTTAAAGGTACTGAATGCCAGTCAGACTGGCATTCAAATGGGGCGAATACTCTCTTCATCCAGATCGGCGTCGAAGAAACGACGCAGGGTCTGAATGTTATTATCCGCGATAATGGCTTCGCGCGCCTGCGCGAGCTTCTCTTCATAAATAGCCTGCCGCCACTCCAGCGGCGTACGCATCGCGGGATTATCGTCTTCCACGATGGTCAATTCAACCGGCGTACCGTACAACACCCCCAGCGCTTCAGCCAGCTTTTGCTGCGCGCTGGCGGAATTGAGGTGGCGCTGGCTGGGACGCAGATGCAGACAGACGCGGCTGCCCTCCTGCTCTTTCCACGCGTTGAGCGCCACCTGCTCGACCAGCTTCGGTACCGCCAGCTGGCTCACTTCCGCCGCCCAGCTGTCGCGCTCGACCGCTTCTTCGGCGAGCTTGGCCGCCAGCTCCGGCGTCTTCTCATGCTCCAGCGCCTTTTTCAGCGCTTTGGGCGTGGCGACTTCGACTTTGCTCTCTTCCACCACCGTCGTCGCCTTCCAGCGATAGGCCTCTTTCTTCGCCGGGGCCTGCTCCAGCGCGGCCGCGGCCGGACGAGCCTGGACGCGCTCGGTAATCGAACTCAGTCGCTCCAGCGCAGCGTTATTCACCGGCCGCGCGCGGGAAGCGGCTGCCGGTTCACTCTTTTTTGGGGTGGTTGCTCCCTGACTGCGCTGCAGGTGGCTGCGGGCCGCCAGCACCTGGCTGGTGGTCGGCGGCAAACTCTGCGGCGACTGTGGCGGCGGCGCGGCGGGGGCAACCGGCTGACGCGGCGCGGGCGCGGCGGCCTGTGCCGGCTGCACCTCCGGCTCCGGCAGCGGCTTACGCGGATGAAAAGCCAGGGCACGCAGCAGCGTCATTTCGACGCCCATCCGCCGGTCCGGGGCGTAAGGCAGCTCTTTGCGGCCAATCAGCAGCGTTTGGTAGTAGAGCTGAACGTCGCCGGGCGGTACGGTTCGCGCCAGTTCGCGCATCCGCACTTCGACCGCGGCCATGTCGGCGCCCAGCGCCGAAGGCGACAGCTGAACCATGGCGATGCGGTGCAGCAGGCTCTGCATCTCGACCAGCAGCGCCTCCCACTCGACGCCGCGTGCGGCGGCGTCATTGACGCCCGCCATGACCCGCTCGCCGTCGGCAGCAACCAGCGCTTCAATCAGCGACAGCGCCTGATCGTCATCAAGGGTGCCGAGCATGGTGCTCACCGATGCGGCCGTCAGCTGCCCTTCCCCACTGGCAATCGCCTGATCGGTCAGGCTTAAGGCATCGCGCAGGCTGCCATCGGCCGCCCGCGACAACAGCTGCAGCGCGCGGGGCTCAAAGGCAATCTGCTCTTCGCCAAGAATATGCTCCAGCTGATGGCGGATCTGTTCAACGTCCAGCGCCTTCAGGTGGAACTGCAGGCAGCGGGATAAGATCGTTACCGGCAGCTTCTGCGGATCCGTCGTCGCCAGCAGGAATTTGACGTGCGCCGGCGGCTCCTCCAGCGTTTTTAACAACGCGTTGAAGCTGTGACGCGACAGCATATGGACTTCGTCGATGAGATAGACCTTAAAGCGGCCGCGGGCCGGCGCGTACTGGACGTTGTCCAACAGATCGCGGGTATCTTCGACTTTGGTTCGCGAGGCGGCGTCAATCTCAATCAGATCGACAAAGCGCCCCTGTTCAATTTCCCGGCAGTTATCGCACACGCCGCAGGGGGTGGCGGTGATGCCGGTTTCACAGTTTAACCCTTTCGCCAGCAGACGGGCGATGGAGGTCTTCCCGACCCCGCGGGTACCGGAAAAAAGATAAGCGTGATGAATGCGCCCTAACGACAAGCCGTTCGCCAGTGCGGTCAGCACATGTTCCTGGCCGACGACGTCAGCAAAGGTTTGTGGGCGCCATTTACGGGCTAAGACCTGATAACTCATGGGCTGGCTCTGAAACGCTGGAAGGTGAAATCACGAAGGGGTCATGCTATCACAGCCCCGCCCGATCGGCGAGGCTATGTGGAGGGATTTGCTTAGTGGCCCGGGAACGGCACCAGACTGTAGCAGTGGATCCCCAGCTTCTCCAGGCGCTGTTCGCCGCCCAGATCGAAGAGATTGATAATGAAAGCGGCATCGTGCACTTCGCCGCCGAGGCGGCGGATCAGTTTGACCGTGGCGTCGATAGTGCCGCCGGTCGCCAGCAGATCGTCAACCACCAGCACTTTATCGCCCGGTTTAATGGCGTCAACGTGGATCTCCAGCTGATCGGTGCCATACTCCAGCTCATAGGTCTCGGCGATGGTTTCACGCGGCAACTTACGCGGCTTGCGTACCGGAACAAAGCCCACGCCCAGCGCCAGCGCGACCGGGGCGCCGAACAGGAAGCCACGCGCCTCAGTCCCTACCACTTTGGTAATACCCGCGTCTTTGTAGCGCTCGGTCAGCAGTTCAATGCTAAGCGCGTAGGCCTTCGGGTCTTCCAGTAAGCTGGTGACATCGCGGAAAAGAATGCCAGGTTTTGGATAATCCTCGATACTCTGGATGCTGTTCTTCAGATATTCAAGCTGCTGTGCAGTTGCGGTCATAAGTGTATGCCTGATTGAAACGGTATTACCCACGGGCGTGCAAAAGGGGCCAAAGAAACATTTGTTTAACCTTTGACCAGGCTTGCCCGCGCTCGAAAACGCCAGAATTTACTGGCTGTCGGCAACAATTGCAACAGGCATTATTGCGCATCAGTGCTTTTGTTGCTTTGCGTCAACCACCGGAATGCGCCACATAAAGATCAGCAGACAGGCCAGAATGACCAACAGCATGATGCGCACCCACGTAAGCTTAACCAGCCATAGCGAAATAGCAAAAGTCACCACGATCATCGCAATGGCGCGCGGTTTAGCGCCGCGAGGCATGGCGCGGTACTGTTGCCAGTGGCGAAGATAGCCGCCAAACCAGGAGCGATACAGCAGCCACTGGTGAAAGCGCGGCGATGAGCGGGCAAAGCACCAGGCGGCGAGCAGAATAAACGGCGTCGTCGGCAGCAACGGTAAGAAGACGCCCAGCGTACCCAGCGCTACCGCCAGCCAGCCGATAATGGTTAAAATAACAGGTGGCATAATGCGAATCGTTATCAAACAGATGAGGCTACTGTAGCACAGTTGGCTGACGGAAAATGGAGGGGGTTGGTGAAAACTGCTCAACTTTTACAAACGCTGAACGACCAGCTGAGTGAGCTGGCCGCGCTGGTGGCGCCGCTGGCGGAGCACGCGACCCTCAGCCCGCGCTTTGACCGCCAGCTCTTCCACACCCGCAGCACGCTGATGCAGGCCTATCTGGCGGAAGCCCAACACAACTTTAACCAGCTCCGCCAGGCCGTCGAGCGCCAGCAGCTGCCGCAGGTGGTCTGGATTGCCGAGCGTCTGGCGGCACAAATCGCCGCGCTGCGCCGTGAAACCGCCACCTGGTCCTTGCGCAGTTGGGACCACGCGTCGCCAACGTTGAGCCGCTGGCAGCGCCGTCGCCTGCAGCATCAGGAGTATGAGCGCCGCCTGCTGGCGATGCGCGACCAACGCCAGCGTCAGCTGGCGCAGGCGACCAGCCTTGACGAGCAGCAGCGGCTGGGGAAAGAAGTTGAAGCCTACAGCGGCCGGTTGGCGCGCTGCCGACAGGCGCTGGACAAGATTGAAAACGTACTGGCGCGGCTGACGCGCTAACAGGAGAGCCCGATGTCGCTGGAAAATGCATCCGATGAGGTCAAACTGGCCGTCGATTTAATCATGTTGCTGGAATCGCATCAGATCCCGGCGCAAACCGTGCTGAGCGCGCTGGAAATTGTCCGGCGGGATTATGCAAACAAGTTAAAAAACGCGGAAAGCGGGTCGCAAAACCCAGAGAAGTAGGATGTTGTCTCCGGCAGTGTGCTGGCAGTCTGGTCCTCTGCGCATGACGCCACTGGAGACAATATTGATGGAAAAAGTCAGTCAAACCCCACACGACGCGGTGTTTCGCCAGATGCTCATGCATCAGGCGGTCGCGAAGGATTTTTTGCAGTTGTACCTCCCCGCGCCGTTTCTGGCGATCTGCGAACTGGATTCGCTGCAGCTGGTCTCCGGTAGCTTTGTTGAAGAGGACCTGCGCGCCAGCTATTCCGATATCCTTTACTCACTGCGCACGCGTCATGGACCGGGCTATGTGTACGCGCTGATTGAGCACCAGAGTACCCCGGACAAGCTGATGGCGTTTCGCCTGCTGCGCTATGCGCTGGCCGCCATGCAGCGTCATCTGGACGCCGGCCACGACACGCTGCCGCTGGTGGTGCCGATTCTGTTTTATCACGGCAAAGTGAGCCCCTGGCCCTGGGCCCGCAACTGGCAACAGCTATTCGCCGATCCGGCGCTGGCGAAGGCGCTCTATAGCAATGATTTTCCGCTGGTGGACCTCACCGTAATGCCAGATAATCAGATCGCCCGTCATCGGCGGATGGCCATGCTGGAGCTGCTGCAAAAGCATATCCGCCATCGCGATCTGGCCGAGCTGCAGGTGCCGCTGATTGCGCTGATGACGCAAGGCTATCTGACAGAAGCGCAGCTGAATACGCTGCTGCGCTATATGTTGCAGGCGGGAACTACGGAACATCCGGGGGCGCTGATCCGCACGCTGGCGGCGCAGTCGCCCAGGCATAAGGAGCTGATGATGACCATTGCCGAATGGCTGGAAGAGAAAGGCCGTAAACAGGGACAGCAAGAGGGTGAGCAGGAAGCTACCCGCAGCATCGCCGCCAGAATGCTGGCGCGCGGCCTCGAACGTCAAACCGTGCAGGAGCTCACCGGGCTGAGCGATGAAGAACTCGCCGCGCTGGCGCCCTGATACAGCAGGGGCGGCTTTGCGCCGCCCCTCTTCGATCAGGACGCGGTGGTGGGCGTCAGATCGTCGCCTTTCCCGTCCCGTTTCACTTCGGTGACTTCATCGCCTTTTTCATTGCGCAGATGAACTTCCAGCTGGTTAAAGGCAATGTTGATGTCATTCTCCCGGCACAGGCGGTCGATGGCGCGGTTGAGCTCATCCACCGTGTAGCTGCGATCGCGCAGTTCTCGAACATACAGACGCAGTTCATGATCCAGGGTACTGGCCCCGAAGGTGGTGAAGAAAACCGCTGGCGCCGGCTCCTGCATCACTTTCGGATGATCGTGCGCGGCCTTCAGCAGCACCTCTTTCACCTTATCCAGGTCTGAGCCATAGGCGACGCCGAGGCGGATCACCACCCGGGTCACGGTGTCCGAGAGCGACCAGTTGATCAAGCGCTCGGTAACGAACGCCTTGTTCGGGATAATCACCTCTTTGCGATCGAAGTCGGTGATGGTGGTGGCGCGAATACGGATTTTGCTTACCGTCCCCGAGAAGGTTCCGATAGTGACCGTATCCCCAATGCGCACCGGACGTTCGAACAGAATGATAAGGCCGGAGACAAAGTTACCGAAGATCTCCTGCAGACCAAAACCTAAACCAACCGACAGCGCGGCCGCCAGCCATTGCAGTTTATCCCAGGAGACGCCCAGCGCCCCGAATACCGTCATCGCCCCGATAGCGATAATCGCATAGTTGAGAATGGTGGTGATGGCGTAGGAGGTCCCCTGACGCATGTTGAGCCGCGACAGCACCAGCACCTCCAGCAAACCCGGCAGGTTGCGGATCAGCGCCCAGGCGACCATTGACGCCACAATGGCGAACAACAAACTGCCCATCGTCACGCTGCGCACCACGCTGGCCCCCGCCTCGGTGCCGTTGTAGTGCCAGAGGGTAATGCTGTCGAGGTAGGCGAAAACGGTGATCAAATCAGACCAAATCGCCCAGAACATCACCGCGAACAGCGCGACCATCACCAACATGGTGATGCGCAGCGTCTGCTGGTTGACCTGCTCGAGAGCGATAGTTGGCTCTTCCTGCGGCTCGGCGCCTTCCGCCCCTTCCTTCACCAGATGTTGACGGCGCGCCAGCGCGCGGCGCCAGGCGATACGCCGCGCCGCCACGCTCAGGCCGCGCAGCACGGTCTGGTACAGCAGGTTCCAGATCATCACCAGATACACGGTCTCGATCCAGCGTCCCGCCAGACGCAGCGTCGTGTAGAAGTAGCCGGTTGCCGTCAGCACCATCAGGGCCACCGGAACGATAGACAACACCGTGATCGTCAGCAGGCGCAGGCTGTGCGACTCTTTATCGCGCCAACTTTCCCGGCACATCGGCCAAACCAGCACCGCGATCAGCAGTAAGTTGAAGAAAATCACCAACTGCCCCAGCACGTCGTCCATCAGGTTCAGCGGCGACAGTTCGGAAATCACCGACCAGAAATTCAGCGGCAGCAGCGCCAGGCTGACGCGAACAATCTGCCGCCGCCAGTGGCTGGTCAACTGCGCCGGCATATTAAAGTGGTTGACCGCGACGCCGTTCTTTTCCAGCACTTTCCAGCACAGGCCAAACACCAGCCAGAACATAGCCAGCTTTTTACTGTACGCCCACAGCAGTCCGCTAATATTTAACTGCATGGTGAGTAAGATCAGACCGATAGCCAGAATCAACAGCACCACCGGTAAGGCGCGGATCAGATCGATCAGGATCGCCTTCGGCGTATGCAGTTGGGTATCGTTGCGCAGCTGTCCCACCTGGGAAGCAAGCTTTGCCTGATAATCCTTGAGCCACTGCAGACGCCAGCGGATGAGGCCGGCAATCAACAGCAGCGGTAAACCGGCCAGGAAAGCGACAAACACCGCAGGCCACGCTTTTTCCCAGTTCACGGTGATTTTCATCGCCTTAAACTGACCTTTCAGCGCCTCCGGGAAGGCCTTAATCCACTCCCAGTCCATCGGTTTATTGCTGTTCACCCAGAAAATTTGCTGGGTCAGAATTTCCTTCAGACTGCTCGAGACGCTCATCAGCTGCTGCTGGTTGATCTGCAGGTTGATGGCCATCATCAGCTGGTTACCCAACTGTTTGTTGAACTGATCAAGCAGTTCGCGACGCATGTCGATCACTTCCAGTAGCGCGGCGTGGACTTCATCGTTCACTTCGCTGCTGTGTCCCTCCTCCAGTTTGGCGACAAAGGCATCGCTCTGGAACAGCGCGTCGCGCTGCTGGTTCACCTCAAACTGTTCAAGCCGCAGGTCGGCGATGCGGTTGGTCATATCCTGCAGCTCATCCGCCGACGGTAATGTCTGTTGCTGTTGGTAAAGAATACGCGACAGCAGCAGGCTCCCCCGCAGAACTGAAATTTGCTCTTTAATATCCCGTTCAGACTGCAGCGCGCGGTCGAGCCAGTTTTTGACCTGGATATTGCGCTGCACCAGCTGGTTACCGTTCTCTGTTGCCTGGATCAGCTTCTCGCTGAGCTGATGGTTAATATCCAGCTCCTGCTTGACCAGCGGGTTGGCCTGAATACGCGCCGTTTCGTCGGGGGTAACCGCCTCCTGGGCGGTTTTCTCGGTCAGGGTCAGCCGTTTGCTGTTCACGGCCTCCTGCAGCAGCTGTAGCTGATGCTCCAGCCGGTTGCTCCAGGCGGTGACGTAGTCACGCTGCTTCTGCAGGGTATCCTGCAGGATAGTGTTGCCTTCGAGGCTCTTGCGCTGTTGCTCGATCTGCGCGTTGAGCAATGCCTGTTGAGCCTGCAACAGCACCTGCTGGGTCGGGCGTAGGGTCTCGTCGCCCACCGAGGTGCCATTCAGACGATTGCGGATCTGCTGCAGCTGCTGGGAGGCGTTGAACATCGCATTTTGCACGCGTTCCGGCTGCGTTTGCAGGGAAACCAGCTGGCTGTTATAGGTCGCCAGATCGTTTTGCGCATTCTGCAGATCGTCCAGCGTCTGGGTGACGCGCGACTCCAGCTGACGCAGGGAGAGCGTACTTAGCGTTTTGCGCGTCGCGTCGTCGTTCGGGACATCGCTCAGGTTATTGAGGCTCTCCACCGCCTGGCGCAGCTTCGCCGGCGCCTGCTCGACCTGCTGTCGCAGCTGTGCCGTCTCGCTTTTGATACGCTCGATTTTATCCAGCGTTTCCAGCGTCTGAGTCAGATCCTGCTGGACCAGTTTGTCCTGCGGAGTCAGTTCTTTTTGCTTGTTTAACGTATTGAGCTGGCTCTGCACCTCTGCCCGATCGGGGAGATCCGCGGCGCGGCCCTGGACTGGGCTGAAAAGGCCAATAAAACAGAGCAGCGTGATAATAAAGATGAACGTGGCGCGTTGCCTGGAGATCGTGTGCAGCATAGTTAATATGAATGAATGCAAATGCCGGAGAATACCGGGGGTCGTCGCAAGCGCGCAGAATAGCACTTCTCAGCGCTGGCGAATAGCGGCGGACGGCGCTAAAAATTCACGCCCATCCGCGCGCTACCTTTAAGCTGACAAGCTCTCCGGGCCGCGTAGCGTCGGGCAGAATTGATACATCTCCAGCAGAATAGCGACGTAGTCCCGCGCTTCCGCATGCAGGTCGAACGAATCGGGGGCAAACAGCCAGTTTTCCATCAGCCCGGAAAGGTAGCTGCGCATTAACACGGCCGCCCGCCGGGTGAGTAAATTGGCGGGCAGCAGCTTCGCCGCGATGCACTCTTTCAAGGTCTGCTCGATACGCTCATAACTCGCCAGGGAGAGCTGCCGCTGGGCCTGCTGCACCACGGTCATTTCACCGACGAACTCACACTTATGATAGATAATCTCCATCATTAATCGTCGACGTTCTTCTGTCACTGTCGCTTCAAGAACATAGACTAGAATCTCCCTGATAACTGAGAGTGGATCGTTGGGGAATTTTGCCCGATACTCAATTTCGAGATCGCTAATACTGGCGTCTGACAGCTCCCAAATTTCGTTGAATAAATCTGATTTATTCTTGAAATGCCAGTAGATAGCCCCCCTCGTTACACCCGCAGCTTTTGCAATTGTTGCCAACGAGGTAGATGATACGCCTTGCTGCGAAAACAGACGCAGAGCAACATCCAGAATCAGTTGCCGGGTTTCACGTGCCTGTTGTTTGGTTTTTCGTGCCATAGGTTAATGACTTTACAGAGGTTACGTTTACATACATTTGTGAATGTATGTACCATAGCATGACCATAATAGAAAGACTGTAGTGGGTTTGTGGTTGTTTGAGCCACTGAACATTTTGAAATTGGACACTCGAGGTTTACATATGAACAAAAACAGAGGGTTAACGCCTCTGGCGGTCGTTCTGATGCTCTCAGGCAGCTTAGCGCTAACAGGATGTGACGATAAACCGGCTCAACAGGGAGCCCAGCACATGCCGGAAGTCGGTATTGTGACGCTCAAATCCGCACCTCTACAAATAACCACCGAACTGCCAGGCCGCACCAGCGCCTATCGCATTGCGGAAGTCCGTCCTCAGGTCAGTGGCATTATTTTAAAACGTAACTTCGTGGAAGGTAGCGATATCCAGGCCGGCGTCTCCCTGTATCAGATCGATCCAGCCACCTATCAGGCCAGCTATGACAGCGCCAAAGGCGACCTGGCAAAAGCCCAGGCGGCGGCAAACATGGATCAACTGACGGTCAAGCGTTATCAGAAACTGTTGGGCACCAAATATATTAGTCAACAAGACTACGATACCGCCGTTGCGACGGCGCAGCAGAGCAATGCGGCCGTGGTCGCGGCGAAAGCTGCCGTTGAAACCGCGCGCATCAATCTGGCCTACACCAAAGTCACCTCGCCGATCAGCGGCCGGATCGGTAAATCCGCCGTGACCGAAGGGGCGCTGGTACAGAATGGTCAAACGACCGCCCTGGCAACCGTTCAGCAGCTGGATCCGATCTATGTTGACGTCACCCAGTCGAGCAATGATTTCCTGCGCCTGAAGCAGGAGCTAGCCGACGGCCGCCTGAAACAGGAAAACGGCAAAGCGAAAGTGGAGCTGGTGACTAATGACGGTCTTAAGTATCCACAGTCCGGCACGCTGGAATTCTCGGATGTCACCGTCGATCAGACCACCGGCTCAATCACGCTACGCGCTATTTTCCCGAACCCGGATCACACCCTGCTACCGGGGATGTTCGTCCGTGCCCGTCTGGAAGAAGGGATTAACCCTGACGCCCTGCTGGTACCGCAACAGGGTGTTACCCGTACGCCGCGCGGCGACGCCAGCGTCATGGTAGTGGGGGAAGGCGATAAAGTCGAAGTCCGCCAGGTCACTGCTTCTCAGGCGATCGGCGATAAATGGCTGGTCACTGACGGTCTGAAATCCGGCGATCGCGTTATCGTCACCGGCCTGCAAAAAATCAAACCAGGTGTGCAGGTAAAAGCGCAGGAAGTAGCTTCTGATGATAAACAGCAAGCCGCAGGCAACGCGCCATCAGAACAAACCAAGTCTTAACTTAAACAGGAGCCGTTAAGACATGCCTAATTTCTTTATCGATCGCCCCATATTTGCATGGGTGATCGCCATTATCATCATGCTGGCTGGGGGATTATCGATCCTCAAATTGCCGGTGGCGCAATATCCGACGATTGCGCCGCCAGCAATTTCCATTACCGCCATGTACCCCGGTGCTGACGCCGAAACGGTGCAGAACACCGTAACTCAGGTTATCGAACAGAATATGAACGGTATCGATCACCTGATGTACATGTCCTCAAATGGCGACTCCACCGGTACGGCAACCATTACGCTGACCTTCGAATCCGGTACCGATCCGGATATCGCCCAGGTTCAGGTTCAGAACAAGCTGGCGCTGGCGACGCCTCTGCTGCCGCAAGAAGTACAGCAGCAAGGGATTAGCGTTGAGAAAGCGTCCAGCAGCTTCCTGATGGTTGTCGGCGTCATTAACACCAACGGCACCATGAACCAGGACGACATTTCGGACTACGTGGCGGCCAACATGAAGGATCCGATTAGCCGTACCAGCGGCGTCGGCGACGTTCAGCTATTCGGTTCCCAGTATGCGATGCGTATCTGGATGGATCCAAACAAACTGAACAACTTCCAGCTTACGCCGGTGGATGTGATCAGCGCCCTGAAAGCGCAGAACGCCCAGGTGGCCGCGGGCCAGTTAGGCGGTACGCCGCCGGTGAAAGGTCAGCAGCTTAACGCCTCGATCATCGCGCAGACGCGTCTGACCAATACGGAAGAGTTTGGCAACATCCTGCTGAAGGTGAACCAGGACGGTTCCCAGGTTCGTCTGCGTGATGTCGCCAAAATTGAGCTGGGCGGCGAAAGCTATGACGTAGTGGCGAAGTTTAACGGCCAGCCGGCATCCGGTCTGGGTATTAAACTGGCTACCGGCGCGAACGCGCTGGATACCGCCAACGCTATTCGCGCTGAACTGGCGAAGATGGAGCCGTTTTTCCCGTCGGGGATGAAGATCGTTTACCCGTATGACACCACCCCGTTCGTGAAAATTTCTATTCACGAAGTGGTTAAAACGCTGGTGGAAGCGATCATCCTGGTGTTCCTGGTCATGTATCTGTTCCTGCAGAACTTCCGCGCCACCCTGATCCCCACCATCGCGGTACCGGTGGTCCTGTTAGGCACCTTCGCGGTGCTGGCGGCGTTTGGCTTCTCGATAAACACCCTGACGATGTTCGGGATGGTGCTCGCCATCGGCCTGTTGGTGGATGACGCCATCGTGGTGGTAGAGAACGTCGAGCGCGTGATGGCGGAAGAGGGTCTGCCGCCGAAAGAAGCGACGCGTAAATCGATGGGACAGATTCAGGGCGCGCTGGTAGGTATCGCGATGGTGCTGTCGGCGGTATTTATCCCGATGGCGTTCTTCGGCGGCTCAACCGGGGCCATCTATCGCCAGTTCTCCATCACTATCGTTTCCGCGATGGCGCTGTCGGTACTGGTGGCGTTAATCCTGACGCCGGCGCTGTGCGCCACGATGCTGAAACCCATTCAGAAAGGCAGCCATGGCGCGACCACCGGCTTCTTCGGCTGGTTTAACCGCATGTTTGATAAGAGCACGCACCATTACACCGACAGCGTAGGCAACATTCTGCGCAGCACCGGTCGTTATCTGGTGCTGTATCTGATCATCGTGGTGGGTATGGCATGGCTGTTCGTCCGTCTGCCGAGCTCGTTCCTGCCGGACGAGGACCAGGGTGTATTCCTGAGTATGGCGCAGCTGCCTGCCGGCGCCACCCAGGAGCGTACGCAGAAAGTGCTGGATGAGATGACGAATTACTATCTCACCAAAGAGAAGGATAACGTGGAATCCGTGTTTGCGGTTAACGGCTTCGGTTTCGCCGGCCGCGGCCAGAACACCGGTATCGCGTTCGTTTCGCTGAAAGACTGGAGCCAGCGTCCGGGTGAGGAAAACAAAGTTGAAGCGATCACCGCGAGAGCAATGGGCTACTTCTCGCAGATTAAAGATGCGATGGTCTTCGCCTTTAACCTGCCGGCTATCGTTGAACTGGGTACCGCGACCGGCTTTGACTTCGAGCTGATTGACCAGGGCGGTCTGGGCCACGAAAAACTGACCCAGGCGCGTAACCAACTGTTTGGCATGGTGGCGCAGCATCCTGACGTGCTGACCGGCGTGCGCCCTAACGGTCTGGAAGATACACCGCAGTTTAAAATCGATATCGATCAGGAGAAAGCTCAGGCGCTGGGCGTCTCCATCAGCGACATTAACACCACGCTGGGCGCAGCCTGGGGCGGAAGCTATGTCAACGACTTTATCGACCGCGGCCGCGTGAAGAAAGTGTACATCATGTCCGAAGCGAAATACCGTATGCTGCCGGAAGATATCGGCAAGTGGTATGTTCGCGGCAGCGATGGTCAGATGGTGCCGTTCTCTGCTTTCTCGACCTCGCGTTGGGAATACGGTTCGCCGCGTCTGGAACGCTACAACGGTCTGCCGTCACTGGAAATCCTCGGTCAGGCCGCGCCAGGCAAGAGTACCGGTGAGGCGATGGCGCTGATGGAAGAGCTGGCGGGTAAACTGCCTTCCGGTATCGGCTACGACTGGACCGGGATGTCTTATCAGGAGCGACTGTCCGGCAACCAGGCCCCTGCCCTGTATGCCATTTCGCTGATTGTCGTCTTCCTGTGTCTGGCGGCGCTGTATGAGAGCTGGTCGATTCCGTTCTCGGTTATGCTGGTCGTCCCCTTGGGTGTGGTCGGTGCGCTGTTAGCCGCCACCTTCCGCGGGCTAACCAACGACGTTTACTTCCAGGTGGGTCTGCTGACCACCATCGGCCTGTCGGCGAAGAACGCAATATTGATCGTTGAATTCGCCAAAGACCTGATGGAGAAAGAGGGCAAAGGGCTGATTGAGGCGACGCTTGAAGCAGTACGTATGCGTCTACGTCCAATCCTGATGACATCTCTGGCGTTCATCCTCGGGGTAATGCCGCTAGTTATCAGCTCCGGCGCCGGCTCCGGTGCGCAGAACGCCGTCGGTACAGGCGTAATGGGCGGGATGGTGACCGCGACGATCCTGGCGATCTTCTTCGTGCCGGTGTTCTTTGTGGTGGTTCGTCGCCGCTTTAGCAAAAAAACGGAAGATATAGAGCACAGCCATCAGGTTGAGCATCATTAATCTTCACTCCTGAACAAAGGGCCGCTACCGCGGCCCTTTTTTATCACTGGCTGGCAAGGCACATATTGCCATTGTTTATTTTTCGTTCTGCATTTAATATATATTGATATGGCGCAGGCTATTTTTAGCAGCTTGTTCAACAACTCGGGATCGGCAAACACTCATTTACCAGGAATAATCTTACTATCATTATCCACGGGTCGGCGGTTTCTGAACGCGACAGCTGCCTGCCTTAAACCAATGATTCATAAGATTTCTCTATTTCTCCGGCTGTGGGCCAGCGCCTGCGAAATTAATTCGTCTATTTTTAAGATAATTTCTCTCTGATAATTGTAATTTTTCGTAATAGCACGATGAAATCTGTTGGAGAGTGGATTATAGTTAAATCAGCAGGATTACTCAGTTAGTGTCAGGTCAGTTAGTCGTGTTCATCCCACAACGGTGTTTGCTAGTCGTCGTTTAAACCACTCAAAAGGGGATGCGTTATGGACGAATACTCGCCAAAAAGACATGATATTGCACAGCTACGCTTTCTCTGCGAAACGCTGTATCATGACTGCCTTGCAAACCTGGAAGAGAGCAACCATGGCTGGGTCAACGACCCGACGTCGGCTGTCAATCTCCAGTTAAATGAATTGATCGAGCACATTGCCACATTCGCTCTTAATTATAAAATTAAGTATGCAGAGGATAATAAGCTGATCGCTCAGGTAGACGAATATCTGGACGACACTTTTACGTTGTTCAGTAACTACGGCATTAACTCTACGGATTTGCAAAAGTGGAAAAAATCCGGTAACCGACTATTTCGTTGCTTTGTCAACGCCAGCCGGGAAAACCCGGCCAGTCTATCGTGTTAGAATTATTACAATCAAAAGGTGGAATTATGTCTGATAAGCCATTAACTAAAACAGACTATTTGATGCGCTTACGTCGTTGCCAGACAATTGACACGCTGGAGCGCGTCATTGAAAAAAATAAATATGAACTGTCTGATAATGAGCTGGCGGTATTTTACTCAGCTGCCGACCATCGTCTGGCGGAACTGACCATGAATAAGCTATACGATAAAATCCCGACTTCTGTCTGGAAATTTATCCGCTAATTTACGCGTACTACGTGGTCTGCTGGCCGGACGGTACGGGTCAGCCGCCATAGGGTATCTTTGTGATAGACATCACATCATTCAGCCAACAGCAACCCTGTAACCGGTTTCTTTTTTATACTGCTACGGCCATCAACAGTCAGGTATAAGGAAGACCCATGAGTGAAGAAAAACGCAAAATGATCGCCGGTGAGCTCTATTTATCTGGCGACCCAACGCTTCGCGCCGATCGCCTGCGCGCCAGACAGTTGTTGCACCGTTATAATCATTCCGCCCCGGATGACCAGGAACAACGTCAGCATATTCTGGCCGAGCTGTTCGCTCGCGCCGGCGATGCGTATATCGAGCCAAGCTTTCGCTGCGACTATGGTTATAATATTTTTCTCGGCGCCGGTTTTTACGCCAATTTTGACTGCGTGATGCTCGACGTCTGCCCTATCCATATTGGCGATAACTGTATGCTGGCGCCAGGCGTCCATATTTATACCGCCACTCATCCGCTGGACGCCGATGCGCGTAATAGCGGCCAGGAATACGGCAAGCCGGTAACTATTGGCCACAATGTGTGGATTGGGGGTCGGGCAGTGATCAATCCCGGCGTGACCATTGGCGATAATGCGGTCATTGCGTCCGGCGCGGTGGTCACCAAAGACGTCCCTGCCTGTACCGTCGTCGGCGGTAACCCGGCACAGATCATTAAGCGCCTTCCGCCGACAAATCCGTAACTGTTATGCTTTTCTGTAACTGATCTGTTACTTTCTCCGCAGAATATTGCAACATAAAATAGCCTTCAGGCTGAGCCTGCCGCGCCTGGTCCGCCGGGCGCGGCAGGCTCATTGCAGAATTCGAGGACCAAGATGACAGAAATACAACGCCTGCTGATTCACACCATTGACGAACTCAACGTCCAGGAAAAACGCGATAATCGCCCGCGTTTTAGCATCAGTTTTATCCGCAATCATCCGGGACTGTTTGTTGCCATGTATGCCGCGTTTCTGGCGACGCTGGTGGTCATGCTGCGCTCTGAAACGCTGGTAGACTCGGTCTGGTTGCTGGTGGTGCTGTTCATTCTGTTCAACGCCTTTTTCTTCTTTGACGTCTATCCACGCTATCGCTACGAGGATATCGATGTCCTCGACTTTCGCGTGTGCTACAACGGGGAATGGTACAACACCCGCTTTGTCCCCCGGCAGCTGATCGACCGTATCCTGCAGTCGCCAGACGTCGATAGCGAGCAGAAGGCGCAGCTCAAAAAGATGGTCGCCACCAAAGGCGAGCTCTCCTTCTACGATGTCTTTACCCTCACGCGCGCCGGTGCTGCGCAATAAGGCGATTTAGGGTCCGCAGCGCCGGGAGATAGCGAGAAGCAGAGGTATTGCCATACCCAAGCACCAGTCCGCTCCGCGCTCGCTGCGGGTCGAGATAGAAATGACTTAACGCGGCGGGCGCCAGCTGAAACTGGCGCGCCTGCTGCGCAAGCGTCCGGTCATTAACGCCCTCCATCGCCACCGTCAGGTGCATCCCCCCTCCCCCGCCGAGAACGTCGCACGGCACGGTTATCTCTTGCGCCAGCGCCTCGCGCAGCTGTTGCTGACGTTTACGGTACAGGCGGCGCATCGCCGCCAGATGGCGCGCATAGTGTCCCTTCTCGATAAAGCTGGCCAGCGCCCGCTGTTCAGCACGGTGTCCCCCGCGCAGCAGCGCGCCAATGGCGTCCTGAGCAGCATCCGCCAGCGCGGGCGGCATAACCATAAAACCGATACGCAACGCCGGAAACAGCGTTTTGCTGAAGGTGCCGAGATAGACCACCGGGGCATCAGGCACCATTCCCAGCATCGCCGGGATCGGTTCTCCGCTATGGCGAAACTCGCTGTCGTAGTCATCCTCCACAATCCACGCCCCGTGCCGGCGGGCATATTCCACGAGCGCCAGACGGCGCCCGGCGCTCATGATGCTCCCACAGGGATACTGGTGTGAAGGAGAGGTGAAAATGAGCCGGGGCGGCTCCGCGACGCCGTTGGCAATACACATCCCTTCATCGTCGACAGCCATTCCTCTGACCCGCAGTCCCGCCCGCTGAAAGCCACTCCTCGCCCCCAGGTACCCCGGTTCTTCCAGCCACACGCTGTCGCCCGGGTTGGTCAGTAGCGAGGCGCATAAGTTGACGCCTTCCAGCGCGCCTTCGGTGATGACGATCTGCCGGATATCGCACCGGATGCCCCGGGAGAGCGCCAGATGACGAGCGATAGCCTCTCGCAGCAAAGGATCGCCCGCGGCTTCGCCATAACCCAGCAGCGCGCTACCATCTTCGCGTAGCACGTTATCCATCAGTCGCCGCCACAGCGGCAGCGGGAAATAGTTTACCGCCGGCATGCCTGGCGTAAATGCCAGCGTCGGTGAGTCGCGGCGCATCGCGGCTGGCAGCCTTTGCAGCCGCTCAGGCAGCACGACGGGCGGCATCTGACCCGCCTCCTGGCGGCAGGAGGCGAGTGGTGCCACCTGCGTTCCCTGACGGCTCCGTGTCAGGTACCCCTCCAGCGCCAGCTGTTCCAGTGCGGCATTGACCGTATTCCGCGACAGGTGTAGCCGTTCGGCCATCACCCGCGATCCGGGTAAACGGCAGCGGGCCGTCAGGGTTCCCTGCAGGATAGCGTCACGTAAGGTGTGGTAAAGGGCGCGCTGTAAGGTTTCGACCGTGCGGTTCCGCATCCCCTGCGTCAACAGCGTAAAAAACCCCTCGTCCGGTATATTCATATTGCCTCCTCGTGGCCCCATAAAAACATACTCTAATGGCTCTTTTTATGGAACCAGTGAGCGCGTATGCTGCCTGTAAATCCCCAATAAGGAAACCGCAATGTGCGAATATAATCAGTTTGGCCAGGCGCTCGGCGTCGCGCTGCCTGACTGGCAGCCGCGCCCCTGGCCGACACGACAGGTATTACAGGGCAGCCGTTGTCGACTCGAACCGCTGACTCTTGCTCATGCCAGCGATCTGTTCGCCGCTCACCAGCTGGCGCCAGACGCCCGCAGCTGGACGTGGCTGCTGCGTGAACCTGAGAGCAACCTTGCAGAATTCAGTGCCTGGGTGGAGCAGGTCGCCACGCTGGCAGACCCGATTCATTTTGCCGTCCTTGACCAGCAGCGAGGGAAAGCGGTCGGCTCGCTGGCGTTAATGCGTATCGATATCGCTCACGGTGTGGTAGAGGTGGGGCATGTGCATTTTTCACCGTTACTGAGCCGAACGGCCATGGCCACCGAAGCGCACTGGCTGTTGATGCAGTATGTCTTTGATACGCTCGGCTACCGTCGCTATGAATGGAAATGCAACAGTCTTAATATCCCATCAGCCCGGGCGGCAAGGCGGCTGGGGTTTCAGTACGAAGGACGTTTTCGCCAGGCGCTGGTGAGTAAAGGACACAACCGGGACACGGACTGGTTTTCGGTGATAGACGGCGAATGGCCGGAGCTGGATAACGCCATGCGCCAATGGCTGGCCGCCGACAATTTTACCGCCGACGGCCAACAGCGCCGCTCGCTGGAGAGTTTCCGTTAACGGCGTTTTTTGCGCCCCTGCACCGCTTTGAAGCGGGGGTTGCTCTTACAGATAACGTACAGCCGCCCTTTGCGTTTAACCAGCTGGCAATCCGGGTGGCGCTGTTTAGCGCTACGTAATGAGTTGACGACCTGCATCATGCTTTCCTTTTCGCATCAATAAAGCCGCCGAAGCGCTGGCGGAATCGGGCTGCACTGCCTTCATTGGCGAAGGTTTTTTGTTTGCCCGTGTAGTACGGATGCGATTTCGAGGAGACGTCGATCGTCACATACGGAAAAGTTTCGCCATCGAGTTCAATCACGCGATCGGTGCGGATAGTTGAGCCGACTTTAAAATACTCATTCGCGCTGGTGTCGTGAAACACCACCGTACGATAGGGAGGATGGATATGGGCTTTCATGCTGACCTCTTCATTACGTTATAACATAACATTAAGGGTACGCCGTGCTGTGACAAAGATCAACCCTGCTCAATTTAAGAGTAAGGTGATAAGGCGAGTTTCCCCGCCTTTGGCGTCAGGGTGCCAGACGGTGGGCGATGGCGCGGAGCTGTTCTGCAATGGCCTGCAGATCTTTTCCCTGCTCGATTCGGGCGCCGCTGGAATGGCGTATCACCAGGCGCGCCGGCAGAATGGATGAGGTATGAGGCGCCCCACTGGTGCTGGCGAGGATCCGCCGCACCGCCTCTTTCCCCTGCAGGTCGAGGTCGAGCGACACGGTACTCAGCGCCGGATAGAAAAAGGAGCTTTCGTAGGTATCGTCATAGCCAATAACCGACTTCTCACCCGGCACCGCCACCTGATGCTGATGGAAGGCGCTGAGCACCCCCAGCGCCATCTGATCATTACCCACCAGCACAGCGCTGAAATTAGGCGTTTCGCGCAGCATCTGCAGCGCGCCGGCGTAGCCGCTCTGCGCATCCCAGTTGCCGTGCAGGACGGTCACCGGCTTCAGACCGTAACCATCCAGGGTCTCCAGCCAGCTTTTTAACCGGAGTTTGGCCGAGACTGAGCTGTCCGGCCCCGCCAGCAGGGCGATCTCCCGATGCCCCATCTCATAGAGATATTTGACGCTGGCCCGGGTGCCGTCCGCCGGGTTAAACGAAACGTTAAACACGGAGCTGTAGGGATCAACGTCGAGAAACAGGCAGACGATATCATCGTTGTCAGCAGCGATTTTCTGCGCCTGTTCGGTCTCCAGCGGCACGTTGATAATGACTTTATCCACCCGCTGAGATTTCAGCTCATTGATGGAATCCTGGATGCTTTGGTTGACGCTCTCATCGATCATCGAAATCAGAACCTGGTAACCTTCCAGGTTGGCATAGCGTTTTACCGCCGCCGCCACCTGGGAAGGCGCATGCCAGGCCAGAGAAATAGTCACCAGCCCGACCGTCTGGCTCTCCTTCCCCACCAGCTGCTGCGCCAGCCGGTTTGGCACATAGCGTAAGGCCTCTATCGATTTCTCCACCTTGCGACGCGTCGCTTCGGATACATTAGCTGATTTGTTGAGTACCCTGGACACGGTCTGGTAAGAGACGCCCGCATGGCGTGCGACGTCTTCCAGAGTAGCGCTTTTAGACTTCATGGTCCGGTTCCTTATGTTGTTATCCCATGATTGTAACAGGGGCCATTTGAAAAAACGCTCACCGCCACCTCTCACTGCAAAACAATAGCGATAAAAGTATTACGTTCACAATACAACGAATTGTGAATCATCTCACCCATCGCAACAAAAACCACCGTGATTATTTGCAGTTAGTCACACAATAATCATATCTCATTTGCCTGAAGTTACATTTAGGCATTTTATGACACCAGTTATGTGAACGTAATACAAAACAATAAGAGGATAGAGATGAACACTACACTGCGCGCCCTTTCAGTCGCGTTAGCCGCTGCGCTAATCGCTCCTTCCGCGTTTGCGGCCACCGCCGCGATCCCAACGATCGATTTCCATGGCTATATGCGCGCCGGGGTTGGGGTCTCCGGCGACGGTAGCGAAGCGGAATGGCAAAAAAATAAGCTGGGCCGTTTGGGGAACGAGTCGGATACCTACGGCGAGCTGGAGCTGGGCTCTGAGGTCTATAAGAAAGATGACGTCAGCTTCTATCTCGACAGTATGGTCAGCATGGTCTCCGACGGCTCTAACGATAATGAAACCACGCTGAACGATGATGCACAGTTCGGCTTACGTCAGTTGAACCTGCAGATAAAGGGGCTGATCCCTGGCGATCCGAATGCGGTGATCTGGGGCGGTAAACGTTACTACCAGCGCCATGATCTGCATATCATCGATACCAAATACTGGAACATTTCCGGCTCCGGAGCCGGGGTGGAAAACTACACCCTCGGCCCGGGCGCCGTCTCGCTGGCCTGGATCCGCGGCGATGCCAACGATGTTGACTATCGCGTCGATGGCGACAGTAACGTCAATATCAACTATATCGATTTACGCTACGCGGGCTGGAAGCCATGGACGGGCTCGTGGACCGAATTCGGTATCGACTACGCGATGCCAAACACCACCAAAAAACAGGATAGCTACGGCGGACTGTACGATGCTGACAACGGCGTCATGCTGACCGGTGAAATCAGTCAGGATATGCTGGGCGGCTATAACAAAACCGTGCTGCAGTACGCCAACAAAGGCCTGGCGCAGAACATGGTCTCCCAGGGCGGCGGCTGGTACGATATGTGGAACTACGTGAACGACGCCACCGGTTATCGCGTGATTAACACCGGCCTGATCCCGATTACAGAGAAGTTTTCTATCAACCACGTTCTGACCTGGGGCTCGGCGGATGACATTACCGACTATACCGACAAAACGCGGATGCTGTCGCTGGTCGCCCGCGGGCAGTACCAGTTCACCGACTACGTGCGCCTGATTGGCGAAGTCGGCGGTTTCTATCAGAAAGACAGCTACAACAATGGCACCAGCTACAAACAGGCCGGTGAGAAATACACCATTGCGTTGGGCCTGGCGGACGGGCCAGACTTTATGTCACGTCCGGAATTACGCATTTTTGCTTCATATTTGAATGATTCCGAAGATGGTAAACCGTTTGAAGACCAGACGGCGAATAATACCTGGAATTTCGGCGTGCAGGTTGAGGCCTGGTGGTAATCGCGCACGGCTAAGACTCATACGTTATTTTTATCTCCTGCTGTAAGACTGTTAATTATCTTCCGGTAAACTTTATTGCCACTGCTGTCTTTGTCTTATTTTCGGGATAACCTGCTTTCAGGTTATCCCGTTTTATTTATTTCCGGGCGGCAAAATGTTCATCCAGAAGCTGACGCAGCGCATCGGACTGTTTACCGAAAATAGCATGCACCTGCTGACCAAGAATAATAACCCCTAGCGCGCCCTGCTGCTGTAATGCTTCGGAGTCCACGGCCGCAAGATGGCGAACGCTAACCCGCAGACGGGTAATACAGGCGTCCACTTGCGTAATATTCGCTTCGCCACCAAAGGCCTGAATAAGCGCCTCGATTTGCTGTTTTTCCGCCTCGCTTAATGGCTGTGCCGGACGCGCTGGGGAGAAATAGTGCAGGAAGGATTTTAAACTCACCATAATAAACTCCAGGTTTAAGATAAAAAAAAGCCTGCTCGTCAGAGCAGGCGTGGAGAAGAAGAAATTACGCGTGACGACGGAGAATACGGCAATCCCATGCCGTCAGGGTCAGTGGAGCCGATACCGCCGCGTCGGTCAGGCAATCCCGATACCCTTGCGGCAGGGTCAGGGTATGGTTTTGCGCGCTGTAGTTCTGCAGGAAGATAAATGCGTTGTCACCGTCGGTGCGCGCAGTCGCCACCACGCCGGGTGGTAACTCCGTCGCTATCGCCCGCGGCAGGGCCAGCTCCTTGCTCAGGGCGGTAAAGAAATCGCGCTGGAAGGCTAAATCGTTACGGGAGGCCACATGCCAGGCTTTGCCTTTCCCGAACGCGTTCACCGTCACAGCCGGCCGTCCGGCATAAAAATCATCCCGGTAGGTGGCCAGCGCCTGGGCGCTCTCGATATGGATCAGTTCGCAGAGATGGCGCACCTGATAAGGGCCCTGCAGACCGCACTGATTCCCGGCAAGCCCCTGCACCAGATTAAACTCGCCGTCATTCAGGCAGTCGATCTCTTCCGCCCAGATCCCCAGCAGATTGCGCAGCGGGCCCGGGAAGCCGCCGAGATAGCAGAGATCGGACTCATTGACGATACCGGTCCAGTAGGTGGTCACCAGGTGGCCGCCGTTGGCGACAAACGCCTCCGCCCGACCGGCAAAGCCGTCGCGCACCATATATAACATCGGGGCAATCACTAACTGATACGGCGTTAAATCGACATCGGCGTCAATCACATCGACGGCGATGCCCTGCTCCCAGAACGGGCGGTAGTGCTCGTTGACCGTCTTCTCATATTCCATCCCAAGATTGCGCGGCCCCTGGGCGTCATCCAGCGCCCAGCGGTTCTGCTGGTCGAAGATAATCGCTACTTTCGCCTCGGTGCGACAGCCCCTCACCTCCGGCAGCTTGCTGAGGATCTCGCCGAGCTGGCAGACTTCGCGGCCAATGCGGGTATCAATATGTCCGACGTGGTCGACCACTGCGCCGTGAAATTTCTCAACCGAACCGCGGCTTTTCCGCCACTGGAAATACTGCACCGAGTCGGCGCCATGCGCCACCGCCTGCAGCGAGGAAAGAATATGCATTCCCGGCTTCTTCAGTTTGCTGGTCGGCTGCCAGTTGGTGGCGCCCGGGGTGGACTCCATCAGCACAAACGGTTTGCCGCCCTTCAGGCTGCGCATCATGTCGTGATACATCGCGGTGTAACAGGCCAGCGCGGTTTCGTCTTTATCGCGGTGCCACATCGGATAGCTGTCCCAGGAGATGAAATCCAGCGCCTCCGCCAGCCGCCAGTAGTCGTAATCGTAGAAATACTCCATAAAGTTGGTAGTCACCGGCAGGGAGGCATTCGCCGCCTTCAGCGGAGCAATTTCATGGCGGCAGAAATCGGTCACCTGAGCGGTGTTAAAGCGATGCCAGTCAAGATTAAGACCGTGGATCGACATCTCGCCCTGCGGCGCAGGCGATTCAATCTGCGACCAGTCGGTATAGGTATGACTCCAGAAGGTGCTCCACCAGGCCTGGTTGAGGTTCTCCAGGGTCTGGTAACGCGCCTTCAGCCAGTCGCGAAAACGGTTCTGGCAGAGATCGCAATGGCATTCACCGCCATATTCGTTGGAAATATGCCAGCCCAGCACCACCGGGTGTGAGGAATAACGTTCTGCCAGCAGGGTATTGATTTGCAGGGTTTTCTCGCGATAGACCGGTGACGACATACAGTGGTTGTGACGGCCGCCGTGCAGGGCCGGCACCCGATCGCGCCCCACCCGCAGAACCTGCGGATAGCGCTGCGACATCCACGCCGGACGCGCGCCGCTCGGCGTGGCCAGAAAGACATGAATGCCGGCGGCATACAGTTTATCGAGGATAATATCCAGCCAGGCGAAATTAAATACCCCTTCGCGTGGCTCCAGTTTCGCCCAGCTAAATATTCCCACCGACATCACATTGCATTTTGCCTGCTGCATCATGGCAATGTCTTTATCAATAATATCGGGGTCATTCTCCCATTGCTCCGGATTATAATCCGCGCCATGCAGCAGCGTACTAACCTTCGGATGTAAAGGTGCAAATTTATTCATAATAAACTTCCTGAAAAAGACGACAAAAAAATTAATTAAAAACTTTTACCGACGGCAATACTTTTCCCTGGCAATCAAATAGCGCCTGATTTTCACGTGCATTACCCTCTTTCCACTCGTCGTGGATATATTTCATCCCCTCCGGGGTGGCCCAGGTATTTCCCGGCACGGCAATCCATGTAGGCTCCCAATAGAAAATACCTTTACCACGCTGGTCTGGCACATCAACCACCGCCTGCATTAAATCGTGAATATAGTTATATTGCCCCTGTACGCTGGCGGGATATCCCCCATCCTTTTCCTCTTTCGCCTGGAAACTATTTTCCGCGTTATCGCAGTTGGCCAGGGTATAGGCATAGGCCGCCTCGACGACGATGACGTCTTTGTTATAGCGTTTGCTGATGTCATCCATATTGGCCTTCAGGGCGCTGATCGGGCCATTCCAGTAGGTGTACATCGACAGACCAATCACGTCATACGGTACATGGCGCTTGTCGATCTCATCAAACCACCAGCGGAAGGTATCGTTCTTGGTCCCTTCGGCCAGATGCAGCATGATTTTCACCTGCTCGCCCTGGCGCAGGTTCTCCTTCAGGCCAGCGATAGCCGCGTTCAGCAGGCCAGCCAGCCGGTCGAACTCTCCGCCGCCCTGCCCCCAGCTTTTCCCTTCCGGCCACAGGATGCCGCCGTTGATTTCGTTGCCGATCTGCACCATATCCGGCAGCACGCCCGCCTGCTTAAAGCGGGCGATGGTATCGCGGGTATAGTCATGAATCGCCGTTTTCAGCTGCGGGTAATCCAGCTTTTCCCAGGCTTTCGGCTTGAACTGCTTGCCGGGATCGGTCCAGAAATCGCTGTAGTGAAAATCAAGCAGCAGCTTCATCCCCTGGGCTTTCGCCCGTTTCGCCAGCGCCAGGGTGGTGGCCAGATCGTTATTCCCTCCGCCATAGTCCTCGCCGCTCGCCGATTGCGGATCCACCCACAGACGGAGGCGGACATAGTTGACGCCGTTCTCTTTCAGAATAGCGATCGGATCCTTGCGCTGATTATTCTGATCGTAGAACGTCGCCCCGTGCTTTTCGGCGTCCAGCAGCGTGGAGATATCCGCGCCTTTGATAAAGTCCGCCGGCATGCCCTGAAACGCGCGGGTTGCAAGCGCGTCCGCGGCCAGAGAAGAGGTGGAGAAACTGCATGCCAGACAAACCGCAAGCCATGCGGGTGTGAATCTTTTCATGTGCTTATCCTTTAGTACTGCCCGAGGTCAGGCCGGAGACGAAGTATTTTTGTAGCGCCAGGTAGAGGATCGCCACCGGTACGGCGATCAGCACCGCCCCCGCCGCGTAGGTGGTGTAGCTGGCACCCATTTTTTGCGCCACCAGGTTATACAGACCGATAGGCAGCGTGTATTTATCCGGGGTACGCAGGATGGTGCTGGAGAGGATGAAATCCCCCAGCGGCCCAGTGAACGAGAACAGCGCCACCACCGCGAGGATGGGCCTCGACAACGGCATGATGATCTCGATAAAGATGCGAAAGCTGCTGGCGCCATCCATGCGGGCGGACTCATCCAGATCTTTGGGGATCGCGTCGAGATACCCTTTCATCAGCCAGGTATTCATCGGGATCATCCCCCCGACGTAGATCAGCACCAGCGCCAGATGGCTATTAATCAGGCCAAGCAGTTGCGACAGGACAAAGATGGCAATCAGCGCGGAAAACTGCGGGATCATCTGCAGCAGCAGGAACAGCATCAGCCCGTTCTGCCGCCCTTTAAAGCGGAAGCGGGAGAAAGCGTAAGCGGTAAAGCTAACGCTAATCAGGGTCAGCACCATGGTCAGGAAGCTGATTTTCATCGAGTTCCAGTACCAGGTGAGGTAATTCACATTGCCATTGAACAGATCGGCATAGTGCTGGAACGACACATTTTCCGGAATGATTGAGGTACTGAGCAGGCTATTGCCGGCGTTCAGCGACGCCCCGACCGTCCAGACCAGCGGATAGATAATCACCACTGAGACCAGAATAACCACCAGCCAGGTGAGAGAGAGCCGGATCCACTTTTCGCGTTTAATACTGGGTGATTGAGCCATGTTGCTTCCCTTACGCCATGTCGTCATTTTTGAAGGATTTGGTGGCGCGGAACTGCCACAGCGCCAGGCCGACGACAAAGATCGACAGCAGGATCGTGATGGTCGCCGCGATGGCGTACTGCGACGAAGACATCGTCAGCTTATAGATCCACGACACCAGAATATCCGTCCCGCCGGCGTTAGAGCCTGCCACCGCAGGGCCGCCGTTGTTGAACAGGTAAATGATATTGAAGTTATTAAAGTTGAAGGTGTACTGGGTGATGATGATCGGCGCGATCGCATACAGCACCAGCGGCAGGGTGATGGTGCGCAGACGGGTAAAGGCGCTGGCGCCGTCCATCGTCGCCGCTTCATACAGATCGTCCGGGATCGCCTGCAACACGCCGGTGGTCATGGCAAAGACAAACGGGAAGCCAAGCCAGGTCTGCATCATGATCAGCGCCGTTTTGGTCCAGAACGGATCGGTGAGCCATGCCTTCGGACTGATGCCAAAAAAGGACAGGATCGCGTTGTTGATGACCCCGAAGGAGTCGTTGAACATGCCGGCAAAAACGAGAATGGTGACAAACCCCGGCACCGCCCACGGCAAAATAAAGATGGTGCGGATCAGCGGCTTAAAGCGCAGATCTTTTTGGTTCACCAGAATCGCCAGCAGCACGCCCACCGTACACTGCAGGGTGGTCGCCAGCAGCGTCCACACCACGGTCCACTGCAGCACATCCAGGAAAGTGGAGCGCCAGATGGAGAGGGTGAAAATATTAATAAAGTTTTTCAGCCCCACCCAGTCCACCAGCTTCGCCGGCGGGGTGTGGTACAGGTTGTAGTTGGTGAAGGCGATGGCGAAACCGAACAGAATCGGAAAGATCACCACAAACACCAGCAGAATAAAGCCCGGGGTGATCATCAGGTACGGAAAGCCGTCGCTCAGCAGCATCTGGTACTGCTTACGCACGCTGTTGAGGGCGATCCCCTCATCGCGTTTTTTGCCGTTGAGCCACGCATCCCGCAGCGAGAGAAAATAGATCAGCACGCCGAAAGCGACGATCAGCACGCTGATAATCCCCTCGGCTAACAGGAAGATAGAGTTATCCCGCGGTACCTCTTCACCCAGGGTATATAACCCCCACAACCCCTCACGCAGGAAATCATAAAAAATCCCCAGAAAGCTGCTCAGCAGCACCAGGAAGACCAGCCCTTTCAGCCACTGGCGATGATAAAACTGACCGAAACCCGGCACGATTGCCAGCAGCAGGCCGCACCATGCATGGCGCCCGGGCCCGCGTGCGTCGCTAAAATTTTCGCTGGAATGGATGCTCACACTCGACTCCTTCTACAAACGGGAGGTCCCCCTCCCGCTCGGTGACTTCACGTGACGGTGAATTACTGATTGCTGGCCTGCATCGCTTCGATCTGCATCGTGATCTGTTTCACCGCGTTATCAAGCGCGGCCTGCGGCGCCTGCTTACCGGTGAGGCTCAGTTCAAGCGCGGCGTTGGCCGGCCCCCACACTTCCCCCATCTCGGGAATGCCCGGCATCGCTACCGCTCGCGCCGACTGGATGGCGACGGCGCTGGCCTTTTGGTCGTTTTTAATCACCGGATCGTCAATCATCGCCTTCAGCGGCGGAATTTCGCCAGTGGCGACATAGCGGGCTTTCACATACTGCGGCTGGTTGATGAACTCGATAAACTGTTGCGCCAGCGCTTTGTCTTTACTCCAGGTCGATACTACATAGCCTTTGACGCCGAGGAAGGAGCTCATCGGCTTGCCGTCCGGCAGGGTCGGCAGGGGCGCCACGCCATAGTTAATGCCAGCGGCTTCATACGGCTGGAAGGCCCAGGGGCCGTTGATCACCGCCGCCGCTTTTTTCTCGGTAAACAGGGAATCGATGGCATTCAGCCCGTTATCGCCGAGGATCCCCGCCGGAAAGACCTTCTCGGCATAGAATTTTTTCAGGAAGGTGACGGCTTCCACGGCGCCGGGGGTATTGAGACCCACCTGCTGCGGGTTAAAGCCGCCGCTGTCGTTTTTAGCAAAGATATAGCCGCCCATCGGGCCAATCGCCCCCCAGCTGTAATAGATCTGGTCAAACTTGGCGAGCAGGCCGTATTTGTTCTGCTCGCGCTGGGTTTTCGAGTAGTCCAGCCAGGCCTGCAGGCTGTCCAGCGGCTTGTCGATCAGGTCCTTGTTGTAGATAAGCACCAGGGTTTCCACCGCCTTCGGGATCCCATACAGCGCGTTGTCCATGCGGAAGGCATTGATGGAGGCTGGCGTAAAGGCATCCTGTTTCGCCTGATCGACGCTGAGCGGCGAGAGTAGTCCCTGAACCACGGCGCCGCCGAGCTGGTCATTCGGGATCACCAGCACGTCCGGCCCAATGCCCGCCGGGCCGTCGAGGCGCAGTTTTTCCAGTTGCTGGGCGTAGGGCATCTCCTGGAGATTGACCTTCACGTTGTACTGCTTTTCAAAATCGCTAACCGCGGTTTTGATGCCAGCGGATTTTTTAATGTCCTCCCAGACGTTAAGCTGCCCGGCGGCATGCGCCTGCAGGCTGGCGAGTTGCCCCGCCGCCAGGGTGGTAAGGATCAGTGCAGCAAGCGTGTTCTTTTTCATTATCAACCTCATGTGAAGGTATAACAATTTAATGGTTTTTATTTGAATTCCGTCTGCCAGTTAGAAAAATAAATCTTTTCAAACTGCCGTATTACGTGGAAAACATGTTCTGATGCGCTTTTGTTATACGCTACGCTTTGATCGTTGATAAAACTACCATAAGCTGCCAGTTGTGTGATCATCCTTGCAGAAATGAAACGTCCCTGTATGGCGCAAAATCCGCGGAAGTTATAGTCAGGGCATGATTTTACTGCTGTTGAACATCGTCACACTGATTTGTTACACGTAATACAAATCACACTCAACATAGCGATAAGCCAACGGCAAATAACAGCTACTCACTCCGGGGAATGTGGATGTCCAATATACGACTGAGGAATGTCACCAAAAGGTTCGGCAGCACGGTGACGCTGCACCAGGTCAATCTCGATATTGAAGATGGCGAGTTTGCCGTCTTCGTCGGCCCTTCCGGTTGTGGAAAATCGACGCTACTGCGCATGATTGCCGGGCTGGAAGAGGTCAGCGAAGGAGAAGTACTGATCGGCGATGAGGTGATGAATGATGTCGTGCCCGCCCGCCGCGGCGTGGCGATGGTCTTCCAGTCCTATGCGCTCTATCCGCACATGACGGTGGCAGAGAACATGGGCTACGGGCTGAAGGTGAATAAAGTGCCGAAAACGGAGATCCGTCGCCAGGTGGAAATGGTGGCTAAAACGCTGCAGCTCTCGCACCTGCTGGATCGTAAACCGAAGCAGCTCTCTGGCGGCCAGCGGCAGCGCGTGGCCATTGGCCGGGCGATCGTGCGTAATCCCCGGGTATTTATGTTCGATGAGCCGCTCTCTAACCTTGATGCGGAGCTGCGCGTCGATATGCGCCTGCATATTGCCCGTCTGCACCAGGAGCTGAAGACCACTATGGTGTATGTCACGCACGATCAGGTGGAGGCGATGACGCTGGCCGATAAAATCGTGGTCATGAACTACGGGAAAGTCGAACAAATGGGTTCGCCGATGGCGCTTTACTACAATCCGGTCAACAAATTCGTCGCCGGCTTTATCGGCTCGCCGAAGATGAACTTTCTGCCGGCTATCGTCAGCGACTGGCAGCCGGAACGCTTAACGGTCACCCTCGCGCAGGACCATCAGCTGGCCCTGAATATCGCCACCCAGCCGCTGAAGCCCGGCGCTGCGGTGACGCTGGGGATCCGGCCGGAGCACCTCACCCCGGAAGTCACCACCGGTACCGTGGTGGAGTTTCAATGTGAAGTGGTGGAGCGTCTGGGCAACAATACCTATCTGTTCGGCCAGTGCTACGGCCACGACAACGTCAAGGTTCTGCTGCCCGGCGACGTCCATTTCCGCCCCTGGCAGAAAATTAAGCTGGCTTTCGATGAGCGCTTCTGCATGGTGTTTGATGAGAACGACCTGCGCATCAGCGCTGATATCCCGGCGCCGGATGCACACTAGCTAACATATTGCTGTCATCTGCGCAGCGTATGCTGCGACTGAATGCCGGAACACACCCTGCCCGGCATTCACACCCTCATTTTTATTCTGCTACATCGGAATCATCCTTCTCTCCCGGCATCGCAGCCTGTTGTGATGCCGGCTTTTTCCCCAAACGACGCGTTTTCTCCCGCTGCGCCCGAATTATCTTTCGCATATACTGATGACACCCGGCGAACGATAAGGACACAGGCATGAGGACCCGGCATCTGATGGCGCTGTTTACAGGAGTGCTGATACTGGCCATCATCCTGCCCATTTCACTCAGCATCTGGCAGGCGGCGCGGCAGGCCAAAATGCAGTTCTATCGTGAACTGGATGACTATTCCAACCGTATCGTCGTTCGGACGCTGCAGGTTGCCGACCAGGCCCGGGAAGCGTTACGAGAGGCTGACGCACACACCGCCGCCTCCTGTAGCCCTGAACATCTGCTTACGCTCCGCCGCATCGCCTATACCCATCGCTACATTCAGGAAGTGCTCTGGCTGCGTGATTCCGTGCCGCAATGCTCCTCCCTGGAAGACCATAGCGTCGCGGTCACCTTCCCCCCGCCGGACCACATTGCCCCCGACGGCTATCGCACCTGGCTGACCTCAATTAACGATCTTGGCCTCGATCATCAGATGACGGCCATGGGCAGCCGGCAGCACATGGTGATGATCGACCCCGTCTCCTTTATTGATGTCGTTCCCGCCAGCGAAGAGAAGATCCATACCATGCTGTTTGGCCTGGACCACCAGAAAATGGTGATCAGCAGTCAGCCGCTGCCGGCGAAAGTCTGGCAACGCATTAAAGATCCGCATGTGGATATGCTTACTCTGGATAACACAGTCTACCGGATCCAGCGCATTCCCGAGCTGGGCTCTGGCATCGTAACCTGGTCTTCAACCTTGCCGCTGCAGCAGCGCATTCGACAGCAGCTGTTCTTCTGGCTCCCTGCCGGCATTTTCACCAGCCTGCTCGCCACCTGGCTGCTGCTGCGTCTGCTAAGGCACCTGCGCTCACCGCGCAACAGCATGCTGGACGCCCTCAATTCCGAAGCGATTCAGGTTCACTATCAGCCGATTATTTCGTTGCAGGACGGGAAAATTGCCGGGGCTGAGGCCCTGGCCCGCTGGCAGCAGCCCGATGGCACTTTTTTATCGCCGGATATCTTTATTCCCCTGGCCGAGCAGACCGGGCTCATCACGCAGCTGACGGAAGATATCGTCAGGAAAATTTTTGCCGATCTCGGCCCCTGGCTGCGGCAGCGGCCGGAAGTGCACATCTCCATCAACCTGTCGGTAGATGATTTACGCTCGCCCACCCTGCCGACGTTGTTGCACAATCAGCTACAGCACTGGGGGATCGCCGCCGAACAGATCATCCTTGAAATCACCGAGCGCGGGTTTGTCGACCCGGAGACCACCATGCCGGTGATCGCTCACTACCGTCAGGCTGGCCATCGGATCTCGATTGACGATTTCGGTACCGGCTACTCCAGCCTGAGCTATCTGCAGAAACTGGACGTCGACACGCTGAAAATCGATAAATCTTTTGTCGATACCCTCGAGTACCGGCCGCTGACGCCGCACATTATTGAAATGGCCAAAGCGCTCAATCTGGCCACCGTCGCCGAAGGGGTGGAAACCGAAAGCCAGCGCGACTGGCTGCGCCAGCATGGCGTTCAGTACGCCCAGGGGTGGCTTTACAGCAAAGCGCTGCCAAAAGAGCAGTTCATTCTGTGGGCAGAGCATAACCTCCATGCGCATTAAGCGGCGGGTGGCTTGAGCGGAACGTCAGGGGGCGCTACTTCAGATAGGATTTAATCACCTGCATCACCGTCTCCAGATCCGCTTCGCGCTGCGTCTCGTCAGGCTCTTTCACCACATGGTCGGTAAGATGCCCCTGAATAACCTGCAGCATCATGCCGTTGACCGCGCCGCGGATCGCCGCCAGCTGCTGTAATATTTCAGCGCACTCATGCTCGCGATTAAGCATTTTCTCTAACGCGGTACTCTGCCCCTGAATTTTCTTCAGCCGGGTCAGTAACATCTTTTTGTGTCGAACTGTATGTGACATTGCACGATCCACCGTTTCATTCTGTCCGGGATTACCGACCTGCGTGGTCAGCAACGCCTGCCAGCATACCATGATCCTTTTTATTAGCCGCTTTATCTACTGGGGGGTAGTATTTTACTACTGGGGGGGAGTAGGATAATCGCACTTTTGGCAAGGATCCCGATATGAACGATTTCACTTCCCTTCTGCAGCAGGGCAATGCCTGGCTGTTTATACCCAGCGCAATACTGCTCGGCGCGCTGCACGGCCTTGAACCGGGCCATTCAAAAACGATGATGGCCGCCTTTATCGTGGCGGTACGGGGAACGTTAAAACAGGCGGTACTGCTGGGGCTGGCGGCCACGGTTTCCCATACGGCGGTGGTCTGGCTGATCGCCATGGCCGGCCTGTGGTTTGGCCGCGGCTGGAACGCCCAAACCTCTGAACCCTGGTTTCAGCTGGTCTCAGGGATTGTCGTTGTGCTGATTGCCTGCTGGATGCTCTGGCGCACCTGGCGCGAATCGCAGCCTCACACGCACCATGAGCACCACCATGAACATGAGCACCACCATGAACATGATCACCACCATGACCATGATCACCGCCATGACCATGATCACCGCCATGACCATGATCACCGCCATGACCATCACCATGCGTCCTCATCCGCCGCGCCGCTGGTGGCGGAGGAGTGGCAGGACGCGCATCAGCGGGCCCATGCTCAGGAGATCAACCGGCGCTTTGATGGCCGCCAGGTGACGACCGGGCAGATCGTACTGTTTGGCCTGACCGGGGGGCTGATCCCCTGCCCGGCGTCCATTACCGTGCTGCTTATCTGTTTACAGCTGAAGAAATTCTCGCTGGGCGCCACGCTGGTGCTGGGCTTTAGCGTTGGTCTGGCGCTGACGCTGGTGGCTTCCGGGGCCATCGCCGCTCTGAGCCTTAAACATGCCACCCGCCGCTGGCCGTGGCTTAACGACCTCTCGCGCAAGGCGCCCTGGTTCTCAGGCTTACTGATTATTGTGGTGGGGATCTACATGATGCTTCATGGCCTGAGCGGCCTGTAAGCGATGAAAGGCCCTCTCCATGATGAAGAGGGCGATGGGTTAATTCAGGAGACTATTTCCCGGGGAGGGCTGACCGCGTTGCGGCTGACGGGCTGGCTGAACCACGGTAGGCACAGCTGGATCAGCGGCCCAATCGACAGCGCGTAGATGACGGTTCCGACGCCAAATTTGCCCCCCAGCAGCCAGCCAATCAGCAGTACGGAAAGCTCGATCGCCGTCCGGATAACGCGCAGTGACCAACCAGTGCGAGCATGCAGACCGGTCATCAGGCCATCGCGCGGCCCGGGGCCAAAGCCCGCGCCAATATACATTCCGGTAGCGATAGCGTTCAGCACAATCGCTCCTACCAGCAGCGCACTGCGCGCCACCATCGACTCCAGCGGCGGCAGGACGGCCAGCGTGGCGTCCGCCGCCAGTCCCAGCACGATGACATTGCTCACCGTGCCGAGCCCCGGCATTTGCCGGATCGGGATCCACAGCAGCAGTACCGCCGCGCCGGTCAGGATAATCACCGTACCGAAACTGATACCCAGCTGTTTAGCCACCCCGAGATGGAAAACATCCCACGGATCGGCGCCGAGATTGGCATGCACGAAGAGCGCCGTGGACACGCCGTAAAGCACCAGACCAATATATAACTGCAGCAGGCGACGAAGCATATTTTTTCCTCAACATCATTGCGAATGCCCTCATCATCAGCAAAAATGGACTGATAATTAATGGCCAGTTTTGGAAAAGTGGATCGCTATGTCAGCCCGACGCTTTGGAACCCAATCGCTGGTACGCCTGCTCGGCAACTGGCAGGAGACCAGCTCACGCACGCCGCTATGGCGCCAGCTGGCGGAAGCGCTCCGCCTGCTGATCCTTGATGGTCGCCTGACGCTGCAAACGCGCCTGCCCGGCGAGCGCGAGCTGGCGGCGGCCCTGAACGTCAGCCGGACCACCATCGCCAGCGCCCTCGGCCAGTTGCGGGAGGAGGGCTTTCTCTACAGCCGCCAGGGGAGCGGGTCACGCATTGTTTTGCCGGAACGCCCCGCCGATCTTCCTCTGCCTGCCGGCATCTCATCTACGCTTAATCTATCTACCGCCGCCCTCAGCGCCGGGCCGGAGGTCCATCAGGCCTTCCAGCACGCTATGACCCTGCTGCCGCCCTATCTCGCACAGACTGGCTATGACCAGCAGGGGCTGCCGGTGCTGCGGGAGGCGATTGCCCGGCGCTACAGCGAACGCGGTCTGCCGACGCGGCCCGATGAGGTGATGGTGGTCAACGGCGCCCTCAGCGCCTTCGCGCTGATCCTGCGCCTGTTCACCGGGCCGGGCGATCGGGTGGTTATTGACGCCCCCACCTATCCGATGGCCATCAGCGCCATTCAGGGCGCCTCCTGCCGCCCCGTTGGGGTTGCGCTTCCGCAGCAGGGATGGGACTGCGATGGACTGGCGGCGACTATTGCGCAGACTGCGCCGCGGCTGGCGTGGCTGATGCCGGATTTTCACAACCCCACCGGACGCTGTATGGATGCCCCCACCCGCCAGCGGGTTGCGGACATCGCCGCCAGGACGCGAACAACGCTGGTAATCGACGAGACCATGGCCGACCTTTGGTATAACGCGCCGCCGCCCCCGCCGCTGGCCAGCTTCAATCCCGATGCCGCAGTGCTCACCATTGGTTCGGCCGGGAAAAGCTTCTGGGGGGGACTACGTATCGGCTGGATCCGCGCCAGCGCGCGGACCATCGCCTCGCTTATTCAGGCCCGCGATTCGCTGGATTTGGGTACGCCGCTGCTGGAGCAACTGGCCTGCAGCTGGCTACTGGAAAATGCCGCCACACTGCTGCCGCCGCGGCGGGATATGCTCAAGGCGCGCCGGGACATGTGCGAAACGCTGATGGCGGAATATTTTCCCCGCTGGCGGTTTTCGCCACCGGAAGGTGGGCTCTCTTTTTGGGTGGAACTTCCTGACATGCTGGCCACCCTGTTCTCTGCGCGTGCGGAAAGCCAGGGGATCCATATCGGCACCGGTACGCGGTTTGGGCTGGAAGGGGCGTTCGATCGCTATTTACGTCTGCCGTTTACGCTGCCGGATGAAGCATTGCGCCGGGCCTTCTCCACGCTACAACCGCTGTGGCAAAGCCTTGCTGAACAGAAGGAAAATACACGTTTGCGAAAAATAATATAAGAAAATAGCGACGGGCTGACTTCAGCCCGTCAAATGACCTTCATCCATGAGGTATATGAGATGTTTTTATAAAATTGCTTGGCTATCCTGCCCTCTGGTTATGGCAACCCAATGACAGAAAGAAGGCAATTTCATTAATGCTGGCGCGGAATAGGAAACCCTTTCAGGGAAATAATAAAGCCATCTTCATCTTTTTTGATTTTAGCGCCGGTGTCACACCAGTCGGAAGCAATGCGAAAGAACTCATCACTACCGATATTCCAGTTCAGGCGGACGTGTTTTACGTATCCTGAGCGCAACATATCGCAAGCTTCGCTATAGTTGCTGGCTGTAGAGAATTGTTGTTTCATTTTTTCTTCTTCAGAAGTTTTCTTAATGCTTTGATTTCTTTAGGGGTAAGTGGCGTCGCTTCCTCTTCGGTATGCTGGCTGTCAATGTCCTCTTCCGTCACCCCCGCCTCACCTGCTGACTCCTCCAGCTGAAAAGCCAGCTGCAGCAGCTTTTCCGTTGCCGTTCCCAGGTTCTCGTTATTAACTTCCGCATAATGACGCAACTTTTCTTTTAGCTCTGCGTTAATTTTTACATTCAAAACCACTGTGGTCATAGCTACGCTTCCCGTGCAATAAAATCATCATAATTAATACACGAAGTTAACATGCTGATCCAGAGATATATTTTACAGCATGAGCCTGGCAACAAATTCCCATCAGTAAGATGCGCTTTATTTATGACATACAAATGACATTAATATTTCAGTAGTATTTCAGATTTATGACAAGTAAATATTATGGAATAAAAGAAGGGGGTTTTAACAACAAAAACTAATATGCGATCTTTATCAGAAATTAATTATTGCAGGAGTAAAAACCGGACAAATATAAGGGAAACACCAGGCGGGAGAAATGGGTGGGGGCCCTGCCAAC
>NZ_JAGRQZ010000020.1:0-213069 GCF_018223915.1 Klebsiella sp. 64
CCTGCTTATTCGCACCTTCCCTAACGCGGCACCGCCCAGAAACCCCGTAACGCCGGTAATGAATAATGTGGTCATAAACGCTATCTCATTATGGTTGGTCTGCGGGATTCTAGGCGGGCAAAAGTAAACGACAATTAAATAAAAAAGGGGCCCGATCAGGGCTTTATTAAGACCAGTTTAAGGTTATTATTACCGGGGGATAGAATTGGACTCGCAGATCGGCCAGATAATTCACTCTTTCATGTATCAGTTTGTACATTACTGTATTTTAAGGTTTTTTATTTTGGTTCTTGGACCTTTTATTTTATCCTGAATGACAGGAATAACATTTTTTGTTACATATTTCCCCCCGCGCGTCAGAATGCTATTTATTTTAATTCTTATCATGCTAATAAACTAAGCCAAAAGAAAAGATTGCCTTTTTAATCAATAATATTATTCCCGACACGGATATTGACGGAGGGGTAAAAAAGCGATCGCAGCGCAGGACAAGACCTGGGCAGCGAAATCTGCGATAATGAACGTTTATCACCCTAAACAGAGATGACTATGCAGTACCCGATTAACGAGATGTTCCAGACCCTGCAAGGCGAGGGTTACTTCACCGGCGTGCCTGCCATCTTTATTCGTCTGCAGGGATGCCCGGTAGGATGCGCGTGGTGTGACACCAAGCATACCTGGGACAAGCTGGCCGATCGGGAAGTGTCGTTGTTCAGCATCCTGGCGAAAACCAAAGAGAGCGACAAGTGGGGCCCGGCAAGCAGCGAGGATCTGCTGGCGATTATTGGGCGGCAGGGGTGGACAGCCCGCCACGTGGTCATTACCGGCGGTGAGCCCTGCATTCATGATTTAACGCCGTTAACCTCGCTTCTGGAACAAAACGGCTTTAGCTGTCAGATTGAAACCAGCGGCACCCATGAAGTACGCTGCAGCCCCAATACCTGGGTGACGGTTTCCCCGAAGGTCAACATGCGCGGTGGCTATGACGTGCTGTCTCAGGCCCTGCAGCGGGCGGATGAGATCAAGCATCCGGTAGGGCGCGTCCGCGACATAGAAGCGCTGGACGAACTGCTGGAAACGCTGAGCGATGACAAACCGCGGATCATCGCCCTGCAGCCGATCAGTCAGAAAGAAGATGCGACGCGCCTGTGTATCGACACCTGCATCGCCCGCAACTGGCGCCTGTCTATGCAGACGCACAAGTATCTGAATATTGCCTGATAAAAAAGCCCGGCAGCGTACTGACCGGGCTTTTTTTCGCTTACTCGCCGCGATAGACGCAGCCGGCGGTGCAGGTCTCTTTGACCATCACGGCGCTCAGCAGCGGCACCCGCGGTTTCATCTCATCCCAGATCCATTTGGCCAGCACTTCGCTGGTGGGGTTTTCCAGACCAGGAATATCGTTCAGATAATAGTGGTCGAGGCGATCGTATGTCGGCTTAAAGGCGGCCTTCAGCTCGGCAAAATCCATGATCCACCCGGTATGGGGATCGACTTCACCGGTGATCTCCAGACGCACCATAAAGGAGTGGCCATGCAGGCGACCGCATTTGTGTCCTTCCGGGACGTGCGGCAGGTGGTGGGCGGCTTCGAAGGTGAAATCTTTAAACAGCGTGGTGGACATCATTGACTCTCAACAGGACGAAAAAAACCGCCGTAGGGTACCGGAAAGTACATTTTTTCGCATTAACTAAAACGGCCGTGAACAGAAAATGGACATGTTTATCTGCTTTATTTGATTTAATCTCTTATATTTCAATTGCTTATTTAATCGATTTTGTTGTTAATAACTACAACTAAAACAGGTTAGTCCATTTGGTTATTTATTATTTCCATCCCTTCTTTAATTGTTACTATGCCCGCCGTTAACCTTCTATTCTCTTCTGTTTTTGTCGCGCTGACAGGGTGCGAATAACAGCTTTGCTTACTGGAACAAACGACGCATGACGACACAGGCCCCACCTTCCAACTTGCTGCCGCTCAACCCGGAGCAACTGGCGCGCCTTCAGGCGGCCACCACTGACTTCACGCCCACTCAGCTCGCCTGGGTATCTGGCTATTTCTGGGGCGTGCTGAATCAGCAGTCCGGCGCGGCGGTAGCCGCCCCCGCCCCGGCCGCCGAGGTACCGACGATCACGCTGATTTCCGCCTCGCAAACCGGCAACGCCCGCCGCGTCGCCGAAGCGCTGCGTGACGATCTGCTGGCGGCGAAGCTGAACGTGAAGCTGGTGAATGCAGGCGATTATAAATTCAAACAAATTGCTGCGGAAAAACTGCTGGTGGTAGTGACGTCCACCCAGGGGGAAGGAGAGCCGCCGGAAGAAGCGGTCGCATTGCATAAGTTCCTGTTCTCTAAGAAAGCGCCGAAGCTGGACGGGACCGCGTTCGCCGTCTTTGGTCTCGGCGATACCTCTTATGAATTTTTCTGCCAGTCCGGCAAAGATTTCGACAACAAGCTGGCCGAGCTCGGCGCGGAACGTCTGCTCGATCGCGTTGATGCCGACGTTGAATATCAGGCCGCGGCCGCTGAATGGCGCGCGCGCGTGGTTGAGGCGCTGAAGGCCCGTGCGCCGGTCGCTGCGCCCGCTCAGCTGGCCACCAGCGGCGCGGTGAACGATATTCACACCAGCCCATATACCAAAGAAGCGCCCCTGACGGCGACCCTGTCGGTCAATCAGAAAATCACCGGCCGCAATTCAGAAAAAGATGTGCGCCATATCGAAATAGACCTCGGTGATTCCGGTCTGCGCTATCAGCCGGGCGACGCCCTGGGCGTCTGGTACCAGAACGATCCTCAGCTGGTGAAAGAGCTGGTGGAGCTGCTGTGGCTGAAAGGCGACGAGCCGGTGACCGTTGAGGGTAAAACTCTGCCGCTGTCGGAAGCCCTGCAGTGGCATTTTGAGCTGACGGTTAACACCGCGACTATCGTTGAAAACTACGCCACCCTGACGCGCAGCGAATCGCTGCTGCCGCTGGTGGGCGACAAAGCTCAGTTGCAGCAGTATGCCGCCGCGACGCCGATCGTCGATATGGTCCGTTTCTCTCCAGCGCAGCTGGACGCTGAGGCGTTAATCGGTCTGCTGCGTCCGCTGACGCCGCGCCTGTATTCTATTGCTTCCTCACAGGCGGAAGTGGAGAGCGAGGTGCATGTCACCGTGGGCGTGGTGCGCTATGAAATTGAAGGCCGCGCCCGGGCTGGCGGCGCCTCCAGCTTCCTCGCCGACCGCGTGGAAGAGGATGGCGAAGTCCGTGTCTTTATCGAACACAACGACAACTTCCGTCTGCCAGCCAACCCGGAGACCCCGGTGATCATGATTGGCCCGGGCACCGGTATTGCGCCGTTCCGCGCCTTTATGCAGCAGCGCGCTGCGGACGGAGCGCAAGGCAAGAACTGGTTGTTCTTCGGCAACCCGCACTTCACCGAAGATTTCCTCTATCAGGTGGAGTGGCAGAGCTATATGAAGGAAGGTCTGCTGACCCGTATCGATCTGGCCTGGTCCCGCGATCAACAACAAAAAATCTATGTGCAGGACAAACTGCGCGAGCAGGGGGCCGAGCTGTGGCGCTGGATCAATGACGGCGCCCACATTTATGTCTGCGGCGACGCCAATCGTATGGCGAAGGACGTGGAAAACACCTTACTGGAAGTGATTGCCGAATACGGCGCGATGGACGCCGAAGCGGCGGACGAATTTTTAAGTGAGCTGCGCGTTGAGCGCCGTTATCAGCGAGATGTCTACTAATGAGCGAAAAACATCCGGGGCCTTTAGTGGTCGAAGGTAAACTGAGCGATGCCGAGCGCATGAAGCTTGAGAGCAATTACCTGCGCGGCACCATTGCGGAAGATTTAAACGACGGTCTGACCGGCGGTTTTAAAGGCGATAACTTCCTGCTGATCCGTTTCCACGGCATGTACCAGCAGGACGATCGCGATATCCGCGCGGAGCGCGCCGCCCAGAAGCTGGAGCCGCGTCATGCGATGCTGCTCCGCTGCCGTCTGCCGGGCGGGGTGATCACCACCACCCAGTGGAAGGCGATCGATAAGTTTGCCGCTGAGAACACCATTTACGGCAGTATTCGCCTGACCAACCGGCAGACCTTTCAGTTCCACGGCATTCTGAAAAAGAACGTCAAGCCGGTGCATCAGATGCTGCACTCGGTGGGGCTGGACGCGCTGGCCACCGCCAACGATATGAACCGTAACGTGCTGTGCACCTCCAACCCCTACGAGTCGCAGCTGCACGCTGAGGCCTACGAGTGGGCGAAAAAGATCTCCGAGCATCTGCTGCCGCGTACCCGCGCTTATGCCGAGATCTGGCTGGATCAGAAAAAGGTCGCCACTACCGACGAAGAGCCGATCCTCGGCCAGACCTATCTGCCGCGTAAGTTTAAAACCACGGTGGTGATCCCGCCGCAGAACGATATCGATCTGCACGCCAACGACATGAACTTCGTGGCGATCGCCGAAAACGGCAAGCTGGTGGGCTTTAACCTGCTGGTGGGCGGCGGTCTCTCTATCGAACATGGTAACAAAAAAACCTACGCCCGCACGGCGAGCGAATTCGGTTATCTGCCGCTGGAGCATACGCTGGCGGTGGCGGAAGCGGTTGTGACCACCCAGCGCGACTGGGGCAACCGTACCGACCGTAAGAATGCGAAAACCAAGTACACCCTTGAGCGCGTCGGTGTCGAAACCTTCAAAGCGGAAGTGGAGCGCCGGGCAGGCATTAAGTTTGAGCCGATCCGCCCGTACGAATTTACCGGCCGCGGCGATCGCATCGGCTGGGTGAAGGGGATTGATGATAAGTGGCACCTGACGCTGTTTATTGAAAACGGCCGCATTCTCGATTATCCGGGTCGTCCGCTGAAGACTGGCCTGCTGGAGATTGCTAAGGTCCATCAAGGCGAATTCCGCATCACCGCTAACCAGAACCTGATTGTCGCCAGCGTACCGGAAGATCAGAAGGCGCGGATCGAGAAGCTCGCGCGGGATCATGGCCTGATGAATGCCGTCACCCCGCAGCGCGAAAACTCGATGGCCTGCGTCTCCTTCCCGACCTGTCCGCTGGCGATGGCGGAAGCCGAGCGTTTCCTGCCGTCGTTTATCGACAAGGTGGAAGGGGTGATGAGCAAGCACGGCGTGAGCGATGAGCATATCGTCACCCGCGTCACCGGCTGCCCGAACGGCTGCGGCCGCGCGATGCTGGCGGAAGTGGGACTGGTGGGCAAAGCGCCGGGCCGCTATAACCTGCACATCGGCGGTAACCGCGACGGCACCCGCATCCCGCGGATGTACCGTGAGAATATTACCGAGTCGGAAATTCTCGACTCGCTAGACGAACTGGTAGGGCGCTGGGCGAAAGAGCGCGAAGCGGGTGAAGGCTTCGGCGATTTTACGGTGCGTGCGGGCATCATTCGCCCGGTGCTCGACCCAGCCCGCGATTTCTGGGAATAACATCCTGGTGCCCGGTGGCGCGTAGCGATCCGGGCCAGCGAAACCCGTAGGCCGGACGAACGCAGTGTCGTCCGGCAAAACAGGCAAACGAGGTTCATATGTCCGTACTCGATCTAAACGCGCTTAATGCATTGCCGAAAGTGGAACGCATTCTGGCACTCGCGGAAACCAACGCCCAACTGGAAAAGCTTGACGCCGAAGGGCGTGTGGCGTGGGCGCTGGAAAATCTGCCGGGAAACTATGTGCTGTCGTCGAGCTTTGGCATTCAGGCGGCGGTAAGTTTGCATCTGGTGAATCAGATCCGCCCGGACATTCCGGTGATCCTCACCGATACCGGCTACCTGTTCCCGGAAACCTATCAGTTTATTGACGAGCTGACGGACAAGCTCAAGCTGAACCTGAAGGTCTACCGCGCGGCTGAAAGCGCGGCCTGGCAGGAGGCGCGCTACGGCAAGCTGTGGGAGCAGGGCGTTGAGGGCATTGAGAAATACAATGAGATCAACAAGGTTGAGCCGATGAACCGGGCGCTGAAAAAGCTCAACGCGCAGACGTGGTTTGCCGGTCTGCGCCGCGAGCAGTCGGGCAGCCGGGCTACGCTTCCGGTGCTGGCGGTCCAGCGCGGGGTGTTCAAGGTGCTACCGATTATCGACTGGGATAACCGCACGGTGTATCAGTACCTGCAGAAGCACGGGCTGAAGTACCATCCGCTGTGGGATCAGGGCTATCTCTCGGTAGGCGATACCCACACCACCCGCAAATGGGAGCCGGGCATGGCAGAAGAAGAGACCCGGTTCTTCGGGCTTAAACGCGAGTGCGGATTGCACGAGGGTTAAGCTGTTAGCTCTTCCTCTGAGTGATAATTCAAAAAGAACACGCGGGCGATACCGCGCGTTCTTTTGTGCGTATTAGCTTTTCTTCTCCACCTTCGCCAGCTCTTTCACCAGCGGCAGCATGACTTTCACTACCTCGCGTCCGCGGTGTTCGATGCGCCCGGGCAGCGCGTGGTCGATATACTGCTGATTATCCAGCTGGACGTCATGCCAACTGGTTCCCTGCGGGAAACTGGCCGATTTGCTCCGCTGCTGATAGCCATCTTTTTTGCCGAGTGACCAGTTAGTCGCCTCGACCGACAGCACCGGGATCCCGGCGTTGTCGAAGACGCTGGCGTCATTGCAGCAGCTGGTGCCTTTCGGATAAGCCGGATTGAGTCCCGGGTTGGTGTAGGCGGCGATGCCCTTGCTGCGAGCGATAGCCAGCGCGCGATCGCGGGTCAGCTTGCGCACCGAGGCCGGCGTGCTGCGGCCGCTGTTGAAATAAAGCTTATCGCCCACCACCAGATTATCGAGATTGATCACCAGCAGGGTATTTTTCTTTTCCGCTTCGCTCATCCGCTGCAGCAGGTTTTGCGCGCCGAGACGGCCTTCCTCTTCACCGCTGGTGGCGATAAAGCGGATGCCATAGCGGGTAGGGACGTTCTTTAAATGCTCCGCCAGCTCCAGCAATACGCCAAGTCCCATCGCGTTGTCGTCGATGCCCTGCAGCGTCAGGCCGCCGAGGTTGTTCTCCACGTCTTTATCGCTCTGCGGCGCATAGGTGTCGAGGTGTGCCATGATAATAATCTGCTGGCGCACTTTACCTTCATGGGCGGCGATCACCGTACTGCCGGTGGCGTTATGCCAGTTCTTACGCTGATTGCTGTCGGTATAGATATAGCGGGTATTGAAGCTTCGCACGTCGCTCTGATACCCCATCAGGGCGAACTGCTGGCGCAGATAGTCAGCTGAGAGCATTTCCGGCGGCGTTCCGGTCATTCGTCCCGGGAAGACGGTGGCGATATGGCGGGCCTGGCTACTGGCGGTGTCGCCCAGCGCGCTGAATGCGGGGGCGGCGGCAAAAACAAAACCGGTGCCGAGCGCCAGCGGAAGCAGACGGCGGCACAACGCGGAAAACATAAGGGGTCCTTACACGAACAAGACAATTTGACGCGTACAGTATGAAACTGTGACCGCGGTTAAACAATTTCAATTGCTCTTAAATAGCGGAAAAATAGCGCGTTAAGCACTTTTTGATATTTGTATTTCCGCCGCGTTATTCCTTTGTGTCACAACTCATTCCATTTCGTAATTTCATTTGCTCTAAGGCGCACCCTATAGTCGCAGTATCGCTGAATGTAAGAGAGTTGTTGCACCGTGGATTACTTGCCCCTTTTTGCCGAACTGAAACAAAGGCCCGTGCTGGTGATCGGCGGCGGCGAGATTGCTGAACGTAAGATCAAGTTCCTGCTGCGCGCCCAGGCGCAGGTGCAGGTGGTCGCTGAAACGCTGTCACCGGCGCTGGCCGATCTGGCTGCGCGCCAGGCACTCAGCTGGCGGGCGACGGAATTCAGCGACTCGCTGGTGGATGATGTCTTTCTGGTGATTGCGGCCACCGAGGATGATGCGCTTAACCAGCGGGTATTTGCGGCAGCTAACGCGCGCTACCGGTTGGTCAACGTGGTGGATAACCAGGCGCTGTGCTCGTTTGTTTTCCCTTCTATCGTCGACCGTTCGCCGCTGCTGGTGGCGATCTCCTCCAGCGGTAAAGCGCCGGTGCTGTCGCGCATTCTGCGTGAAAAAATCGAAGCGCTGCTGCCGACGAATCTCGGTCGGCTGGCGGAATCAGCAAGCTACTGGCGCAACCATCTGAAAACCCGCCTGACGACTACCGAAGCGCGTCGCCGCTTCTGGGAGCGCGTCTTTACCGGCCGCTTCGCCAGCCTGATGGTGGCGGGCAACTCAGCGGAGGCGGAAAAGGCGCTGCAGGATGAGCTGGATAAGCCCGAACGTGAGACGGGAGAAATTATTCTGGTCGGCGCCGGGCCGGGCGATGCCGGGCTGCTGACCCTTCGCGGTCTGCAGGCGATCCAGCAGGCGGACGTGGTTTTCCACGATCATCTGGTGACTCAGCCGGTTCTCGAGCTGGTGCGCCGCGATGCCGAGCTGATCTGCGTTGGCAAACGCGCCGGCGAGCATTCGGTGCCGCAGCATGAAACCAATCAGCTGCTGGTGGAGGCGGCGAAGGCGGGGAAAACCGTCGTGCGCCTGAAGGGCGGCGATCCGTTTATTTTTGGCCGCGGCGCAGAAGAGCTGCAGGCTGCCGCCGAGGCGGGGATCCCGTTCCAGGTGGTGCCGGGCGTCACCGCAGCCGCCGGAGCGACGGCCTACGCCGGTATTCCGCTGACCCATCGCGATTATGCGCAAAGCGCCGTCTTTGTCACCGGCCACTATAAGCCGGACAGCGCCCCCTTCGACTGGTCGCTGCTGGCGAAGAGCCAACAAACGCTGGCGATCTACATGGGCACCATGAAGGCAGCGGAAATCAGCGCCCAGCTGATCGCCCACGGTCGCGACAGCGACACGCCGGTGGCGGTGATTTCCCGTGGCACCCGTGACGATCAGCAGACGATAACCGGCACATTGCAACAACTCGAACACCTGGCGAAAGACGCCCCGATGCCCGCCCTGCTGGTGGTAGGCGAAGTGGTGCAGCTGCATCAGCAGCTCGCCTGGTTTCAACATACATCATCCGCCGAGGGGTTTAACGCTTCGGTGGTCAATCTGGCTTAAGGAACGGTTATGGACCAAAAACGACTCACTCACCTGCGGCAACTGGAGGCGGAAAGCATCCATATTATTCGTGAGGTGGCCGCCGAATTTTCTAACCCGGTAATGATGTACTCCATCGGGAAAGATTCCAGCGTAATGCTGCATCTGGCGCGCAAAGCGTTTTATCCGGGAACCCTGCCGTTCCCGCTGCTGCACGTCGATACCGGCTGGAAATTCCGTGAGATGTATGAGTTCCGCGACCGGACCGCTAAAGCCTACGGCTGTGAACTGCTGGTGCATAAAAACCCGGAAGGGGTGGCGATGGGTATCAACCCGTTTGTCCACGGCAGCGCCAAGCATACCGATATCATGAAAACCGAAGGGCTGAAGCAGGCGCTGAACAAATACGGCTTTGACGCCGCGTTCGGCGGCGCGCGTCGCGACGAAGAGAAATCCCGCGCGAAAGAGCGCATCTACTCCTTCCGCGACCGCTTCCACCGCTGGGACCCGAAAAATCAGCGTCCGGAGCTGTGGCACAACTACAACGGCCAGATTAACAAAGGCGAAAGCATCCGCGTCTTCCCGCTCTCCAACTGGACCGAGCTGGATATCTGGCAGTACATCTATCTGGAAAATATTGAAATCGTGCCGCTGTATCTGGCCGCTGAGCGTCCGGTGCTGGAGCGCGACGGTATGCTGATGATGATCGATGACGACCGTATCGATCTGCAGCCGGGCGAGGTGATTGAAAAACGGATGGTGCGTTTCCGTACCCTCGGCTGCTGGCCGCTGACCGGCGCGGTGGAGTCTGAAGCGCAGACGCTACCCGAAATTATTGAAGAGATGCTGGTATCGACCACCAGCGAACGTCAGGGGCGCGTCATTGACCGCGACCAGGCCGGCTCGATGGAGCTGAAGAAACGTCAGGGGTATTTCTAAGGAGCCGCCATGAACACGACCATTGCCCAACAAATTGCCAACGAAGGCGGCGTAGAAGCTTACCTGCACGCGCAACAGCACAAGAGCCTGCTGCGTTTTTTGACCTGCGGCAGCGTCGATGACGGCAAAAGCACCTTAATTGGCCGCCTGCTGCACGATACGCGCCAGATCTATGAAGACCAGCTCTCTTCGCTGCACAACGACAGCAAGCGTCACGGCACCCAGGGCGAAAAGCTGGACCTGGCGCTGCTGGTGGACGGCCTGCAGGCTGAGCGCGAGCAGGGCATCACCATTGACGTGGCCTATCGCTACTTCTCGACCGAAAAGCGCAAATTTATCATCGCCGACACCCCGGGGCACGAGCAGTACACGCGCAATATGGCCACCGGCGCGTCAACCTGCGACCTGGCGATCCTGCTGATCGATGCGCGCAAAGGCGTGCTCGACCAGACCCGCCGTCACAGCTTTATCTCTACGCTGCTGGGCATTAAACACCTGGTGGTAGCGGTCAACAAAATGGATCTCGTCGAGTTTAGCGAAGCGCGCTTCAACGAGATCCGGGAAGATTATCTGACCTTTGCCGAGCAGCTGCCGGGCAACCTTGATATCCGCTTTGTGCCGTTGTCGGCGCTGGAAGGCGATAATGTCGCCAGCCAGAGCGCGAATATGCCGTGGTACAGTGGCCCGACGCTGCTGGAGGTCCTCGAAACCGTGGAGATCCAGCGGGTGGTTGAGAGCCAGCCGCTGCGCTTCCCGGTGCAGTATGTTAACCGTCCGAACCTCGATTTCCGCGGCTTCTCCGGCACGGTCGCCTCCGGTACCGTGCAGGTTGGCCAGCGTCTGAAGGTGCTGCCGTCGGGCGTCGAATCGAGCGTGGCGCGTATCGTCACCTTCGACGGCGACCTGCAGGAAGCCGCCGCCGGCGAAGCCATTACCCTTGTGCTGAAAGATGAAATCGACATCAGTCGCGGCGACCTGCTGGTTGACGCGCAAGCCTCGCTGCCGGCGGTACAAAGCGCCAGCATCGACGTGGTGTGGATGGCCGAACAGCCGCTGACCCCGGGCCAGAGCTACGACATCAAAATCGCCGGCAAGAAGACCCGCGCTCGCGTCGACGCTATCCGCTACCAGGTCGATATTAACAACCTGACCCAGCGTGAAGTCGAGTCTCTGCCGCTGAACGGCATCGGCCTGGTGGAGCTGACCTTTGACGAACCTTTAGTGCTGGATCCGTATCAGCAAAACCCGGTGACCGGCGGGCTTATCTTTATCGATCGCCTGACCAACGTCACCGTCGGCGCCGGGATGGTCAACGAGCCGCACCTGCAGGCATCGACTTCGGCATCACAGTACAGCGCCTTCGAGCTGGAGCTGAACCAGCTGATCCGTAAACATTTCCCGCACTGGGACGCCCGCGACCTGCTGGGAGGCAAATAATGGCCCAGCATGACGAAAACGTCGTCTGGCATGCCCACCCTGTGACCCAACAGCAGCGGGAACAGCATCACGGCCATCGCGGCGTGGTGCTGTGGTTTACCGGCCTTTCGGGGTCGGGTAAATCCACCGTCGCTGGGGCGCTGGAGGAGGCCCTGCATGAGCGCGGCGTCAGCACCTATCTGCTGGACGGCGATAACGTGCGCCATGGCCTGTGCAGCGACCTGGGATTCAGCGATGAGGATCGCAAAGAGAACATTCGCCGCGTCGGGGAAGTGGCCAGGCTGATGGTCGATGCCGGGCTGGTGGTATTGACGGCATTTATATCTCCGCACCGTGCGGAACGGCAGATGGTGCGCGAGCGCCTCGGGGAAGGACGCTTTATCGAAGTGTTCGTCGATACCCCGCTGGCCATCTGCGAGGCGCGGGATCCGAAAGGATTGTATAAGAAAGCGCGGGCAGGGGAATTACGCAATTTCACCGGTATAGACTCGGTCTATGAGGCACCGGAAAAGGCGGAAATTCATCTGGATGGTGAACAATTGGTAACAAATTTGGTGCACCAACTATTAGACCTGCTGCAACAGAGCGATATTATCAGATCCTGAAACGGCAGCGGCATCGAGGGGTGCCGGTTGCCCGGTCTACAGGATTCGATATGCGCAATACCCAGAACCTCAGTATTATTCGTTCAGAACCGCCTCCGGCGATCGGCGACGAGACCACCTGGTCTTTGTCGGGCGCTGCCGTGGGCTTTATTTCGTGGCTGCTGGCGCTGGGTATTCCCTTCCTTCTCTATGGCAGTAATACACTCTTCTTTCTCCTCTACACCTGGCCATTCTTCCTTGCGTTGATGCCGGTGGCGGTGGTGGTCGGTATTGCGCTGCACTCTCTGCTCAATGGCAAACTGCTCTATAGCGTCAGCGCGACCATCCTGACCGTTGGGCTGATGTTTGCGCTACTCTTCCTCTGGCTGTTGGGATAACCCGTTGCTGGTATGAATCAAGCATGGGTATCGACAGCAAAAATATGGTACAGTCCCCGCGTTACGCGGCATCGTCCGCGCGCCCCGGTAGCGTACCCGGGCGAGTTTTGGGATGATGATGCCGTTTTTCAGGGGGCAGGATGGGTAAACTAACGCTGCTATTATTAGCTTTGCTGGTCTGGCTACAGTATTCGCTGTGGTTCGGTAAAAACGGCCTGCATGACTACACGCGGGTTAACGACGACGTCACCGCCCAGCAGGCGACTAACGCCAAATTAAAAGCACGCAACGATCAGCTGTTTGCCGAAATTGACGACCTCAACGGCGGGCAGGAAGCGATTGAGGAGCGTGCGCGCAATGAACTCAGCATGACCCGCCCGGGCGAAACCTTCTATCGTCTGGTACCGGATGCGTCTAAACGCAATCAGGCATCGGGGCAACAGCAGAACAATCGATAACCAGGCCCAGGATTACAACATGGCAGCCACTTTTCCGGGCGTTTGCGCCGTGGTGCCGGCAGCCGGTTTCGGCCGCCGCATGCAAACGGAATGCCCGAAACAATATCTCTCAATCGGTAACAAAACGATTCTCGAACACGCGGTCGCCGCGCTGCTGGCGGATGCGCGCGTCCAGCGGGTGGTGATTGCCGTCAGCCCCGGCGATCGCCGCTTCAGCCAGCTGCCGCTGGCGCAGCATCCGCAGATTACCGTGGTGGATGGCGGCGCCGAGCGTGCCGATTCGGTGCTCGCCGGCCTGCAGGCGTTGCCGGAGGCGCAGTGGGTGCTGGTGCATGACGCCGCGCGCCCCTGCCTGCATCAGGACGACCTCAGCCGCCTGCTGTCGCTCTGCGAAACCAGCCGCGTCGGCGGGATCCTTGCGGCGCCAGTGCGCGACACCATGAAGCGCGCCGAGCCGGACAAAACCGCTATCGCCCATACCGTCGACCGCAATGACCTGTGGCATGCGCTCACCCCGCAATTTTTCCCTCGCGAGCTGCTGGTGGATTGCCTCACTCGCGCGCTAAACGAGGGAGCCACTATCACCGATGAAGCCTCGGCGCTGGAGTACTGCGGCTTCCATCCGCAGCTGGTCGCCGGACGCGCGGATAATATTAAAGTGACGCGCCCGGAAGACCTGGCGCTGGCTGAATTTTACCTCACCCGTTCCCGACACCAGGAGAAAGCTTAATGCGAATTGGACATGGTTTTGACGTACACGCTTTTGGCGGTGAAGGCCCAATCATCATTGGCGGGGTACGCATTCCTTATGAAAAAGGGCTGCTGGCCCACTCCGACGGCGACGTCGCGCTGCATGCGCTGACCGACGCGCTGCTTGGCGCCGCGGCGCTGGGCGATATCGGCAAGCTGTTCCCCGATACCGATCCGGCGTTTAAAGGCGCCGATAGCCGCGAACTGCTACGCGAAGCATGGCGCCGCATTCAGGCCAAGGGCTATACGCTCGGCAACGTCGACGTCACGATTATTGCCCAGGCGCCGAAAATGCTGCCGCATATTCCGCAGATGCGCGTCTTTATCGCTGAGGATCTCGGCTGCCATATGGACGACGTCAACGTGAAAGCGACCACCACCGAGAAGCTCGGCTTCACCGGCCGCGGGGAAGGGATCGCCTGCGAAGCGGTTGCGCTGCTGCGTAAGGCCGACAAATGATCGCCTTTGACCAACTGACCTGGCTGCACGGCAAGCCGCAGAGCAGTGGGCTGCTGAAAGCCAATCCGGAAGATTTTCTGGTGGTGGAAGATCTGGGCTTTGCCCCGGACGGCGAAGGCGAACACGTGCTGGTGCGGATCCTGAAAAACGGCTGCAATACGCGCTTTGTCGCCGACGCGCTGGCAAAATTCCTTAAGATCCACGCCCGTGAAGTGAGCTTCGCCGGGCAAAAAGATAAGCACGCGGTCACCGAGCAGTGGCTGTGCGCCCGGGTGCCCGGCAAAGAGATGCCGGACCTGAGCAAATTTCAGCTCGAGGGCTGCCAGGTACTGGAATATGCTCGCCATAAGCGTAAGCTGCGTTTAGGCGCGCTGAAAGGCAACCAGTTTACCGTGATCCTGCGCGAGATTAGCGATCGCCAGGACGTGGAGACGCGTCTGCAGGCCATCGCTGAACGGGGAGTGCCGAACTATTTCGGCGCGCAGCGCTTCGGCATTGGCGGCAGTAACCTGCAGGGCGCCCTGCGCTGGGCGGAGAGCGGCGCGCCAGTGCGCGATCGCAATAAGCGCAGTTTTTGGTTGTCGGCAGCCCGCAGCGCGTTGTTTAATCAGCAAGTGAGTATTAGATTAAAAAAAACGGAATTTAATCAGGTCGTTGATGGCGATGCGCTACAATTAGCGGGGCGCGGGAGCTGGTTTGTCGTCACACCGGAAGAACTCGAGGTTTCGCAGGCGCGGGTGCATAACCGCGAACTGATGATTACGGCCACGCTGCCGGGCAGCGGCGACTGGGGAAGCCAGCGCGACGCCCTGGCTTTCGAGCAGGCCGCGATCGCCGAGGAAACCGCGTTGCAGGCGCTGCTGGTACGGGAGAAAGTCGAGGCGGCGCGCCGGGCGATGCTTCTCTATCCACAGCAGCTCAGCTGGAACTGGTGGGATGACGTAACCGTTGAACTGCGTTTCTGGCTGCCGGCGGGCAGCTTCGCCACCAGCGTGGTCAGGGAGCTTATCAATACAACGGGTGACTATGCGAATATTGCTGAGTAACGATGACGGGATCCATGCGCCGGGGATACAGACCCTGGCGAAGGCCTTAAGGGAGTTTGCCGAGGTCCAGGTGGTTGCACCCGATCGTAACCGCAGCGGGGCCTCAAATTCGCTGACGCTGGAATCGTCCCTGCGTACGTTTACCTTTGAAAATGGCGACATCGCCGTCCAGATGGGCACCCCGACCGACTGTGTCTATCTCGGCGTGAACGCGCTGATGCGCCCGCGTCCGGACATCGTGGTTTCCGGCATTAATGCCGGCCCCAACCTGGGCGACGACGTCATCTATTCCGGCACCGTGGCCGCGGCGATGGAAGGCCGTCATCTGGGGTTCCCCGCGCTGGCCGTGTCGCTGAACGGCTATCAGCATTACGATACCGCCGCGGCGGTAACCTGCACCATTCTGCGCGCCTTAAGCCGCGAGCCGCTGCGTACCGGGCGGATCCTTAACATCAACGTGCCGGATCTCCCGCTTGATCAAATCAAGGGCATTCGCGTGACCCGCTGCGGCAACCGCCATCCGGCCGACCAGGTGATCCCGCAAAAAGATCCGCGCGGCAACACCCTGTACTGGATTGGCCCGCCGGGCGATAAGCGCGATGCCGGGCCGGGCACCGATTTTGCGGCAGTGGATGAAGGCTATGTTTCCGTGACGCCATTGCACGTCGATTTAACCGCCCATCAGGCGCATGAGGTGGTCACCGATTGGCTGGAACGTGTCGGGGTTGACAGGCAATGGTAAGTAAACGTGTTGAAAGTTTGTTGAATCAACTGCGCACGCAGGGCATCGTCGATGAACGTGTCCTCGAGGCGATCGCGCTGGTCCCGCGCGAAAAGTTTGTTGATGAAGCCTTTGAACATAAAGCGTGGGAAAACACCGCGCTGCCGATTGGCCAGGGGCAGACCATCTCCCAGCCGTATATGGTGGCGCGGATGACCGAGCTGCTGACGCTGACGCCGGAGTCGCGGGTGCTGGAGATCGGCACCGGTTCCGGCTACCAGACGGCCATCCTGGCGCATCTGGTGCATCACGTATGCTCGGTAGAGCGAATTAAGAGTTTACAGTGGCAGGCGCGTCGTCGCCTGAAACAACTTGATTTACATAATGTTTCAACCCGTCATGGCGATGGGTGGCAAGGTTGGCAGGCGCGGGCGCCGTTTGATGCCATTATTGTGACGGCGGCGCCGCCGGAAATACCGACCGCGCTGCTGGCGCAGCTGGATGATGACGGCGTGCTGGTGCTGCCGGTCGGCGAAGAGCATCAGTTTCTCAAACGGATCCGTCGTCGGGGCAACGAATTTATCATTGATACCGTCGAGGCCGTTCGCTTTGTTCCCCTGGTGAAGGGGGAGCTGGCCTGAGACCCGGATTATTCCAGGTTTTTTTTGCCTGACTTTAGGCGTAGGGTGGACACATTTTTCAGTGTCCTGGCCGGGCGCCGCCCGGTAAGCAAGATATTGGCAGTTAACATATTCCTGGGGGATAAATGAGCGCGGGAAGCACCAAATTTACCGTCAGCCGTATTGCGGCTCTTTCACTGGTTTCACTCTGGCTGGCCGGGTGTACCAACACCAATAATCCGCCTGCGCCGGTTAGCTCTGCCGGCGGCGCCGCCTCTTCCAGCACCAACTCCGGCATGCTGATTACGCCGCCACCCTCCGGCGTCAAGTCCGCTCCTCAGGCGCAGCCGATTCAGCCGATGCAGACCCAGACCATTCAGCCGCAGCCGGCGCCGGTGGCGCAGGAGCCGGTACAGACGGTAAATGGCCGGATCGTTTACAACCGCAAATATGGCGATATTCCGAAAGGTAGCTATACCGGCGGCAGTACCTATACGGTAAAACGCGGCGACACGCTATTCTATATCGCCTGGGTCACCGGCAACGATTTCCGCGACCTGGCGCAACGCAACAATATCCCGGCCCCGTACGCGCTGAACGTGGGGCAGGTACTGCAGGTCGGTAACGCCTCAGGCCAGCCGATCACCGGCGAAAACGCCGTTTCTCAGGCCAGCGCCAGAGCGAGCGGCGGTGCGACGACCAGCACAACTTCTGCACAAAAATCGACCGCGGTGGTTGCTTCACAACCGACTATTACGTATTCTGAATCTTCAGGTGAACAGAGTGCTACCAAGATGTTGCCTAATAATAAACCAGCGACCACGACCACAACGGTTGTCGCGCCGGTGACGGCACCAACAACGGTGAGCACAACCCAGCCGACTGCAAGCAGTACGTCAACCAGTTCGCCGATCTCAGCATGGCGCTGGCCGACTGATGGCAAGGTTATCGAGAACTTTAGCGGCGCGGAAGGCGGCAATAAAGGTATCGATATTGCAGGCAGTAAGGGACAGGCTATTGTCGCGACCGCCGATGGGCGCGTCGTCTATGCCGGTAACGCACTGCGCGGCTACGGTAATCTTATTATCATCAAACACAACGATGATTACCTGAGTGCCTACGCTCATAACGATACCATGCTGGTTCGGGAGCAACAGGAAGTCAAAGCGGGGCAGAAAATCGCTACCATGGGTAGCACCGGAACCAGCTCAACAAGATTACATTTTGAAATTCGTTACAAGGGGAAATCCGTCAACCCGCTGCAGTACTTACCGCAGCGATAATTTGGCAAAGTACGGATAAGCGAAGCATCAGCTAACAGGCGCCAGGGCGGTGTCTACGTTCCTCTCGCAGAGAGGGCAGGGGAAATCGTCCAGGCGTCGTTTGTTGATGTGCCGTGGAAGGTGCTTTGCTCAGGGATCACGGGTAGGAGCCACCTTTATGAGTCAGAATACGCTGAAAGTTCATGATTTAAATGAAGACGCGGAATTTGATGAGAACGGAATTGAGGTTTTCGACGAGAAAGCCTTAGTAGAAGAGGAACCCAGTGATAGCGATCTGGCTGAGGAAGAGCTGCTGTCGCAAGGCGCAACCCAGCGCGTACTTGACGCCACTCAGCTTTATCTTGGAGAGATTGGTTATTCCCCACTGCTGACCGCGGAAGAGGAAGTCTATTTCGCGCGTCGCGCACTGCGTGGTGATGTCGCTTCACGCCGTCGCATGATTGAAAGTAACTTGCGTCTGGTGGTGAAGATTGCCCGTCGTTACAGCAATCGTGGTCTGGCGCTGCTGGATCTGATTGAAGAAGGTAACCTCGGCCTGATCCGCGCCGTTGAGAAGTTTGACCCGGAACGTGGGTTCCGTTTTTCGACCTACGCGACCTGGTGGATCCGCCAGACTATTGAACGGGCGATCATGAACCAAACCCGTACGATCCGTTTGCCGATCCATATTGTTAAAGAGCTGAACGTCTATCTGCGTACCGCGCGCGAGTTGTCCCATAAGCTGGACCACGAGCCTAGCGCGGAAGAGATCGCCGAACAGCTGGACAAACCGGTCGATGACGTCAGCCGTATGCTGCGTCTGAACGAGCGCATCACCTCCGTGGATACTCCGCTGGGTGGCGATTCAGAAAAAGCGCTGCTGGATATTCTGGCCGATGAGAAAGAGAACGGCCCGGAAGACACCACGCAGGACGATGATATGAAGCAAAGTATCGTCAAATGGCTGTTCGAACTGAACGCCAAGCAGCGTGAAGTTCTGGCACGTCGTTTTGGTCTGCTGGGTTATGAAGCTGCCACGCTGGAGGATGTGGGCCGTGAAATTGGCCTGACCCGCGAACGCGTGCGGCAGATCCAGGTGGAAGGTCTGCGTCGCCTGCGGGAAATTCTGCAGGGACAGGGGCTGAATATCGAAGCGCTCTTCCGCGAATAAGACGTTTTCTGTCAAAAAGGCCCCCTCGAAAGTCGGGGCCTTTTTCTTTGGGCTAGCCGAGGCGGGTTTCCTGCAGATGGCGCCAGACAATTTTCCCTTCCGCTTGCTGAAAAATCGCCGTCGACCAGCGAACGTTCTGACTGCTATCCGCCAGCGTTTGGCTTTCACGATATAGCACTGCGGCGCCGTCGTGCCACTCGCTGATGATTTCCATCTGATCCACTACGATATCTAACCCCGGACGGCTGCCGCCGGCGTGGTGGAAAAAACGGCTCACCGTTGGGTAGTCCATCTTCTCACCGCTCAAGGGGATCATGGTAAAATCGGCGGCAAAACGTTTCATCAGCGCCTCAGCGCTTCCTTCGCCATGGCTTAACCAGCGTTCGATAAGGACATGGGCATCGAGGACTTCCTGCAGATAAGGATTCATGACTTCTCCAGAGTGGTGTGCAGGCGATGGATAATCGCCCGATTATTCAGCCGCAGGCAAAACAGCAGCGGCAACAGGGTAATGACGGCGGCGCTGATAAATATCCCCTGCCAGGCGTAGGCCGGCGGGAATACCCTCAGCAGCAGGGCGAGCAGGGCGCTGCCGGCAAAGAAGCTGAGCTGGCGGTTAAGATTCCATAGCGCGCTGGCGTCAGGCATCTTTTCGGCAGGCGTATGCAGGAAAGCGCTGCTTTGCGCGGTGCTGCTGCATAAGCTGCCTCCGCCGCCCATCAGCGTAAAGGCCAGAATCAACAGCGCCAGCGAGCTGTCCGCATCGATCTTCAGCAGCAGCATGATCCCCATCGCCTGAAGCAGGCAGCCGATGACAACCAGCGGCCGGGGCCCGAAGCGATTGAAATATCTGCCGGTAAAGGTGATGGCGGCAAACGAGGCCAGCGACCAGGGCACCATCAGGGCACCGATTGCCCCCGGCGCCATCCCGCTGACGCGTTGCAGGTAGTACATCCCCACCACGTTGACGCCAATAAACATCCCCGGACGCAGAGGTAGATCAGCATCGCGAAGCGCAGCAGGGGATCGGCCAGCAGCGACAGTGGAAGAAAGCGAGTCGGGCGAACCGGACGGGGGGTGTCGTTCAGCCATCGCACCGCCAGCACAAAGGTTAGCAGAGCGACAGGCAGGCTGGCGAAAAAGACCCAGCGCCAGCTGAACGCCTCGACTAACAGGCCGCCGATCGCCGGCGAGCAGGCGGGGGCCAGCAGGCCGACCAGCATCACCGCCGCCGACAGCTTCGCCCGCTCATGCGGCTGAAACAGCGGCCACGTCAGCGCCTGGCCGAGGGGGATTAACAGCCCGCCGCCCATCCCCTGCAGCGTCCGCCATAAAATCAGTTCGCTCAGGCTGTTGGCAAGCCCTGCCGCCAGCGCGCCGAGGCTGAACAGCCCCAGCGAGAGTAAAAACAGCCGTTTCGCCCCCCAGCGCTCGCTGAGCCAGGCGCTGAACGGCACAACGACCGTCAGACCGAGAATATAGGCATTACTGACCCACGCCAGTTGCGAGACGGAAACCGCCAGCGCGCGGCTGATTGCCGGAAAGGCGATGCTGGCGATAAACATATTGATCAAATCGAGAAAAAAGCCGAACAGAAAAACGGTGGCAACGCGGTGGCGGTAGGTCATGGTTCACTCCCTCAGACAGGCGGCTACTGTAAACCTGCCGCAGCGAGGGATAAACGGGACTAATCGGGATATACTGTCTGAATATTTTTGACAATCATCCGGACGACGATGCTTAATCTTCAGCGCGTGACTATGTTTATCGCCGTGGTAGATGCCGGCAGTTTCACCCTGGCCGCAGCGGCGCTGGGGCAGACCAAGGCGGTGGTCAGCTTTAACGTACGGCAGCTGGAAAATGAGCTGGGGGTGACGCTGCTGCTGCGTTCGACGCGGCGTTTGCGGCTTACTGACGCCGGGGTGCTGTTCTATCAGCGCGGGGTGGCGCTCCTGAACGCGGCGGAAAATCTCCAGGATGAGGTGCGGGCCAGCCATAGCGGCTTAAGCGGGGAGCTACGGATCACCACCACGCCGGAGTATGGCGAGCAGGTTATCATTCCAGCGCTGGCCGCGTTCGCCCGTCGTCATCCGGCGCTGCGGGTGCGCCACGTCTCCTCCTCCCATCATGCCGACCTCATTTCAGAACGATTTGATGTGGCGATACGCCTCGGTACGCTGGCCGATTCCCGCTATCGGGCGACGCGGATAGCCAGTTTCGCGATCCTGCCCGTCGCCTCTCCGGCCTGGCTGACAAGCCATCCGGTGCAGACGCTGTCCGATCTGGCGCAAGCTGAGTGGATTATTCACGAGCGCCTGCCGACGCCGCTGCGCTGGCAGCTGCGCACGGATCACCAGACAGAGGTGGATTTCGCGATAGCCAGCGCGCCACGGTTTTCTGCTGATAGCGCTACGGCGCTGATGAGCTTTGCTCTGGCGGGATGCGGCGTCGCCTTGCTGCCCGCATGGCTGGTAGCCAAAAAGGTGGCGCAGCGGGAGCTGGTGCCGCTCCTGCCGGAATACCATTTCCCACAGCAGGGCGTGTATGCCCTTTATCCCGACTCTCAGCATTTGCCGACCCGGGTGCGGGCATTTATTGACTTCCTGCGCGAGAAGGTCGGTTAAGCGCCCGTTCAGGGCGCCATCATTTTGTGCACCAGCCGGGAGAACTGCTCGCGCTCGTCATCGCTCAGGCGGCCGAGAAACTCGTCATCGACCTCATTGCCCTGCGGAATGGAACGGTTAAGCAACGCCTCGCCTTCGTCGGTCAGATAGACAAAACGGCGGCGTTTATCGGCCGGATCGTGCTCCCGGCGCACCAGGCCGCGCGCTTCCATTCGGCTGAGCATCTCCGCCAGCGTAGCCTTGGTGCTGACCGCCGCTTCAATCAGCGCCACCTGTTCGATCCCGGGGTGCTCCGCTACCGAGCGCATCACCGCATACTGAGGTTTAGTCAGGTCCGGCAACGCCTGCTGCCAGCGGGCGGTATGCTGTTGAAAAAGCTGGCGCAGCAGGTGGAATGCTTCGTTTCGTAACTCCATGAATACTCCGTAACAAAACTGTCACCTCTATGATAGCCGTTCGTACGCCTTTTTATACCCTTTCTGCGTTTTGATTAAAAATGCGCACGTATACGAACGATCTTGCCAATAAGGGCTGGAGGGGGTAGTTTAAATATAAAGTTCGTACACGAACAAAAGTAATGAGGTCTGGAATGAAACTGATTATTGGGATGACGGGGGCCACCGGGGCACCGCTTGGGGTGGCATTGCTGCAGGCGCTGCGCGATATGCCGGAGGTGGAAACCCATCTGGTGATGTCGAAATGGGCCAAAACCACCATCGAACTGGAAACGCCCTGGACGGCGCGCGAAGTGGCCGCGCTGGCGGACTTTTCCCACAGCCCGGCAGACCAGGCCGCCACCATCTCATCCGGTTCATTTCGTACCGACGGCATGATCGTTATTCCCTGCAGTATGAAAACGCTTGCAGGCATTCGCGCGGGTTATGCCGAAGGGCTGGTGGGCCGCGCGGCGGACGTGGTGCTCAAAGAGGGGCGCAAGCTGGTGTTGGTCCCGCGGGAAATGCCGCTCAGCACGATCCATCTGGAGAACATGCTGGCGCTGTCCCGCATGGGCGTGGCGATGGTCCCGCCGATGCCAGCTTACTACAACCACCCGGAGACGGTTGACGATATCACCAATCATATCGTCACCCGGGTGCTGGATCAGTTTGGCCTCGACTATCACAAAGCGCGCCGCTGGAACGGCTTGCGCACGGCAGAACAATTTGCACAGGAGATCGAATAATGGCTTTTGATGATTTGCGCAGCTTTTTGCAGGCGCTGGATGACCAGGGACAACTGCTGAAAATCAGTGAAGAGGTGAACGCTGAGCCCGATCTGGCGGCGGCCGCCAATGCGACCGGACGCATCGGCGACGGTGCCCCGGCGCTGTGGTTCGATAATATTCGCGGCTTTAACGACGCTCGCGTGACGATGAACACCATCGGCTCGTGGCAGAACCATGCCATCTCGCTGGGCCTGCCGCCTAACACGCCGGTGAAAAAGCAGATTGATGAGTTCATTCGCCGCTGGGATAACTTCCCGGTGACGCCAGAGCGCCGCGCCAACCCGGCGTGGGCAGAAAATACTGTTGATGGCGATGATATCAACCTGTTCGATATTCTGCCGCTGTTCCGCCTCAACGATGGTGACGGCGGTTTCTACCTCGATAAAGCCTGTGTCGTTTCACGCGATCCGCTGGATAAAGATAACTTCGGTAAGCAAAACGTCGGTATCTACCGCATGGAAGTGAAAGGCAAGCGCAAGCTCGGCCTGCAGCCGGTACCGATGCACGATATCGCGCTGCATCTGCACAAAGCGGAAGAGCGTGGGGAAGATCTGCCGATCGCCATTACCCTCGGTAACGACCCGATTATTACCCTGATGGGCGCCACGCCGCTGAAATACGATCAGTCTGAATATGAGATGGCTGGCGCGCTGCGCGAGAGCCCGTATCCCATCGCTACCGCGCCGCTGACCGGCTTTGACGTGCCCTGGGGTTCGGAAGTGATCCTCGAAGGGGTCATTGAAGGGCGTAAGCGTGAGATCGAGGGGCCGTTCGGTGAATTTACCGGTCACTACTCCGGCGGTCGTAACATGACGGTAGTGCGTATCGACAAAGTCTCTTATCGCAGCAAACCGATTTTTGAATCGCTCTACCTCGGTATGCCGTGGACCGAGATTGACTATCTGATGGGCCCGGCGACCTGCGTACCGCTGTATCAGCAGCTGAAGGCCGAATTTCCGGAAGTGCAGGCGGTCAACGCCATGTACACCCATGGTCTGCTGGCGATCATCTCCACCAAAAAACGCTACGGCGGTTTTGCCCGCGCGGTGGGCCTGCGGGCGATGACCACTCCCCACGGCCTCGGCTATGTGAAGATGGTGATCATGGTTGATGAAGACGTCGACCCGTTCAACCTGCCGCAGGTGATGTGGGCGCTCTCCTCGAAGGTTAACCCGGCGGGAGACCTGGTGCAGTTGCCGAACATGTCGGTCCTTGAACTTGACCCAGGCTCCAGCCCGGCAGGCATTACCGACAAACTGATTATCGACGCCACCACCCCGGTTGCGCCGGACCTTCGCGGTCACTACAGCCAGCCGGTGCAGGATCTGCCGGAAACCAAAGCCTGGGCTGAAAAACTGACCGCTATGCTGGCCAACCGTAAATAAGGAGAAGAAGATGATTTGTCCACGTTGCGCCGATGAAAAGATTGAAGTCATGGCGACCTCGCCGGTGAAAGGGGTCTGGACCGTGTATCAGTGCCAGCACTGTCTTTACACCTGGCGAGATACCGAGCCGCTGCGCCGCACCAGCCGCGAACACTATCCGGAAGCGTTCCGCATGACGCAGAAAGATATCGATGAGGCGCCGCAGGTGCCGCACGTACCGCCGCTATTGCCGGAAGATAAGCGTTAATGAAAGGGGCCCGCTAAGTCGGGCCTTTTTTATATTTAGTACAATTATGGAAATTATTTTTTCATTAAATTAAAAAATTACGTGAAGGTTTAATATACCGGGATGACTTTGCGAGCCTGCATCCAGATTATTATAAAATTCGTCTGATTAATTCCTTGCAGATAAATTTCACGCCCTGACGAGTGTAGAATTGCGGCGGGTGCTTGAGGCTGTCTGGCCTTGAGCATTACCAGGACCCCAGACAGACGAAAGCCCCAGGAGATATTTCTATCAACTGAGGCTAGCGAATGAACATAGACAATTCAGATGTTAGTCTCTTCTTTGCAGGGAGGCAAGATATGCTGACAAAATATGCCCTTGTGGCAATCATCGTACTCTGTATTACGGTACTGGGATTTACGCTGTTGGTGCACAGCTCACTATGCGAGCTGAGTATTAAAGAGCGTAATATTGAGTTTAAAGCTGTTCTCGCTTACGAATCGGAGAAGTAGCATCCGCGCGGGGGCAACCCCGCGTATGGGTTGTCAGGACGCATCCTCTAGCACCCATTTTTTTGTTTACTAAAACGGCAGCGCTTCACAGCGCTGCCGTTTTTCACCTTAATGGGTGGCTAGACCAGGCTTTTCAGACGGTAGATCCACTCCAGCGCCTGACGCGGGGTCAGGGAGTCCGGATCAAGATTCTCCAGCGCCTCAACCGCAGGCGAGGTCTCTTCCGGGGCGGCGAGTAGCGACATCTGCGTGCCGTCGACCTGGGTCGCCGCCGCGTTGGGCGAGATACTCTCCAGCTCGCGCAGTTTCTGCCGCGCGCGCTTGATCACCTCTTTCGGCACCCCCGCCAGCGCGGCGACCGCCAGGCCATAGCTCTTGCTGGCCGCGCCGTCCTGCACGCTGTGCATAAAGGCGATGGTATCGCCGTGCTCCAGCGCGTCGAGGTGGACGTTGGCGACGCCTTCCATTTTCTCCGGCAGCTGGGTGAGCTCGAAGTAGTGGGTGGCGAACAGGGTCAGCGCCTTGATTTTGTTGGCCAGATTTTCCGCACAGGCCCACGCCAGCGATAGCCCATCGTAGGTGGACGTGCCGCGGCCAATCTCATCCATCAGCACCAGGCTATGCTCGGTGGCATTGTGCAGGATATTGGCGGTTTCAGTCATCTCCACCATAAAGGTCGAGCGGCCGCTGGCCAGGTCATCCGCCGCGCCGACGCGGGTGAAGATGCGATCGATGGGGCCAATTTCTACTTTCTGCGCCGGGACGTAGCTGCCGATATAGGCCAGTAGCGCAATCAGCGCGGTCTGGCGCATATAGGTACTTTTACCGCCCATGTTCGGCCCGGTAATGATCAGCATCCGCCGCTGCGGCGCCAGCTGCAGCGGGTTAGCGATAAACGGCTCTTTCAGCACCTGCTCGACCACCGGATGGCGGCCTTCGCTAATGCGAATGCCTGGCTTATCGCTAAAGGTCGGGCAGCAGTAGTTCAGGGTTTCCGCACGTTCTGCCAGGTTGACCAGCACGTCCAGCTCGGCCAGCGCGCTGGCGCTGGTTTGCAGATCGGCGAGATGCGGCAGCAGCAGGTCGAACAGTTCGTCATAAAGCTGTTTTTCCAGCGCCAGCGCTTTGCCCTTGGAGGTCAGCACCTTATCTTCGTATTCCTTCAGCTCAGGAATAATGTAGCGTTCGGCGTTTTTCAGCGTCTGGCGGCGCACGTAGTGGATCGGCGCGAGGTGGCTCTGGCCGCGGCTGATCTGGATGTAGTAGCCGTGGACGGCGTTGTAGCCGACTTTCAGGGTATCGAGGCCCAGCCGCTCGCGCTCGCGGATCTCCAGCTTATCGAGATAATCGGTGGCGCCATCGGCCAGCGCCCGCCACTCGTCCAGCTCTTCGCTATAGCCCGGGGCGATGACTCCGCCGTCGCGGACCAACACCGGCGGGGCGTCGATCACCGCGCGCTCCAGCAGTTCGCGCAGTTCGGTGAACTCGCCCATTTTCTCGCGCAATTTTTGCACCGGCTGACTGTCAATGTCGGCCAGCAGCTCACGCAGCAGAGGCAGTTGCTGCAGGGCATGACGCATGCGGGCAAGATCGCGCGGCCGGGCGGTACGCAGCGCCAGACGCGCCAGAATACGCTCCAGATCGCCGACCTGGCGCAGCACCGGCTGCAGCTCGGTATAGCGCTCCTGCAGCGCGCCGATGGTCTGCTGGCGCTCCACCAGCACGGCGGTATCGCGGACCGGCATATGCAGCCAGCGCTTGAGCATCCGGCTACCCATCGGCGTCACCGTACAGTCGAGTACCGAGGCCAGGGTGTTGTCGGTGCCGCCGGCCAGATTCTGGGTGATCTCGAGGTTACGGCGGGTGGCGGCATCCATAATGATGCTGTCCTGCTGGCGTTCCATGGTGATGGAGCGGATGTGCGGCAGCGAGGTACGCTGGGTGTCTTTGACATACTGCAGCAGGCAGCCGGCGGCGCACAGGCCGCGCGGGGCGTTTTCGACGCCGAAGCCGACCAGATCGCGGGTGCCGAACTGCAGGTTTAGCTGCTGGCGCGCGGTGTCGATTTCAAATTCCCACAGCGGGCGACGGCGCAGACCGCGGCGGCCCTCGATCAGCGACGATTCGGCAAAATCTTCCGCATACAGCAGTTCCGCCGGGTTGGTGCGCTGCAGCTCTGCCGCCATGGTTTCGCGGTCGGCCGGTTCGCTCAGACGAAAGCGCCCGGAGCTGATATCCAGCGTCGCGTAGCCGAAGCCTTTGCTGTCCTGCCAGATGGCGGCCAGCAGGTTGTCCTGGCGCTCCTGCAGCAGCGCTTCATCGCTAATGGTGCCCGGGGTGACGATACGCACCACTTTACGCTCGACCGGCCCCTTGGTGGTGGCCGGGTCGCCAATCTGCTCGCAAATGGCCACCGACTCGCCCTGATTGACCAGTTTGGCGAGGTAGTTCTCTACGGCGTGGTGGGGGATGCCGGCCATGGGTATCGGTTCGCCCGCGGAGGCGCCGCGCTTGGTCAGCGAGATATCGAGCAGCTGCGAGGCGCGTTTCGCATCGTCATAAAATAGCTCGTAAAAATCCCCCATCCGGTAAAACAGCAGAATGTCAGGATGTTGCGCCTTTAGCTTGAGATACTGCTGCATCATCGGCGTGTGGGCGTCGAGATTGTCAATTGTGCTCATGGGGTGTTATCCAGATCCCTGATTTTAAATGGCTGCGATTTTGTAGTTTTCGTCGTTATCACATGGATGAGACATAATAACGGAGATGGGCAGGTGAGGGAAACCGACGAAAGCGCGCGGCGCGATCCGGATTCCAGTTGCGCCGCGCGGGGGGTTACGGCGCCAGATAAACCTGGGGGACCGCGTTGTCCGGGTGCTGGACGAGGCGGACATCCGCCCCGTACCAGCGATGGATAACCGGCTGCTGGATCACCTCCTGCGGCGTGCCCTGGGCGACCAGATGTCCCTGGTGGAGCAGCAGGATGCGGTCGGCCCACAGGGCGGCGAGGTTAAGGTCATGCAGCACCACGCAGACGTGCAGTTGCCCGCCGGCGGTGAGCCGTTTGAGCAAGCGCAGCAGGTGCTGCTGATAGTAAAGGTCCAGCGCCGAGGTGGGCTCATCGAGAAACAGCCAGCCCTGCGGCGCGCCGTCGCGCCATAGCTGCGCCAGACAGCGGGCCAGCTGCACCCGCTGCTGCTCGCCGCCGGAGAGGCCGGGATAGCGGCGACCGGCAAGGCCATCGCAGCCGGTGACGGCCATCACCGCCGCCAGCACCGCCGGATCCGCCGTCGCGCCCCACGGTGAGCGTCCCATGGCAATGACCGTTTCCACCGTCCAGTCGGCCTGCAGGGCCGTTCGCTGCAGCATGACCGCCCGCCGGCGCGACAGCGCCTCGGGGGACCAGGCTTCCAGCGGCTTGCCTGCAAGATGGCGGGTGCCGCTGTCCGGAGTCAGATAGCCGGTCAACAGGCGCAGCAGAGTGGATTTCCCGGCGCCGTTCGGCCCGATAAGCGCCGTCATCTCGCCTCCGCGCAGCGCGACGGAGACGTTGTCGATAATCTGTCGTTTACCAAGGTGAAGTGACAGCCCCTGGGCGCAGTATTCATTAACCATGTCTGGAGTTCTCCCGACGAAAGACCAGCCACAGAAACCAGGGGGCGCCCAGCAGGCTGGTGAGCAGACCGACCGGTATCTCCGCCGGCGCCGCCACGGTGCGGGCCAGGGTGTCGGCCAGCAGAAGCAGGATCGCGCCGGCCAGCAGCGAGCCGGGGATCAGTCCGCGATGGTCCGGTCCCAGCCACAGGCGCATCAGGTGCGGCACCACCAGGCCGATAAAGCCGATGACTCCGCTGATGGCCACCGCGACGGCCACCAGGACCGCGCTGCACAGCAGCAGCCAGCGCTGCAGCGCCTGCACGTTGACCCCGAGATAGTGCGCCTCTTCATCGCCAAGCTGCAGCAGATTGAGGCGGGACGCCATCCACCACACCGCCAGCGCCGCAGGGATAATCAAGGTCGCGGCCACCAGCAGCGTCGGCCATTCGGCCTGGCCCAGACTGCCCATTCCCCACAGCGACAGCTGGCGCAGCTGGGCGTCATTGCTCAGCCAGGACAGGACGCCGACCAGCGCGCCGCACAGCGCGTTGATGGCGATCCCCACCAGCAGCAGGCGCGACAGCGAACCCTCCTCCGCCCGACTGAGGATGAAAATCACCACCATCACCGCCAGGCTGCCAATAAACGCCGCCAGCATCGGCATATACAGAGCGATCAGCCCCGCAGCGGAGAACGGGAGCACTAGCCAGCTGGCCACCGCCAGCGCGGCGCCGCTGCTGATGCCCAGCAGGCCCGGGTCGGCAAGCGGGTTGCGAAACAGCCCCTGCATCACGCAGCCGGAGAGGGCCAGCGCCGCGCCCACCAGTAGGGCCAGCAGCACCCGCGGCAGACGGATGGTCAGCCAGATATGGCGCAGCATGTCATCCCCGGAAGGCAGCAGGTTGACCAGCGGCAAGCGCATGGCGCCGAGGGTGGTGGCAAACAACGTCAGGGAGACCAGCAGTAGCGTCATCAGCAGCAAACGGCGAGCGAGGGCAGGGCGCATCAGGGCAACTGCTCCGCTTTGTTTCGCAGCGCGATTATCGCCTGCGGTGTGCGCGGCCCGAAGCCCAGCAGGGCCATATCGTCGATCGTCAGCAGCTGTTTATGACGCCCCGCCGGGGTCTGCGCCAGGCCGGGCAGTTTCCACAGCCCGGCTTCGCCGCCCATCCCTTTGAGACCATCGGCGGAGATCACCACCAGATCCGCCTGGCTGGCGGCGACCCCTTCCTGCGACATGGCGCGATAGTGGTCGAAGCCCTGCATCGCGTTCTGCAATCCGGCGGCGCGAATGGCGCCATCGGCCGCGGTATGCTGTCCGGCCACCAGGGTATTCATTCCGCCGTGGCTGAGAATAAACAGCACCCGCTTAGCAACCGGCTGCGTTGGAATGGCGGCGATCTGCTGCTGAAGCTGCTGGCGCAGCGCGTCGCCTGCCGCCGTTTTGCCTAACGCTTCGGCAATGACAGCCACTTTGTTATCGATCGCGGACAGACTTTCGCCGCCCGGCACGTTCACCACCTTCACCCCGCTCGCCTGCACTTTGTGTAAGACCAGCGAGGGCTGCGCCTGGGCGCTCGCTAACACCAGCTGCGGGCGTAACGCGAGGATCCCCTCGGCGTTCAGCTGTCGCAGGTAGCCGACGTCCGGCAACTTTTGCGCCGCCGGGGGCCAGCTGCTGGTGCTGTCCCGCGCCACCAGGCTCTCCTCCGCGTGAAGGGCATAAACGATCTCAGTGACATCTCCGCCGAGGGTGACGAGCCGCTCAACGGCGGCGTGGCTCAGCAGCGGGAAAGCGATCAAGAGCAGTAACCAGCGCATCATGCGGGCTGCCCTTCACGGGTCAGGCGGTCTACCTGCTGGCGCCATTGCGTCTGCTCGGGGTGCCCCTCGCTGCGCTGGCCGTAGAGCTGGGCAATCTGGGTGCCGTCTTTGGCGAACAGTTCGACGCTGGTGACGTGTCCGTCCGAAGTCGGCTTGCGGGTCACCCACACTTCATCGAGGCTCTCTTCGCGCAGATGCAGGGTAAAAGTAGTATTGAAGATATTCAGCCAGCCGCGCATGGGGGCCAGCTTTTCCAGGGCGCCGGTAAAGATCTGCACGCAGCCGCGATTGCCGACGAAAATCATGATTTCATTGCCCTCCTGGCGCACCGTCTCCAGCAGCGACGGCAGCGCATGGCGATCCACGCGGCAGGCGAGGTCGTCGCTCACCAGACGGAAGGCCTGCTGGCGGGAAAGCTGATATTTACGCAGCAGACCGAAGAACTGGTGAACGTCGGTCATCGCGCGCCAGTCGTTCTCCAGGGCGGCGCCGTCGGCGGTATCGGCATATTTCACCGGCTCCAGCGGGCGCAGGGTCAGCGGTGCCGGCGCCGCCACCCGATATTCCTCGATCAGGGTCTCCCAGGCCGCCATGTCGGTCTGCGTGGTCGCATAGACTTTCAGCAGGGCGTCGCCGTGGTGGTCGAAAAACTGGATGCTCTGACGGCCATTATCGTTCAGATGGAAGGCGCTGGCCCACTGGCTGAGGAACAGACGCAGGTCGAGCGCGCGCGGGTTCAGCACCAGCCCGGCGTGGCCGCTGAGGTGCTGGTGCGTGAACTGGCCCACCTGCTCATGCACGGCATACTCGTTGCGGCAGATGCATTTGGTTTCGCCGACGCGCTCCAGGGCGGCAATCAGCGCCCGGGCGTCATCGCTCAGGCGCACGGCATCATGGCCGAGGCGGGCGGCGGTCAGCTCGGCTTCGCTGATCCCCATTTCCGCGGCGATATCGCGGGCATATTTCGCGGTACTGGCCGCTTTGGTGGCCTGGTAGCGCTGCCACAGGTCAGGGTGTGCATTTGGCATAATCATATCCTTCTCGACGATGAATATCCCCGGCCGGCGGGCCGGGGGCAGGTGCGTTATTATTCGGGCAATCAGAAGTCGACGTTGACGCCCAGCTGCCAGGTGCGGCCCGGCATCACCGCCAGCGCTTTATCGTTGGCGTCCTGGTTGGTGCCGGTCTCGATATTGCGGCTGCTCAGGTAATCCCAGTATTTACGATCGGTGAGGTTGTAGACCCCGCCATTGAGGCGCACGTTTTTCGCCACCTGCCAGTACGCGGTCCAGTCCAGCATGCCGTAGCCCGGCACGCGCATATAGTCGCTGCTGGCATCGGTGATGGCGGATCCGCTGTTGCTGTAGCTTTCGCGGTTGGTGGCGGTCGCCTGTTTCCCTTTGACAAAGGTCGCCGTCAGGGCGGTGCCGTAGCGTTTCGCCGGCTCGTCCCACGCCACGCCGACGATGGCTTTCATTGGCGCCACGCTGTCGAGGTCGACGTATTTATCGCCGCTGTAGCTGGATTTCGATTTCCCTTCGCTATAGCCGAGGGCGAGGGTGGCGCTCAGGCCGTCCACCTGCTCAAACCAGGTGCCAAAGTTAAATTTAGTGCTGATCTCACCGCCGTAGATATAGGCTTTATCGCGGTTTTCCGCCTGATAAATGGTGTAGATGTTCGACGGCACATTCGTGAACTGGCCCGGATTGTTGGCGCGGGTATAGCGGGTATAGGCGATAAAGTTCTTATAGCTGTTGTAGAACAGCGCCGTGCGCAGGGTGATGCCTTCGGTAACTTCCCCCTTCAGCCCCCACTCGAGATTATCGCTGGTTTCCGTCTTCAGATCGGTATTGCCGATCAGGGCATACTGCTGGCTGCCGGCGTAGCTGGAGCCGAGGTTCCAGGAGCCATACAGCTGGCTGGCGTTGGGGAACTGCGCCCCGCGCTGGTACTGCAGGTAGGTCATCAGGCGCGGGGTGAGGTCGTACTGGAAGGTCAACGACGGCAGAACCTGGGTATCGCTGTTTTTGCCGTACAGATTCGCCACCGACGATTCGCTCAGTACGCTGCTGTTGGCGGCAAGGTCGGACAGATTTTCCGGCTTAGTCGATTGATGCACCACGCGCACGCCGGGAATAATGGCGAAGTTGTGGCTATCAAGGTCGAAGTTGATCTTATCCTGGACAAAGCCGCCGAGGGTGTAGCTGCGGCTGTCTGCCTCCGGCTGCATGATCTCGCTGTAAACGCTGGGGATCGGCGACTGGCTGAACGGCCGCTGGGTTTTGCTGGTGCTGGCGTTGAAACCGGCGCTTAGATCGTGGCGGCCCAGGGTTTTCGCCAGCGCAGTCTGCAGGCCCCAGGTGTCGGTATCGTAGTTAGAGTTCACCGTCTGCATTCTGCGGGTGACGCTGTCCGGCATATAAGTCCAGTCATGGGCTTCGGTATGCTGGTAGTAGATTTTTGTGGAGACGCTGTCGAGGTAGTCGTTCATCGGCGTCCAGTCATCCTTCAGGCTCAGGCCCCAGCGCCGGGTCTGGCTGGTCTGGTTGGCGGTGCCGATGGTGCTGTTGCCGCTGGAGTCCCAGGTATCGTAGTGGGTGTGGTTGGTTTTATGGTAATAGTCGAAGGTGCTGGTCAGCTTGTGCTCATCGTTAGGCTGCCAGATCCCGGAGGCCAGAAAAGCATCGGAGTGCCAGTTCGCCGGGTAGGCGTCGACGGTGCCGCTGTTGTTTTCGGTTTCCTGGCCGTCACGGCGGCTATAGACCAAAATCCCGCGCAGGAACTCATCGCCGCCGGCGACGGTCACCCCGTTGTGCCAGCTGCGATCCGCAGAGTCGTAACCGCTGCGGTAGCCGAAGGCGCTGGTCTTGCCCGGGCGCAGGTAATCATCCGCTGATTTCGGGCGGAAGGAGACATTCCCCCCGATAGCGTTGTTGGCCGTTTCCGTCGAGGTGGCGCCGGACTGGATATCCACGCTGCCGTACATATACGGGTCGATATAATCGCGGCCGATGCCGAAGGTGTTGAGCCCGGCGCGGCCGACGTAGCCGCGGCCGGTGGCGTTGGGTTGCGCGATACCGTCCACGTCGATGCCTACGCGGTTGCTCTCCATACCGCGAATGTTGTAGCCGGTGTAACCTCCGCGGTCGAAGCCGCTTTTGCCGTTGCCGGAGCCGCCGCTGGCCCCGGTGGCGCTGATGAGCGGCTCATAGCGCATGATTGAGCCGAAATCGTTAGCGCCTTTATTCTCCAGCTCCCGGGCGCTGATGCTATGTTCGCTACCGGCTTTCTGCACCGGCGCGGGGGCGGTGACGGTCATTTGTTCCGAGGTGTCATCCACCGCCTCGCCGCTAACGGCGGAAGTATCTGCTGCGATGGCAGAAGACTGATAAATTGCTGCAAACAAAGAGGTCACCAGCAGGCGTTTTTTACAGCATGCTGCTGACGGAGTCGATTTGTACATAGTCGCCACGCCTTGATCGTTATTAGTATCGGCTCACGCGTTACTTCCAGAGTTGCAGGTTGCTCCGTCTTTTCCGTTGCGGATAGGGTCTTACTCCATTTGTTGATTGCGAATGGTAATGATAGGTATTATCGTTTGCAACAAAATAATCATGTGTTCTTCATTTAAACTGCACTTTGTTTACAATTTGCCCTTTCAGACTTAGCGAGACGACGATGAACTCAAAAGCGGCCATCACCATCACCTACTGTTCCCAGTGCAACTGGATGCTGCGCGCCAGCTGGATGGCGCAGGAGCTGTTACATACCTTCAGCACCGACATCGCCTCGGTGACGCTGGTGCCGGGGACCGGCGGGATCTTCACGATCGATGTCGACGGTCAGCAGATCTGGGAGCGCAAGCAGGATGGCGGTTTTCCGGATGCGGCCGAGCTGAAACGCCGGGTGCGCGATGTCTGCTTCCCGGAGAAGCCGCTGGGCCATGTGGATAAAGGTGACCAGAAGGGGTGACAACCCCCTCCGGACGACAAGCGCCCGGAGGATAAACCGTTAGCGGGCTAACTGCACGTCAACCAGCACGCTTTGTCGGCGGGTGCGTATGAGGGATACCGCTTCTTCCAGCACGCCGGGGAGATCTTCGGCCCGGGAAACCGACAGGGCCGCCGCGCGGCTGGAGGCGGCGATCGCGGCGAAATCCGGCGAGATGGTAAAGGCGGTGGCCGGAATGGTTTCCGCTCGGGCCGCGTAGCCGTCCGGGTAGAGCGCTTTGGTGCCGCCCGCGACGGCGCCCCATCCGCCGTTATTTCCGACCACGACGAGGACAGGAAGCTTCATTACCTCCGCAATATGGTGGCAGACCGCAGGGTTGGCGAACAGGTACGACCCGTCGCCGACGGCGGCAATAATCAGCTCTTCCCGGCGCGCAAGCTGCAGCCCCAGCGCGATGGGCAGGGCTTCGCCCAGGCCGCCGGCCAGCGCTTCCTGGTAATAGCTCTCGGCATGGGTCAGTCCGGCAAACTGCGGCAGCGTGGTCAGTTCAGAAACGATCCGGCCGCGGTGTTGATTAGCCAGATGGCCGAGGCAGTAGCTGAGCCAGGGTTTGGTAATGGCCCCGGTCTGGCTGGCATGGAGAAGCGCGTCGCGCTGGTTTTTCTGTTGCTGGATGCGGCTCTGCGTATATGCCGCCCGCTCCGCCACATGCTGCTGGCGGGCGGCCTGCAGCGGGCGCAGCGCCTCTTCCAGCAGGCTGAAGACTTCATCGGTCTCGCCCGCCAGGTTGATGTCCGCGCGATAGCCGCGCACCGGGTAGCGGGAGAAGAGCGGATCGGGCCCCATCTGGATCACGGTGCAGTCCTGGCGACAGTCGCCCTCGGCGATCATCCATGGTGCCTGCGAGTCGACCACCAGAATCACATCGGCGTCAGCGAGCCAGACGCTGGGATCAGCCCCGGCGAGCAGGGGATTATCGGCGCTCAGGGTCACCTCGGTGCCCCAGTATTCCACCAGAGGGATCGCCCATTCGCACACCAGACTATCGAGGCGCGCAAAGCCTTCCGCCGTTCGGGCGCCGCGCTGGGCGAAGATGACCGGGTGTCTGGCGCAGGCGATTGCCTCGGCTGCACGGGCGATATCTTCCCGGACTGGCGCATAGCGGACCGGCTGCTGCGAAGGGCCAGCCTGCAGCGCGGCCTCATCGACGGCAAAGGTTTCGCACAGTGGCTCACGCGGTAAGCTCAGGTAGACCGGCCCTTTCGGCAGGGAGCTGGCGATCGCCCAGGCCCGGTCAACATGCTCGCCGATCTGATCGGCCAGCCGCAGTTCAAAATCCCACTTCACGGATTCGCGGATCAGCGCCGCCTGGTCGCGCATCTCCTGGCCGTAGCCAATCGGCGTATTACGGCAGCCGAAGTGGGAATGTTCGCTTATCGGCGTGCGGCCGCCAAAAATCAGCACCGGAATATTGCTGTTCGCCAGATTGATGACGCCGCAGGCGGCGTTGGCTAGCCCGACGTTGGTGTGAACCATCACCGCCTGCACCTTGCCGGTGCCGAGGTAATAGCCATGGGCCATGCCGATGGCGGCGTTTTCATGCGGGCAGATCACTAACTCCGGTACCTTTTGCCCGGTCGCCCGGGCCTTTGCCCAGGCTTCAATGACTGGAGGATAATCGGTGCCCGAGTTGATAAAAATATACGCCACGTCCAGCGCCTGTAGCCGATGCAGTAACAGTTCAGCAGCCGATAATGTGATAGAGGCCATATTCTCTCCGTATTCACGCGGTGTAATCGCGGTAATTAAAAGGTTAAGAAAATAAATCCGCCCATCGTAATGATGGAGGCAATAATACTCAGCGCCATCGTCGAGGCCATTTCCTGCTCGCCGGTTTTATACTGCATAGCAATAATTATCGCGATGGAGCCTACCGGGATAGCCATCGTCAATACGACTTCCTTTATTTGCTCCATGCTGAAGCCCATTTTTAATAAAATGAGATAGCAGGCGCCGGGGACCAGAATATTGCGGGCGATAACGGTGATAATGGTAGCGGTGGTGATAACAATGCTGCGCGTATAGAGCACGATCCCGGCGGCAAACAGCGCCAGCCCGCCAGAGGCTTTGCCCAGCAGACCCAGCGACATCGAGATAGTCTGCGGAATATGGATATCCGCCAGCACGATGATCAGGGCGATCACCGGCGACCAGACCACGGGTTGTTTAATGGCGTTCACCACCCGTGCGCCAAAGGAAATATGCTGGCTCTTATCGCCGGTGGCGACCGACATCAGTATCATCACCAGCGGCAGCTGGAAGACGTTTTGCGTGATGCTGGACACGGTGATCAGCGACGCGCTGACGGTGCCAAATAAAAAGGCCAGCACTGAGGTGCCGATAAACGGGACTGCCGGCGAGCCGATGGCCAGCGCCTGCAGCGTACTGAGGGCGAGGTCGCGTCGAAACAGATAGCGGGCGACCAGTAAGGGAATGACGAAGCTGAGAATCAGCGCCAGGATGATAGCCACGGCGACCGGGCCCATGGTCATGACGATGTGTCGCGGCGTCATCACCATATTACTGAAAATACTTAGCGGCAATGCGTAGAGCATCACAATTTTATTGATGTCTCCTGCCTGCTGCCAGTTAAAGTCTTTTCGTTTACCGCTAATATAGCCGATGATGACGGTAATGATGACCGGTAATATAGCGCCTGAAATTAATAGAATATTGTTCTGTGTCATGGTGATATATTCTCATTATAAATTATCTTCGGTTCAGAAATGTGTTTTGCCGTGGGTGGTGAGATAAATAAATCCTTTTGAAGTATGCGTTCCGGTGATTTTTGAGCGTATTGATAGCGATATTTATTCGCTAAAAAAGGGCGCAGGGGAAATGCAAAAACCGTTTATTCAATGAGTAAATATCATGCCAATGAAATTTAAGCAGATTCAGGCATTTATTACCGTCGCCCGCGAAGGCAATATGACCCTGGCCGCAGAGAAAATGGGGATCACCCAGTCGGGACTGAGCCGACTGCTATTGAGTCTGGAAGCGGACCTGAGCGCATCCTTATTCGAACGACATAAGCACGGCATGGCGTTGAGCGAATATGGCAGCGCCTTTTTACCCTACGCGCTGACGATGCTGAATACCGAACAAAAGGCGCGCGAGGAAATTGAGCTCATCCGCGGCGCCGGGAAAGGCATTCTGCGGATTGGCTGCGTTTCCAGTCTGCTGACCAGCCATTTCATCGATAAGCTGGCGGCTTTCCATCAGCGCCATCCCCAGATCCATCTGCGGATCGTCGACCGCATTGACTCCGAGCTGTATAAGCTGTTGCTGATGCACGACATCGATATCGCCCTCTGCGGCCCCTTACCGCATGATGAGAAAATCGTGGTGCGGGGCAAAATTAACTGGCAGGACCGGATCTGCATCGTCGCCAGGCAGCACCACCCGCTGCATCAGGCGGCAGACGTCACCCTGGAGGCGATGCTGGACTATCCGTGGATCATGCCGCCGCCGTCTAGTACGCCAATGAACATCCTGGCGGATATCTTTCGCGCCCGGCAGTTGCCCTGTCCGCAACCGGTTATTGAGTGCGCCTCATCCTCGGCCATTAAGGCCTTTCTGTGCGAGAGCGATCTGTTAACGTCGATGCCGGCCCCGGTTTACCGACACGAAGAAGCGCTTGGCCTGCTGCGCCCGTTTGAGCTCGAGGGCAGCGTTTTTATCCGGGATTTCTATGCCTACAGCCATTTCGGGGTTCTGTCCGGGGCAGCCCTGCAGTTGATTCAACATCTGAAGCAGTGAGTCTGGTCGGGTATGGATATTAAGGTGTATGATAAATGCATCTTAAAAAAGACGAAAGGCGGGGAGATGGGGAAGCGTATCGAACGGGAAAAAATGACGATTCAGCGGATGATTGCCCTCTACCAGCGGCGCTGTCCCGAGGCGCAGGCCGATAATGCGCACTATCAGGCGCTGAACGCCTACGCTGACAAGCGCCTTGATAAGTGCGTGTTTGGCGAGAACAAACCGGCCTGCAAGCAGTGTCCGGTGCATTGCTACCAGCCGGCGAAGCGCGAGGAGATGAAGCAGATTATGCGCTGGGCCGGGCCGCGGATGCTCTGGCGCCACCCGATCCTCACTATTCGCCATCTGCTGGACGACAGGCGCCCGGTGCCGCCGCTGCCGGAAAAATATCGACCGAAAAAATAGCGGCTTTCCCTGGTCAGCGCTGCGCAGCCGGGCGACAAGTCGTGCTCTTGTAGCCCCGGCAAGGCGTTAGCCGCCACCGGGGATAATTGCTGAAGTTTTCTGTTTCTGACTATCGCGGATCGTGCTTGCGACAAAGGCGACTACAAACAGCGCGGTAAACAGCACCACGATAGTCGGCGCTGGCGCGCTGTCGAGATAAAACGCCAGCCACACCCCTCCCGCCGAGCAGCCGATGGCCACCGCTACCGCCAGCAGCAGGGCGTGCATAAAGCGTCTCACCAGCAGAAGCGCGATCGCCCCGGGGGCAATCAGCAGCGAAATCGACAGAATAATCCCCACCGACTGCAGCGTCGCGACGATGGTCAGGGCGATCATGCACAGCAGGCCGTAGTGCAGCAGTCCGCCGCGCAGGCCGCTGGCTTTAGCCTGCGTTGGATCGAAGGCGTGCAGCAAAAAATCCCGCCATTTGAGTCCGATAATCAACGCAATCACCAGTGCGATAGCCGTCGTTTGCCCAATATCGCGGAGGGATATTCCCAGCATATCGCCGAACAGGATATGGTCGAGATGAACATCGGACTGGATCGCTACGTACAGCACCAGTCCGGCGCCAAACATGCCGGAGAAGACAATCCCCATGATGGTATCGCGCTTGAGTCGGCTGTTATCGTCGAGAAAACCGGTCGTCACGGCGCACAGCAGACCAGCGATAAACGCGCCGATGGCGAAGGGGATGCCGATAATGTAGGCCAGCACCACGCCCGGAAAGACCGCGTGGCTCATGGCGTCGCCCATCAGCGCCCAGCCTTTGAGCACCAGAAACACCGACAGCAGCGCGCAGGGAATGGCGACGACGATCGATATCGCTATCGCATTGACCATAAAAGGAAACTGGAACGGGGCCAGGAACAGGTTCAGCATGCGGCCTCCCTGGCGCGGCGGCGGCTGGCCAGCAGGCCGTGCTTCGGCGCGAAGATAAAGGTGATGAGGAACAGCAGCGTTTGCGCGACCACGATAATGCCGCCGGTGGCGCCGTCGAGATAGTAGCTGAGCCAGGCGCCGAAGAAACTGGTCAGGCTGCCGATAGCCACGGCGATAGCCAGCAGGCGCGGGAAGCGATCGGTTAACAACCACGCGGTAGCCCCGGGAGTGACCACCAGGCAGATGACCAGAAAGGCGCCGACGGTCTGCAGCGCCGCCACGGTGCAGGCGGCCAGCAGGGTAAAGAACAGCAGCTTCAGGCCGCGGGTGTTCAGGCCAATCGAGCGGGCATGGTGTTCATCAAAGAAGGTCACCATCAGGTCTTTCCATTTCAGCAGCAGAATCGCCATTGAGATAAAGCCGATCGCCGCCAGCTGGATAATATCCTCCGGGGCGATGGCCAGAATATTGCCGAGGATGATGGTCTGAATATTCACCGACGTCGGATTCAGCGACACCATAAACAGCCCGATCCCGAAGAAGGAGGAGAAGATCAGCCCGATAATGGCATCCTCTTTTAGCCGCGAGCGCTGCTGCAAAAACAGCATGCTGCCCGCCGCCAGGCCGCCGGAGAGAAACGCGCCGAGCGCGAAGGGCAGGCCGAGCATATAGGCCCCGGCGACGCCGGGTACAATCGAGTGGGAGAGGGCGTCGCCAATCAGCGACCAGCCTTTGAGCATCAGGTAGCAGGAGAGAAACGCGCAGACGCCACCCACCAGCGCCGACACCCACATCGCATTGAGCATATAGTGATAGCCAAACGGCTCCAGCAGCCAGCTCATCGTGGGCCTCCCGCCGCGCGCCGGCTGATAAACGGCCGCTCGTCATCGGTGATAACCTGCGCTTCCCCGCCTGTGAGCGCGACGTGGCGCAGCACGCCGCTGAAAGCCCGCTCCAGATTCTCGGCAGTGAAGGTGGTTTCTGTCGGGCCGCTGGCCAGCACGGTGCCTTTCACCATCACCGTATAATCACAAAATTCGCTCACTGACCCGAGGTTGTGGGTGGAGACCAGCATGGTACAGCCCTCATCGCGGAGCTCGCGCAGCAGGCTGATGATCCGCGCTTCGGTCTGCACATCGACGCCGGTGAAAGGCTCATCCAGCAGGATCACCTGACCCTGCTGAGCGATGGCGCGGGCAAGAAAGACGCGCTTTTTCTGCCCGCCGGAGAGCTCGCCAATCTGCCGATGGCGGTACTCGCTCATGCCCACGCGGGCCAGCGCGGCATCGACAATTTCGCGATCGCGCGGCTTTGCCCGCCGCAGCCAGCCCATATGGCCGTAGCGGCCCATCATCACCACATCCTCCACCAGCACCGGGAAGGACCAGTCTACCTCTTCCGACTGCGGGACATAGGCGACCAGGTTTTGGCGCAGTGCGCGGTTGACCGGCTGGCCGAGTATGGCGATCTCGCCGTGGCCGACACGCACAAAGCCCATCAGCGCTTTAAACAGCGTGGATTTACCGGAGCCGTTAACCCCCACCAGCGCGGCAATGGAGCCGCGCGGCACGCTGAACGAGGCGTCGCGCAGGGCTGTGTGGCCGTTGCGCCAGGTGACGGTGAGCTGGTCGACATACAGTCCCGCTTGCGCTGCATTCATGGCTGCTTCCTCATCCCGTCCTGGATACCGTTGACGATGGTTTCGGTGGTGACGCGCAGCAGGTCGAGCCAGGTCGGCACCGGGCCGTCGGCGGCGCTCAGCGAATCGACATACAGCACGCCGCCGTAGTGGGCCCCGGCTTCCCGCGCCACCTGACGCGCCGGTTTATCGGAGATGGTGCTTTCGCTGAAGATGGTCGGGATGCGTTCTTTCTTCATGGTGTCGATAACCTTGCGCACCTGTTGCGGGGTGCCCTGCTGGTCGGCATTGATCGGCCACAGATACAGTTCGCGCAGGCCATAGTCGCGGGCCAGATAGGAGAAGGCTCCCTCGCTGGTGACCAGCCAGCGCTTATCCGCCGGCAGCTGCGCCAGTCTGGCCTGCAGCGGCGCCATCGTCTGACGGATCTTCTCTTTGTAGGCCTCGGCGTTACGGCGATAGGTGTCGGCGTGAGGCGGATCGTACTTCACCAGCGCATCGCGAATGTTATCGACATAGATCAGGGCGTTATCTGCCGACATCCAGGCATGGGGATTGGGCTTCCCGCTATAGGGACCCGCGCTGATGCCCATCGGCTGGATCCCCTCGCTGACCACCACCTCCGGAACGCCCTGTAAGTGCTGATAAAAACGGGCAAACCACCGTTCGAGATTAAGCCCATTGCTGAGGATCAGCTGCGCCCCCTGCGCGCGTTTGATATCGCCGGGCGTGGGCTGGTAATCATGGATCTCCGCGCCCGGTTTAGTAATGGAGCTCACGTCGGCGGCGTCGCCGGCCACGTTCTGCGCCATATCGGCGATAACCGTGAAGGTGGTGATAACCCTGAATTTCTCCTGCGCCGAGGCCGGCGTCGCGGCCAGCAGAGCCAGCGCGCTGGCCAGCAGCAATGATTTCAGCGGTGTCAGGTGTAGCATAGGATCCCTCGCAATGGTGTGGTTAATTTCCCAGCGTTTATAGCCATTGCTATGTTATATAGCACAAGCTATTTATAAATGAAAATAATTCTTATTTGCATGCGTGGGTAATAATGAGCCCGGAAACGAAAGCGCGAAAAGGGGAGGTAAGTCTGGCCCGGCGCCAACCGGGCGAAGATCAAGAGATATCGGCGACCGACTGGCGCGGGATCAGGCGGCCAGCCAGCGAGCGGCCCTCGGCGGTGAAGGTTGGCCGGTCGTCAATCAGGCTGCGAATACGCTGAATACAGTTATCCAGCAGCGCCTCCAGTGGCCAGGAGATGCAGGTCAGCGGCGGGTAGAGCAGCGAGGCGAGCGGGGAATCCTCAAGGCTCAGCAGGGAGACCTCCTGCGGGACGGCGATGGTGAATTCGCGCAGCAGACGCATCGCCTCAGCCGCGTAGCGGTCGCGTTTAACGATAATGACTGAGTATTTACTGAAGCTGTTAATTAAGGTCAGCAGCGCCTGCTCGACGTCATCGTTGGCCGTCAGCACCAGCTGGCGGTTAAAAGGAATGGAGTAGTTCTGCAGGACGTTGCGGTAGCCTTCCAGCATCTGACGGCTGGCATCGTCGCTATCGCTGTCCACCAGCAGGGCGATGTTGCGGTGTCCCTTGCCAATCACATAGCGGCAGGCGCTTTCGGTGGCAAAGGCGAAGTCATAGCCCTGGCTGTTGCTCCCGGCGACGCCGAAGCGGTCAAAGGCGATAACGTTGCGCGGCGCGTCGGCGGCAACGGCGCCCAGCACCACCACCGCCACGCACTGGCGCTGCAGATCGTCGATTACCGCCGCCTGCTCTACCGGGTCGCTGACGTACTGGACCAGCAGGCTTTTATTCAGCACTTTCAGCGCCTGAGAGAGCAGCGGCAGCAGACGTGCGCCGTGGCTTTCGTCCTGCGCGGAAATCACCAGACCAACGTGGCTGGATGTCTGACTGGCGAGGTTTTGCGCGGCAAAGCTCGGGCGATAGTTGAGTTCTTCAACGGCCCGCAGCACAGCTTCCCGGCTCTCTTCGCGCACGCCCCGGGTGCCGGTCAGCACGCGGGATACCGTCGCTCTTGAGACATTCGCTAATCTTGAAACATCATCAATCGTTGGCATGGCTTTTTCTGTCTGAACATTTTCGCCTAGCTTAACATACCTGCTGAAAAAAGTGTCTACCGCTGCCCTTGCGCGGCGCCGGGAAGCCGGGGCAGCCAGGCCGCGCCGCGCACGCCGCTGGCGTCGCCGAAACGGGCCGGTTTGATCTGCGTGCGGCAGGTGTCGGAGAAGATCCACGGCACGATGGCGGCAGGCAGATCGCGATAGATCTTGCTGACGTTGGACAGACCGCCGCCCAGCACAATCACCTGCGGGTCGAGAATATTGATCACCGACGCCAGGCTGCGGGCAAAGGCATCGATAAAGTGTCGCCAGTGGGCCAGCGCGCGCGGATCGCCGTTTTGCGCCGCGGCGACAATGGCTTCCGCACGGGCTTGTTCCCCATAGCGGCGGGCGAAGCCGGTGCCGGAGAGAAAGCTTTCGATGCAGTTCGTTTTGCCGCAGTAGCAGGGCTGCGGCGGGCCATCGCGCTCAGGAGTATAGCCCGGCAGCGGATTATGCCCCCACTCCCCGGCGATAGCGTTGGGGCCGCTGAGTAGCTGTTGATGAACGGCGATCCCGCCGCCGCAGCCGGTACCGATAATCACCCCGAAGACGGTGGTAGCTCCGGCGCCGGCGCCATCCACCGCCTCCGAAAGGGTGAAGCAGTCGGCATCGTTTGCCATCCACACCGGCTGGCCAAGCTGCTGCATGATATCCCGGCGCAGATCGTGACCGTTGAGCACCAGGCAGTTGCAGTTTTTAATGCGTCCGCTTTGCGGATCGATAGCCCCGGGCAGGCCGATCCCCAGGGTGAACGGCTGCGGGCTGACCGCGCGAATATCGGCAATCAGGGTCAGCAGCTGACGCATAAAGGCGTCATAGCTCTCTTTGTGGGTCGGCCGGCGCAGGCGCTGGACGCATTCGCCCGCCGGGTCCAGCAGTACGGCTTCCATTTTGGTGCCGCCAATATCTATTCCAAGATGTAACATAGTGACCTCGGGGAATCAGGCCCGGCCAGCGCGTCTGGCCGGGCAAGGCGCTAGGCGTGAAGCGGCTGCGCGCGGTAAATCGCAATCAGTTCGGCAATCAGCTCTTTCGCCAGAATGGATGTCATCAGGTGATCCTGAGCATGGACCATCACCAGCGTCATTTTGGTTTTTCCCTCGCCTTCGTCAGCTTCGATAAGCTGGGTCTGTACAAGGTGAGCTTCGCGGGAATAGTGCGCCGCTTCCTGCATTTTGGCGTCGGCGGTGGCGAAATCACCCGCTTTAGCGGCGTGCAGCGCTTCGTAGCACAGGCTACGTGACTGGCCGGCATTGATGATGATCCCCATCACCTGTTCTTCTAATTCCATGATTATCCTCTGAATCGTTAGCGTTAAGCGGTTTGCGCCGCGTTGTCAGCCTGGCCGACGGCGTTTTCACGCTCCTGGGCCAGCAGCTGTTTTTCGTAAGCTTTGAGAAATGGCAGGTACATCACCATGGCGGTGGCCATACAAATGAGGCACAGGATCACCGGGCTAAAGCTCCAGTTCGCCGCCCACGAGGCGCCGATAGGCGCCGGCGTTGTCCACGGCGTCATCGACACTACGCGGCTGACCAGGTCCAGCTTCAGCGCGAAGTACGCCAGGGTCGCGTTCACCATCGGCACCAGCACGAACGGCAGGAAAAACAGCGGGTTCATGATGATCGGCGCGCCGAAGAGGATCGGTTCGTTAATATTGAATACCCCAGGCACGACCCCCATCCGGCCGATCGTCCGCAGATGCACGGCCTTGCTGCGCAGCAGCATCAGCGCCAGCGGCAGGGTGGAGCCGACGCCGCCGATCAGCAGATAGTGATCCCAGAAGCCCTGGACATAGATGTGCGGGATAGCGGTGCCAGCGGCCATGGCCGCCTGATTGACCGACAGGTTGGCCATCCAGAACGGGTTCATGATCCCGGTGACGATCAGCGCGCCGTGGATCCCGGCGAACCACAGCACCTGACAGACCAGCACCGACAGCAGGATCGCCGGCAGCGTATCGGAAGCCGCGACCAGCGGCTTCACCAGCGACATGATCGCTTCCGGAATGATCATCCCCAGCTGGGCTTCGATAAACAGGTTCAGCGGATGCAGCGTCAGAATGATCGCCAGCACCGGGATCAGGATTTCAAACGAGCGGGCCACCCCGGCAGGCACTTCCGGCGGCAGGCGAATGGTGATGTTATGCCGTTTGAGGAAGGCGTACAGCTCGGTGGAATAGATGGCCACCAGAATGGCGGTAAAGATCCCCTGACCGGAGAAGTAAGCAGTAGAGATCTGGCCATCTTTCAGCGGCGCGGCTACCAGCAGAAACGACATCAGCGACAGCATCCCGGCGGTCAGCGAGTCCAGATGATGGTGTTTGGCGAGGCTGGCGGCGATCCCGACGGCGATAAACAGGGTCATCACCCCCATGCTGAAGTTGAACGGCAGCATCAGCGCATCGCGATGATCGAGCGAAAATTGCAGCCAGGCGCGGGCAAACCCCCACGTCGTATCCGGAGAAAACGGCGGGAAGATAAACACCAACAGGAACGAGCCGACGATCATAAAGGGCAGGGCAGTGATAAAGCCATCGCGGATCGAGGTGACATATTTTTGCTGGCCGATCGCGCCGGCCATAGGCGTGATCTGCCGTTCGATCACGTCGATCAGTTTAGCGTACAGAGAGCTCATGATCTTTCCTTAGTTCTTGTTTTCGATAAGGGAAAGGGCGAAATCAAGGACCGCGGCGCCTTTTTGCATGCCGTAGTCCATCATATTGATGGGTTCGACGCGGATACCGTATTTATCCGCCTGTTTTTGCAGGTCCTGCTGCATGTATTTCACCTGCGGCCCCAGCAGTACCACCTGATAATGGCCGACCTGTTCGGCAAACTCCGCTACGCCATAGGCGTTGATCTCTACCGGCAGGCCCCGCTGTTCGGCTTCCGCAATCATTTTTTTCATCAGCAGGCTGGTGGACATGCCTGCCGAACAACACAACATAATTTTTTTCATAATTACCGCTCCTGATGAGGTTGGATGAGCGGACTATAGTCAAAATGGATGCATTACGGAAAGCGCTTTCCGTTTGTGGATTTATTAATTGTGACCATGATCACCTATGGCAGGCTTTCACTTTCCGGTGTTGTGGGCGATCATCCCGGCGAGACAACCATTCGCAAAGGTAGGAGTATGAACATTCAGTTAATGAATGTGGCCGTGGACATCATCGAGCAGCGGCTGGCGCCGCTGGCGAACGTTCTGACGCGCAACAACCACATTACGGCGATGCGCGATAGCTTTGCGCTGGCTATGCCCTTTGTGATCGTTGGCAGCCTGTTAGTTCCCATTTTGTTTCCGCCCGTTTCCATCGACGGCGCCTCGCGTTTCGGCCAGGTCTATTTGCTGCTGCGGCCTATCCTGCTGCCGACCTTTCAGCTAACTATTGGCCTGGTGGCGCTGATTGTCGCCTTCGGCGCCAGCGCCAGTCTCGCCAAGCAGTACCGTCTGCCGGAACGGCTCTGCGGTTTAACCGGGTGTCTGGCTTTTCTGCTGTTTATCGGCTTTCGCGAGACTGCGGTGAGCAATGTTTATCTCGGCGGTATGGGGATATTTACCGCCCTGATATCCAGCACCTATTCCATTGAGATAATTCGCTTTTTCTACAAAAAAGGCTGGTGCATTCGCTTGCCTGATGAAGTGCCGCTGATGACCCGCAATGGCTTTCAACTGCTGATCCCGCTGCTGGTGGTGATGCTGTCGATAAGCGTGATGAATGCCATACTGCTGCAGACCACCGGACGCATCGTACCGGAGTTGATCAGCGAAGCGGTGCGGCCGCTGGTGCTGGCGTCCGACACGCTAATGGCGGTACTTATCTCTTTATTTATCTGTAACTTACTCTGGTTTATCGGTATCCACGGCGCGCTGATCATCACCGGGATCATGAACCCCTTCTGGATGACCTATCTGTTTGAAAATCAGCAGGCGCTGGCGGCGGGTTCGCCAACGCTGCCGCATATTTATCTGCAGGGGTTCTGGGATTTTTACCTGCTGATCGGCGGTATTGGCTCCACTTTGCCGCTAGTGCTGATGGCGATGCGCAGCCGCTCGCGGCAGCTGAAAAGCGTGGCCAAGATTGGCCTGCTGCCGTCGCTGTTTAATATCAACGAGCCAATACTGTTTGGTTTTCCGGTGATCATGAACCCGGTTTTTTTACTGCCGTTTCTCTTTGTTCCGCTGATAAATGCCTGTATCGCATGGTATTTAACTCAGCTGGGTATCCTCGACCGCGCGGTGGCGATGCTGCCATGGTCGATGCCTTCCCCGCTGGGGGCAGCATGGTCGGCGAACGGCAGCTGGAAAAATTTGTGCATGAGCCTGTTCGCGATGTTTAACGCCTGGATGCTCTATCGCCCCTTCTTCAAAGTGTACGAACGTCAGCTCGCGGAAACCGAACGCTGATCCTCTCGCCGTCGGCGGCTTATCCCCCGGCGGCACCTGCTCATCTGCTCCTCCTTCCGCTCCACTGCCGGCGCCCGGCGGCATTCTTGTCATTTTATGTGATCAGTCTCACGAATATATTCGCCGCAGAGCTAATTTTGTGAACCAGATAGGCAATTATGGAAAGCGCTTTCCGTGAGTGGATGTACATTTCCGTTTTTGATCCGTAAATTTCCCCTCCGTTATCGGTTCGTGTTAACAAACATAACGTGGGAAAAAAATAATGATAAAGCTGAAACACTCAATACCTCTGGCTCTCCTCTCGCTGGCAGGGGCCAGCAGCCCGGCCTGCGCCGATCCGAAGTATGATTTTGCGCTGCATGGCTATATCCGCTCCGGGATCCTGGCGAACTCCGATGGCAACCGCGCGGACTCCGTCGGCCTGATGCCGGACGGTAAGTGGCGACTGGGCAACGAAGAAGACACCAAGATCGAACTGATCCCCACCGTGACGCTGACGGCGGACAGCGGCGTGGTGGCGAAAGTGCAGGCCAACCTCACTCACCAGTCGAAATGCACCTCCGACTGGAACTGTCAGGATGACGATGGCCATGACGTACAGTTTCGTGAAGGGTTCGCCGAGCTGAGCAATCTGGATTTTGCGCCGGAGATGACCTTCTGGGCCGGTAAGCGCTACAGCAGCTCCAACACCTCCAGCCATCAGTTCGACTGGGAGTACATTCAGTACAACGGCACCGGCGGCGGCTTCGATAACATGGATCTCGGCTTCGCCCGCTTCGACGCCGGGGTGTACGCCTTTTCACCCACCGATGAAACCAAAGCCTACCCGGTGGATAAGGGAGATCAGGGCTACCCGGATGACTATTCCCTCAACCTGTGGCTGAAAAAGATCGCGGGGACAGGCTTCGATCTGGAGCTGATCGGCCACCACATGAACCGTAACGAAAACCATCCGACTTCCGCCGAGAAGGGCTATGGCGTGACCGGTATTTATAACTTTGACGGCTTCTATGGTCTGACCGGAGGATACTCCCGCCTCGCATTGCAGTACGGGAAAGGGCTGGCGGCGGGTGACTCGCTGGGTAAAAACGGCTGGGGCTGGGCCAACCTGGAAAACACCCAGTCCTGGCGAGTGGTGCTGGATAGCGTGGCCTCGATGGGCGATCTGGAGATCTCGACCTTCGCTTTCTGGCAGAAAGATAAAAACTACCGCTGGTGGACAGAAGATGAAAATGGCTGGGGACGCTCGATGTGGGTCGCTGGTATCCGCCCTTATCATCAGATCACCCGCAACTTTGCCATGCAGTACGAGCTGGGCTACGAATACCTGGATGACAAAAACTACAAAGGAGTAAACGGCAAAGGCAAAGGCGGCCTGACCAAAGTCACCGTTGCGCCAACGCTGACCTTTGACTCCGGTTTCTGGGCGCGTCCGCAGTTGCGCTTCTTCGTCACCTACGCGAAGTGGGATAAAGGTGTCTCCGATGCATTAGACGGTAACTACAACTGGGATACCAATACCATCACCGCCGGCGGGTATTCCCGCAGTGGCTCTACCGATACCGTTAACTTCGGCGTACAGGCCGAGGTCTGGTTCTAAGGAGAGAGAACGATGAAGCCGATGAAAAACCTGCTGCTGATGGGGCTGCTGTCCGCGCTGGGGGCCGGCGGGGCGCTGGCCGCCGAGCGCTCGCACTTTACGCACTTTATCACTCGCGACGGCGCCACCCTCAAGGACGGCGACAAGGTGTTTCGTTTCGCCGGGATCCACGCGCCGGAGCTGCACCGCATTGAAGACGACGCCCGCGGCCCCTGCAGGGCAGACCCGCGCGGCTGGGGGCAATACTTTAAATGGCCAACGGCCCAGGAGCAGCAAAACTGGATCCAGGCGATGGTGCAAACCGGGGCGAAAGCCCAGCGCGTCTACGTGCTGTCGGTGCAGCAGGAATTTGATAAGGCCTGCGGGCGTGAGACCCATATTCTGGCGCCGGAAACGGCGGACGGCATGCCGCGGCTGAATGAGAAAGCCATGCGGGTGTATGACAACATGATTGCCGAAGCGGATAAACAGGGATTGCGTCTGATCCTGCCGTTTATCGACCACTGGTGGTGGTGGGGCGGGCGCGAGCAGCTGGCGGCGTTCTATCATGAAAAAGCGGAAGACTTTTATCGGACCGATAGCAAGACCTTCAAAGCCTATCTGGATGTGATCCGCCAGGTTATCACCCGGACAAATACTGTCACCGGCCGCGCCTATTATGATGAAAAGGCGATCATGGCCTGGGAAACCGGTAACGAGCTGGAGGATACCAACGCCGATTTCCTGCATCAGACCGCGGCGTGGATTAAAAAGTGGGCCCCTCATCAGCTGGTTGTGGATGGCACCTATAAGAAAATTAATCCGTTTGCGTTGACCGACCCCAATGTGGATATCGTCAGCAATCACTATTACACCAATGCCGATAATAACCATCCCGGGCAGGTGACGCAGGATCTGCGCGCCGTCGGCGGACAAAAAGTCTATCTCGTCGGCGAGTTTGGCCTGCTGCCGGCGGATCAACTGAACGCCATTATGCAGTCGATTGTTCACAGCGACGTCAACGGGGCGCAAGCCGCCGGCGGGCTTATCTGGGGCTTCCGCGGCCATCGTCACGACGGCGGCTTCTACTGGCATAAGGAGTCGACCGGGCACTACAGCTACCACCTGCCGGGGTTTGCCAAAGAAGGCGAAGCGAACCAGGAGCAGGCGGTGGTCGATCTGGTGCGCACCGCCGCGGCGCAGATGGCCGGGCAGCAGACGATGGCGCCGCTGCCGAAGCCGGAGGCGCCTTTGCTGCGCGAGACCACCTCGCCCTTCGCGATCAACTGGATGGGCGCTGCGGTGGGACGCAGCTACGATGTCGAACGCGCCGCCTCACCGACCGGGCCGTGGACGGTGGTGGGCCGGGGTATCTCCGATGGCGTTAACGAATGGAATCCAGAAACCATGGTTCTGTTCCGCGACGATTATCGTCAGCTTCAGCTCGGGCACACGTATTACTACCGGGTGACGGCGAAAAACGAGAGTGGTCGTTCGGCCCCTTCCAATGTGATTAGCGTGCAGCATAGCGAGGAGAATCAGCCGCCGGTTGTCACGCTGGAACCGGCCCTAACCACCACGCAGGACCAGGGCGTCGAGCTTACGGCCAGCTGGCAGGACGATGGCCTGCCGTCGCGAGAGGTTAAGGTGGGCTGGCAGCACGCCGGCGATGGCCAGGTGCATTTCTGCCATGCCGATCGGGCTCAAACCCGGGCCTGGTTTACGGCGCCAGGCACCTATGCGCTGACGTTCACGGCGGACGATGGGCTGTTGAAAAGCAGCAAAACCGTGACCGTGACGGTGGGCGAGGCGGCGGGGAAAGCGCCAGCGGATTTCTGTCGTTATCACGGCGAAGTTTATGGCGTGGCTGAGGGGCGGCTGACGGTGATGAAGAGTGATAAAGACGCGCTGACAGTTGGCGAGGACGGCTTCCTCGGCCCATTTGCCAACGAGGGGGATAAGGTCAGCTGGCAGGTGCAGGCGCCGTGGAGCGGTCAGTTCCTGCTCAATGTAACCTTCAACGGCAAATGGGGCGGTAAGCAGAACTCATTTGTCGTCAACGGGGGCGCTCCGCAGACCGTGGCCTTCCCGCAGACGGATGAGCAGGGCCAGCAGCTGCGGATACCGGTGACGCTTAAAGCCGGGAGCAATCAGATTGACTTCGGCCGCTTCGCCGGCGACTGGGGCTATATGTTCATTAAATCGATCGAAGTGGTCGCTGAGTAGTACGTTCAGGCTGCGCCAGACGGGCGCAGCCTTTTTTCGAAGGAGAGGTTATGCAGCAGTATCAGTTTCCGCAAGGGTTCCTGTGGGGGGCGGCGGCGTCCGGCCCGCAAACGGAAGGGGTCACCAATAAGCGCCATCGTTCCATCTGGGACAGTTGGTTTGCCGAACAGCCGGAGCGATTTTATCAGCAGGTAGGGCCGCAAACCGTGTGTGATACTTATCATCAGTATCCGCAGGACGTGGCGCTGATGAAACAGACCGGCTTCAACTCATTTCGTACCTCGATACAGTGGTCACGACTGATCGCGGATTTGGAAACCGGCGCGCCGGACCCGGACGCGGTGCGTTTTTATCATGCCTATCTGGATGAGATGATCGCCAACGGCATTGAGCCGATGATCAATCTCTACCACTTTGATATGCCGGAAGCGCTGCAGAAACAGTACGGCGGCTTTGAATCGGCGCACGTAGCCGAGCTGTTTGCCCGCTTTGCCCGCACCGCCTTTAGCCTGTTTGGCCATAAGGTTAAATACTGGATAACCTTCAACGAGCCGATTGTGCCGGTTGAGGGGGGCTACCTGTACGACTTCCACTATCCGTGTAAGAAAGATGGCCGGCTGGCGGCGCAGGTGGCGTTTAACATTATGCTGGCGCACGCCAAAGCGGTAACGGCTTATCGTGAACTGGCGCTGGCGGGCGAGATCGGCGTGGTGCTCAACCTGACCCCGAGCTATACCCTCACCGACAGCGACGCGGATAAAAAAGCCGCCGGGTATGCCGACCTGTTTTTTAACCGCAGCTTCCTTGACCCGCTGGTAAAACATGAATTCCCCAAAGCGCTGTGCGAGATCCTTGCCGCCCACGACTGCCTGCCGACGACCAGCAAAGACGACGCGGCGTTGATCCTCAGCGCGGATATCGATTTTCTTGGGGTAAACTATTATGTGCCGCGGCGGGTAAAAGCGCGTGAGAGCGAATATGACCTCGATTATTTCACCCCGGAATACTATTTCGAAAACGCGGTGAACCCGCAGGGCCGCTTTAATCCTTATCGTGATAACAACGAGATCCTGCCGCAGGCGATCTATGACATTGCCGCCAATATTCGCGATAACTACGGCAATATTAAGTGGTATCTCGCGGAAATCGGCATCGCGATGGATCGACAATCAGAGGGCGAGCCCGGGGCGGACGGGGTGATAGACGATACTTTCCGCATCCAGCTGATGGAGGAGCATCTGGTGCAGCTGCATCGGGCGATAGCCGACGGCGCGAACTGCTTTGGCGTGCACCAGTGGACGTTTATCGACAACTGGTCGTGGATCAATGCCTTCAAACGGCGCTACGGCTTCTGGCGACTGGATCTGGAGACCGGCGAGCGACAGATAAAACGCAATGCGCTGTGGTTTGCCGAACTGGCGACCAGCAACGGTTTTACCAGCGATAAATAGCGCGCTGCGCCAGCGCTCCCTCTCACCGGCGCGGAAAGGGGGAGCGCGCGAGGTTATACCAGTTCGTCTTTATTAATACCCAGCCGCTTCATGCGTGACAGGAGCGTGGTGCGCTTGAGCCCCAGCCGCTGGGCGGCGCCTTTCGGCCCGGCCACCACGCCGTTGCTCTCCTTCAGCACCCGGACGATCAGCTGATATTCATCCTCACCTTCCTCAGGCAGGACCGCCGGCGTCCGCGGGGCTTCCACGATATCCCGCTCCGGCAGGGAGAGCTGCAGTACGTTGCCGCGGGTGAGCAATACCGCCCGTTCGATAACGTTTTCCAGCTCGCGCACGTTGCCCGGCCACTCCATACGCGTCAGAGTGCGCAGGGTTTCCGCCGGAATGCTGTCGATATTGCGCCCCATGCGGCGGGCGATTTTAAAGGTAAACGCCTTCACCAGCAGCGGGATATCGTCGGGACGTTCACGCAGCGGCGGCAGATGGATCGGGAACACGTTGAGCCGGTAGTAGAGATCGCTGCGGAATTCCCTGTCGATAACCATCTGCTTGAGATCGCGATTGGTGGCGGCGATCAATCGAACGTCGGTCTGAATCAGCTTGTTGCTCCCCAGACGTTCGAACTCCTGCTCCTGGAGGACGCGCAGCAGTTTGGGCTGCAGTTCCAGCGGCATATCGCCCACTTCATCGAGGAACAGGGAGCTTTTGTCCGCCAGTTCGAAGCGGCCGATACGCTGGGCGCTGGCCCCGGTGAACGCGCCGCGTTCGTGGCCGAACAGATCGCTCTCCAGCAGCCCGGCGGGCATCGCCGCGCAGTTCATCTTCACCATCCGCCGACCGTTGCGTCCGCTGAGGTTGTGGATAGCGCGGGCGATAAGCTCTTTGCCGGTGCCGGTTTCGCCAAGGATCAGCACGGTGCTGTCGCTGTGCGCCACCATCTCTACCTGCTTGAGCACATTGTTCATCGCCTCGCTGCGGCCGATAATCTCGCCGAATTCGCTCTCGACATTATTAAGCTGCTCGGTGAGGGCGAGGTTCTCATCCACCAGCCGCTCTTTCAGGCGCTGAATTTCGCGGTAGGCGAGGGCGTTATCGATAGCGATCGACACCCGCTCGGCGATCTGCCGCAGCAGCTTGAGATTGGTGGTGGTGAAAACCTGTTCGTCGCACTGCGCCAGCTTAAGCACCCCGAGCAGGGTATTGCCGGACATCAGCGGCAGCAGGCACAGGGTCTGGATCTTATTGCCCCACATCTCGAAGAGCATTTTCTCATACGGCGCGAGGGTGTCATGTTCGTGCAGATTAAGCAGCAGCATCTCTTTGCTTTTGAACACGCGCTCGGTGAGGGTGCCGGCTTCATCCACCTCGCTCTGGTCGTGAACCGGGTGGCTGGCGTCAAGATAATGCGTGGAATAGATGTTGAGCTTCCCCTTGCGGTCGCTGCGCAGCACCACGCTGATGGCGTCGATCCGGAAGTAGCGATGGATCTCTTTCGCCACCTCGCTGACCAGCTCGTCGATATCCAGTCGCGAGAGCACCGCGTTGGTGATCGCCACCAGGATGCGAAAGTTGTCGCGCTCGTGGCACAGCAGATCGTAATCGACGTTATTGCTGACCCGGTTCTGAATCTGTTCGGTGACGACGGCGACGATCTGCGCGAAGGTATGCAGCCGCTGGAACTCTTTCTCACTCCACGGCCGGTTGTCACGGCGGAGGAATTCGCAACCGCCGAAGATCCGCCCGTCCGCCGCCAGCGGCAGCAGCGAGTAGTAACCGAACGGACGATACAGTCCGCTGCGGATAAGCTGCGGCCAGGTGTCGGCAAAGGTTTCATGATCGCAATGCAGGGCATCCGGCCGGGAGAGTAAGCGACGCACCGGACCGTGGGCCAGGACGGTTTCATCCTCGTAGCTTACCGGATGGCCGGCCTCATCGCAGGCGTACCTGGCCGCGCGGTGATTACCCGCGTTCCACAGGATGATGGCCGCCTCATCGGCCAGCGCGGACTGTTGCACCAGACGGGTCAGGGTTTCGCTTAGCGCGGCCAGATCGGGCTGCTGTAATAAAAGCCGGGTGATATCGAACAGCCCCTGCTGGCCGAGATCGCTCATCGGTGTATACGACATTGCTTACGTCCAAAACGCGCCGACAACGCGGCGCATAAGAAAATGATGGTACAAATAATAGTATGTTAATAAAGCGGTTATTGCCGCTTTAACCCATCCATGGGCGCCCGCTGGTTTGGGCAAAATAATTACGCTGGCTTTTTCCCGGCTCGCGCTGCGCTTAGCCGGGCTACATATGCGCGCAGTTTTGTAGCCCGGATAAGGCGCCAGCCGCTATCCGGGACCCGACGCCGTCGTTAACAAATTCTCGGCAGCGGTTCGGCGTGGGGAAGATCGAGCGTCCGCTTCACGCCGTACAGCCCAACGGAACGTACGCCCGGGCGGGCGACCACTTCGCCGATTATCGCCGCATCGCGCCCTAACGCGTGAGACCGCAAATGCGCCAGCACGTTTTCCGCCTCGTCGCGGGCGACGGCGAGCACCAGCTTGCCTTCATTGGCGAAGTTCAGGGCGTCCAGACCAAGCAGCTCGCAGACGCCGCGCACCGTGTCGTTGACCGGCAGCGTTGCCTCCTGCAGTTCGATGCCGCAGCCGCTGGCGGCGGCGAACTCATGGGCGACCGCGTTAACCCCGCCGCGGGTGGCGTCGCGCAGGGCTTTCACTCCGCTCAGCGGGCGCAGGGTCTGGATAAGCGGCGTCAGCACCGCGCAGTCGCTGGACAGCGCGCCGTCCAGCCCCATCTGCTCGCGCAGGTTAAGGATGGTGGCGCCATGATCCCCCAGCGTGCCGCTGACCAGCAGCACATCACCGGCGCTAATCTGCTGCGTCCCCCAGTGAACGTCCGCCGGGATGGCGCCGATGCCGGCGGTGTTAATAAACAGCTTATCCGCCGCGCCGCGCGGCACCACTTTAGTGTCGCCGGTGACGATGGCGACCCCTGCCGCCCGGGCGGTGTCGGCCATGCTGGCGACCACCGCTTCCAGGGTGGCCATCTCCAGCCCCTCTTCGAGAATAAAGCCGCAGGAAAGATAGCGCGGGATGGCGCCGCTGACAGCCACATCGTTGGCGGTACCGCAGACGGCAAGCTTGCCGATATTGCCGCCGGGAAAGAACAGCGGGTCAATCACGTAGCTGTCGGTGGAGAAGGCGAGGCGGTCCCCCTGGGCGGCGAGCGCCGCCAGATCGAGGCGCGCCTGATCCTCCTGCTCCGCCAGCCAGGGGTTGGCGAAGGCCTGCATAAACAGGTCGCCGATCAGCTGCTGCATTGCCTGTCCCCCGCTACCGTGGGCTAACTGGACGCTTTTCATACTTCATTTTCCTGACTGCGATATTGATACCAGGCGGCGCAGGCCCCTTCAGAGGAGACCATTAGCGCGCCAAAGGCGCTTTGCGGATTGCAGGTGCTGGCGAAGAGCGGGCACTGGTGCGGTTTACAGCGGCCGATCAGCACCTCGCCGCAGCGGGCGCGCGGGTCGTCGCACACGCGCTGCGGCGCCGGGCGAAAATGCGCCTCGGCATCGAAGCGCTGATAGGCTGGCGTAAGCTGCACGCCGGAGTCGCTGATGACCCCCAGGCCGCGCCATTCGCTGTCGCCATCCAGGCGGAAGACGTCGGCCATCGCCGCCTGCGCCAGCGGGTTGCCCTCATCCGGCACCACGCGACGGTATTGATTTTCCACATCGCTGCGCTGCGCTATTGTCTGCTCAACCAGCATCACCGCGCCTTGCAGTAGATCAAGCGGTTCGAAACCGGCGACCACTAAAGGACGGTGATAGTCGCTGGCGATAAAGCCGTAGGCTTCGGTGCCGATCACCATACTGACGTGGCCCGGGGCGAGAAAGGCGTCGATTCCGTTCTCCGGCTGGTCCAGCAGGCTGCGCAGGGTCGGCAGCAGGGTGATGTGCTGGCAGAAAAAGTAGAAGTTATCGACGTTGCGCTCTCGCGCCTGACGCAGGGTCAGGGCGGTAGCGGGCATGGTGGTTTCGAAACCGAGACCAAAAAAGACCACCTCGCGCTGCGGATTTTGCTGCGCCAGCCGCAGAGCGTCCATCGGCGAGTAAACGATGCGGACATCGGCGCCGCGGGCTTTCGCCTGCAGAAGCGAGCCGTTTTTACCCGGCACGCGCATGGCGTCGCCGAAGGTGCAGAAGATCACTCCCGGGCGGCTGGCAATCTCAATGCAGGCGTCGATGCGCCCCATCGGCAGGACGCACACCGGGCAGCCGGGACCATGAATAAATTCGATGTTCTCCGGTAACAGCTGGTCGAGCCCGAATTTAAAAATGGCATGGGTATGGCCGCCGCAGACCTCCATGATGCGCAGCGGTCGCGCGGCGGTGTGCGGCAGCAGACGCGCACGCTGCTGAAGATGGGCCACCAGCTGCATCACCTGTTCGGGGGCGCGGTATTCATCTACGTAACGCATTATCGCTCCTCGCCGTACAGCAGCGCGCCGACGTCCGGCTCCACGTCAAACATATTTTGCAGCGCCTCGAGGGTGTCGCGGGCTTCGGCTTCATTAATGACGCTCATGGCGAAGCCGACGTGCACCAGCACCCACTGGCCGAGCCGCGGCTGGCCCTGCTCATCAACGGCGCCGACCAGCGTCAGGTCGACGTCGCGCTGAATACCGCAAACTTCCACCTTCGCCAGCACGCCGTCGATGGCGCAAATTTGTCCCGGAATGCCTATGCACATCGCTGCGTCTCCAGCCAGGTGAGCCACTGCTCCATGCCTTCGCCGCTGGTGGCGGAGACAAGAATAATTTCAATATGCGGATTGACCTCGCGGGCGCAGGCCAGGCACCGCTCAACGTCGAAATTGAGATACGGCAGCAGGTCGACTTTGTTGAGCAGCATCAGGCTGGCGGCGGCGAACATATGCGGATACTTCAGCGGTTTGTCTTCGCCTTCGGTGACCGACAGCACCGCCACCTTATGGCGCTCGCCGAGATCAAAGCTGGCCGGGCAGACCAGGTTGCCGACGTTTTCGATAAACAGAATGCCGCGGTCAGCCAGCGGCAGGCGCGGGGCGGCATCGGCGATCATCTGGGCGTCGAGATGGCAGCCTTTCCCGGTATTGACCTGAATCGCCGGGGTGCCGGTGGCGCGAATGCGGGCGGCGTCATTGACCGTTTGCTGATCGCCTTCAATCACCGCGCAGTCGGCGCGTCCTTTCATCCGGGTGAGGGTTTCGGTGAGCAGGGTGGTTTTGCCGGAGCCGGGGCTGGAAACCAGATTCAGCACCAGCTGCTGTTTTGCTGCGAAGCGTGCGCGGTTGCGTGCCGCCAGGCGGTTGTTTTTATCCAGCACGTCGATCTCCACTTCCAGCATCCGCCGTTGGCTCTGCCCCGGGGCGTGGGTACCCGCTTCGCCGTGGCCGTAATGCAGGTCGCCCTCTGGCGTGCGGGTGGGGGCGAAGTGGTCGATTTTGACACCGGTGATGGTCATCGTCTGGCGTGGGGCGGGCGCGAAGGGGGCGCTGCGGAACGCGGAATGCGGGTTTCGTTCGTCTCCTTCAATATAGAGGTTGCCTTCGCCACAGCCGCATGTTGTACACATAATTTACTCCAATTCTAAACGCTGAATCTGTAAGCCATCATCCGCCACGATCTGCAGTTGGTCGTTATTGCAGTGCGGGCAGCGGCGAACGTGCTGCGAGACAAGATGGACGTACTGCTGACAGCGATCGCACCAGCATTCAGCCTGTTGTTCGGCGATATGCAGTTCGCACCCCTCCGCCAGCGTGCCGCGGCAGACCAGCTCAAAGCAGAAGGTCAGGGCGCTGGCTTCCACGCAGGAAAATGCGCCGACCTTGAGCCACACGCCGGTAACCCGCCGCGCGCCGGCCTGCTGCGCCTGTTGTTCAATAATTTCCAGCGCCCGCTGGCTGAGGGTGATTTCGTGCATAGTCGCCTCCGTATCGCGATGCGCCTTCTATGCAATAACGATGCCAGAATGAAATCGTCGTAGCAGTCAATGTCGATGTCGACGCCCCGGGGCTGTCATCGACATGTCGCATCGGCAGAGGTCGATATAAAAACATAGTTAAATCAATTAAATAAAATGTGGCATGAAAAATGCTTAGAGGGTGCATCTCATGCTACGGAGAAACCGATATGACTATTTGGGAAATAAGTGAAAAGGCGGATTACATCGCCGACCGTCACCGGCAGCAGCAGGAGCAGTGGCACATCTACTGTAACTCGCTGGTTCAGGGGATCACCTTGTCGAAGGCCCGCCTGCATCACGCGATGAGCTGCGCGCCGGACAAAGAGCTGTGCTTCGTGCTGTTCGGCCATTTTCAGGTGTTCGTCGCCCTCGCGGAAGGCTTCAACAGCCACACCATCGAGTACTACGTCGAAAACAAAAACGGCGGTGATAAGTATCTGATTGCTCAGGCCACCCTCGCAATGGATGGCACGGTGGACGGCCGCATCAGCAACCGCTCCCGCGACCAGGTGCTGGAGCACTATCTGGCGATTATCGCCACCGTCTATGACCGTCTGTATGACGCCATGGAACAAGACCAACCGGTGGATTTAAGCCATCTGGCGCTGACCCACTGATCGTAAGGTGTCGACACGTGTCGAAAATGACACCTGCGCAACCTGATTTCGTCAAAAATGACTTTCACCCGAGGATGACCCGGTGAACCGTTTTGTAATTGCTGACTCCACTGTCTGTATCGGCTGCCGCACCTGCGAAGCCGCCTGCTCTGAGACGCATCGCCAGCACGGCCTGCAGGCTATGCCGCGGCTGCAGGTGATGCGTAATGAAAAAGAATCGGCACCGCAGATGTGCCACCACTGTGAAGATGCTCCCTGCGCCACCGTCTGCCCGGTTAACGCCATCCAGCGCGTCGATGGCGCGGTCCAGCTCAACGAGAGCCTGTGCGTAAGCTGCAAACTGTGCGGCATTGCCTGCCCGTTCGGCGCCATTGAATTTTCCGGCAGCCGCCCGCTGGATATCCCGGCGAATGCCAATACCCGGCTGGCGCCCCCCGCGCCGCCGGCGCCGGCGCGCGTCAGCTCGCTGCTCGACTGGGTACCGGGCGTGCGCGCTATTGCCGTGAAATGCGACCTCTGCCACTTCGATGACCAGGGCCCGGCCTGCGTGCGGACCTGTCCGACCAACGCGCTGATGCTGGTGGATAGCCGTGATATCGCCCAGGCCAGCAAGCGTAAACGCCAGCTGACCTTTAATACCGACCTTGGCGACTTGTCGCTGTTCCAGGCGCAACAGGGGGAGAGGGAATGAGTGTAATTGGATTAGTGAATCAGGCGGTGGCGTGGTATGCCGCCAGCGCCGTACTGGCCTTTCTGTTTGCCATGCGCAAACCGCTCAGCGGCGCCATTGCCGGGATCGGCGGCGCGGTGGCCAGCGCCATGCTGGTGGTCGCCGGCGGCGCCGCGCTGCTGATGCCGGAGCGGATCCACGGCGGCATGCTGCAGTTTCTCCACCTGACGATACGGGTAGGGGGCGTCAACGCGCTGTGGCTGCTGGCCATCGGCCTGTCGGCGCTGCCGGTGTCATTGTTCAATATTAGCTGGCATCGCCACCCGCAGGTGAAGGCCAACGGCCCGCTGGTCAACCTGCTGCTGGCTGCCGCGACCTGCGCGGTGGTGGTGACCAATATCGGTTCACTGGTGGTGATGGCGGAGATCATGGCGCTCTGCGCGGCGTTTCTCACCGGCTGCGCCGCCTCCGGTAAGCTGTGGTTTGCCCTGGGGCGTCTCGGTACTCTGCTGATGGCCTGGACCTGCTGGCTGGTGTGGTCAACCTACGGCACCCTCGAGCTGGCGCAGATCAACCTTCAGGCGGTGGATATGATGCAGAACCCGCTGCTCTGGCTGCCGGGTCTGGTGGGGTTCGCCCTGCTGGCCGGGGCGATCCCGCTGCACGGCTGGGCGCCGCAGGCTCACGCCGGGGCCAGCGCGCCGGCCGCCGCGCTGTTTTCCACGGTGGTAATGAAGGTTGGTCTGTACGGCATGCTGACCGTTTCGCTGGCCGGCGGCGTGCCGCCGCTGTGGTGGGGCGTGATGCTGCTGGCGCTGGGGATGATCACCGCCTTTATCGGCGGACTGTATGCGCTGATGGAGCATAACATTCAGCGCCTGCTGGCCTATCACACCCTGGAGAATATCGGCATTATCCTGCTGGGGCTGGGCGCCTTCGTCACCGGCGTGGCGACCCGCAACAGCACGCTGATGGTGCTGGGCTTTATCGGCGGCATGTATCACCTGATTAACCACAGCCTGTTCAAAACCACGCTGTTCCTCGGTGCCGGAGCGGTGTGGTTCCGCACCGGTCATCGCGATATCGAGAAGCTGGGCGGCATCGGTAAAAAAATGCCGCTGATCTCCCTCGCCATGCTGGTGGGGCTGATGGCAATGGCGGCCCTGCCGCCGCTGAACGGCTTCGCCGGCGAGTGGGTTATCTATCAATCCTTCTTCAAAATGAGCACTGGCGACCTGTTTATCGGCCGTTTGCTGGGGCCGCTACTGGCCGTTGGCCTGGCGATCACTGGCGCACTGGCGGTGATGTGTATGGCGAAAGTCTACGGCGTGACCTTCCTCGGCGCGCCGCGGACGAAAGAGGCGGAAAACGCCACCTGCGCCCCCTGGCTGATGACCCTGAGCGTGGTGCTGGCGGCTGTGTTCTGCCTCGTTGGCGGCATCGCCGCGCCGTGGCTGCTGCCGCTGGTGAGCGGCGCCTTCCCGGTGCAGGCTCAGGTATCGAGCGTGGTGTCGCAGCCGATGATCGCGCTGCTGCTTATTGCCTGCCCGCTGCTGCCGTTCCTGCTGATGATCTTCTTTAAAGGCGATCGCCTGGCGGCGCGCTCGCGCGGCGCGGCGTGGGTCTGCGGTTACGACCACGAGCAGTCGATGGTGGTAACGGCCCACGGCTTTGCCATGCCGGTGAAAGAGGCCTTTGCGCCGTTGCTGAAGCTGCGTCACTGGCTGAACCCGGTGCGTCTGGTGCCGGGCTGGCAATCGGCCTCGGCGCCGGCGCTGCTGCGCGGGATCGCGCTGGTTGAGCTGGCGGTGCTGGTGGTGATTGTCATTTCGCGAGGAGCCTGAGAATGAGTCTGTTAATTGCATTGCTACAGGCGCTGGTGCTGTTTGCCGTCGCGCCGCTGTTGTCCGGGATCGTTCGCGTCGCCCGCGCGCGGCTGCATAACCGCCGTGGACCGGGGGTACTGCAGGAGTATCGCGATATCCTGAAACTGCTGGGCCGCCAGAGCGTCGGTCCTGACGCCTCGGGCTGGGTGTTTCGCCTGACGCCGTACGTCATGGTGGGCGTGATGCTGACCATCGCCACCGCGCTGCCGGTGATGACGGTAGACTCCCCGCTGCCGGTGCTGGGGGATCTCATCACCCTGATCTACCTGTTCGCCATCGCCCGTTTCTTCTTTGCCATTTCCGGTCTGGACACCGGCAGCCCGTTTACCGCGCTGGGCAGCAGTCGCGAAGCGATGCTCGGCGTGCTGGTGGAGCCGATCCTGCTGTTGGGCCTGTGGGTGGCGGCGCAGGTCGCCGGCTCGACCCATATCAGCGCCATCACCGATACCCTTTACCACTGGCCGGCGGCGCGCAGCATTCCACTGATTCTTGCGTTATGCGCCTGCGCCTTCGCCACCTTTATCGAGATGGGCAAACTGCCGTTCGATCTGGCGGAAGCGGAGCAGGAGCTGCAGGAAGGGCCGCTGTCGGAATACAGCGGCAGCGGCTTTGGCATCCTGAAGTGGGGCATCAGCCTCAAACAGCTGGTGGTGCTGCAGATGTTTGTCGGGGTCTTCTTTCCGTGGGGCCAGATGACCAGCTTCAGCGTCGGCGGCCTGCTGCTGGCGCTGGTGGTCGCCATCGTTAAGCTGGTGGTTGGGGTGCTAATTATCGCGCTGTTTGAAAACAGCATGGCGCGTCTGCGTTTTTGTGCCACCTCCCGCGTCACCTGGGCCGGGTTTGGTTTCGCCTTTTTAGCTTTCGTCTCCTTGCTGGTGGCGTGATTAAGAGAGTTTGAGCATGTCTGAAGAAAAAATCGGTCAACACTACCTTGCGGCGCTGCACCAGGCCTTTCCCGGCGTGGTGCTGGACGAAGCCTGGCAGACCAAAGACCAGTTAACCATCACCGTGAAGGTCAATTACCTGCCGGAAGTGGTGGAGTTTCTCTACTACCAGCAGGGCGGCTGGCTGTCGGTGCTGTTCGGCAACGATGAACGTAAGCTCAACGGCCACTACGCGGTCTATTACGTGCTGTCGATGGAGCAGGGCACCAAATGCTGGATCACCGTGCGCGTGGAAGTGGACGCCAACAAACCGGAATACCCGTCGGTGACGCCGCGCGTCCCGGCGGCGGTATGGGGCGAGCGCGAAGTGCGTGATATGTACGGCCTGGTGCCGGTCGGCCTGCCGGACGAACGCCGGCTGGTGCTGCCGGACGACTGGCCGGACGAACTCTATCCGCTGCGCAAAGACAGCATGGATTATCGCCAGCGTCCGGCGCCGACCACCGACGCCGAAACCTACGAGTTTATTAACGAGCTCGGCAGCAAGAAAAACAACGTGGTGCCGATTGGCCCGCTGCACGTCACCTCTGATGAACCTGGCCACTTCCGCCTGTTCGTTGACGGCGAGAACATTATCGACGCCGACTACCGCCTGTTCTACGTCCATCGCGGAATGGAAAAGCTGGCGGAAACCCGCATGGGTTATAACGAAGTGACCTTCCTGTCGGACCGGGTGTGCGGCATCTGCGGCTTCGCCCACAGCACCGCTTACACCACCTCGGTGGAGAACGCGATGGGCATCGTGGTGCCGGAGCGGGCGCAGATGATCCGCGCCATTCTGCTGGAGGTGGAACGCCTGCACTCGCACCTGCTGAACCTCGGTCTGGCCTGCCACTTTACCGGCTTTGACTCCGGCTTTATGCAGTTCTTCCGCGTGCGCGAAACCTCGATGAAGATGGCAGAGATCCTTACCGGCGCGCGTAAAACCTACGGCCTGAACCTGATCGGCGGGATCCGCCGCGACCTGCTGAAAGAGGACATGATCCAGACCCGTCAGCTGGCGCAGCAGATGCGTCGCGACGTGCAGGAGCTGGTGGATATGCTGCTCAGCACGCCGAATATGGAACAGCGTACCGTCGGTATTGGCCGTCTGGACCCGGAAATCGCCCGTGACTTCAGCAACGTCGGCCCGATGGTGCGCGCCAGCGGCCACGCCCGCGACACCCGCGCCGACCACCCGTTTGTCGGTTACGGCCTGCTGCCGATGGAAGTTCACAGCGAACAGGGCTGCGACGTGATATCTCGCCTCAAGGTGCGGATCAACGAGGTTTACACCGCGCTGAATATGATTGATTTCGGTCTCGATAACCTGCCGGGCGGCCCGCTGATGGTGGAGGGGTTCACCTATATTCCGCACCGCTTCGCGCTGGGCTTCTCCGAGGCGCCGCGCGGCGACGATATCCACTGGAGCATGACCGGCGACAACCAGAAACTGTACCGCTGGCGCTGCCGGGCGGCGACTTACGCCAACTGGCCAACCCTGCGCTATATGCTGCGCGGCAACACCGTTTCCGATGCGCCGCTGATCATCGGCAGCCTCGACCCGTGCTACTCCTGTACTGACCGCATGACCGTGGTCGATGTACGCAAGAAGAAGAGCAAAGTGGTGCCATACAAAGAGCTGGAGCGCTACAGCATCGAGCGTAAAAACTCGCCGCTGAAATAAGGAATCGCCATGTTTACCTTTATTAAAAAAGTTATTAAGACCGGCACCGCGACGCACGCCTACCCGCTGGAGCCGATGCCGGTGGACAAAAACTTTCGCGGCAAGCCGGAGCATACGCCACAGCAGTGTATCGGCTGCGCGGCCTGCGTGAACGCCTGCCCGTCGAACGCCCTGACGGTCGAGATCGATCTGGCCACTAACCAGCTGGCGTGGCAGTTCAATCTCGGGCGCTGCATCTTCTGCGGTCGCTGTGAAGAGGTGTGCCCGACGGCGGCGATTAAGCTGTCGCCGGAGTATGAGCTGGCGGTGTGGAAGAAAGAGGATTTCCTCCAGCAGTCGCGCTTCGCTATCTGCCACTGCCGGGAGTGCCAGCTTCCGTTCGCGGTGCAGAAGGAGATCGACTACGCCATCGCGCTGCTCAAGCATAACGGCGATACCCGCGCCGAGCTGCACCGCGAAAGCTTCGAAACCTGCCCGGAATGCAAGCGCCAGAAATGCCTGGTGCCGTCCGATCGTATTGAACTGACCCGCCATATGAGGGAGGCCAGCTGATGAGCACTTTACTTGGCCCGCGCGATGAAAACGGCATTCCCGTGCCGATGACGGTGGATGAATCCATCGCCAGCATGAAGGCCTCGCTACTGAAGAAGATTAAACGTTCGGCCTACGTCTACCGCGTCGACTGTGGCGGCTGCAACGGCTGCGAAATCGAAATTTTCGCCACCCTTTCGCCGCTGTTCGACGCTGAACGCTTCGGGATTAAGGTGGTGCCTTCGCCGCGCCATGCCGATATTCTGTTGTTTACCGGGGCAGTGACTCGCGCGATGCGCTCCCCGGCGCTGCGCGCCTGGCAGTCGGCGCCGGATCCGAAGATCTGTATCTCCTACGGCGCCTGCGGCAACAGCGGCGGCATCTTCCACGACCTGTACTGCGTCTGGGGCGGTACCGATAAAATCGTACCGGTCGACGTCTATATTCCGGGCTGCCCGCCGACGCCAGCCGCCACGCTGTACGGCTTCGCCATGGCGCTTGGCCTGCTGGAGCAGAAAATTCATGCCCGTCTGCCGGGTGAGCTCGACGAACAGCCGACCGAGCTGCTGCATGCCGATATGGTGCAGCCTCTGCGGGTGCGCATCGATCGCGAAGCGCGGCGTCTGGCGGGCTATCGCTATGGACGGCAGATTGCCGATGACTATATGCGTCTGCTTGGCCAGGGCGACAGTCAGGTGCTGCGCTGGCTGGAGGCGGAGAAAGATCCGCGTCTGACCGAGATCGTCACCCATCTCAACCAGGTGGTCGAGGGGGCGCGTATCCGATGAGCGAGACGGTGGTGTTCAGTCAGCTGAGCCGTAAATTTATTGATGAGAACGACGCCACGCCGGATCAGGCGCAGCAGGTGGTCTATTACAGCCTGGCGATTGGCCACCACCTCGGCGTCATCGACTGTCTGGAGGCTGCGCTGAGCTGCCCGTGGGACGCGTATCTGGCATGGATCGCCACCCTTGAGGCCGGAAGCGCCGCGCGGCGCAAAATGGAGGGCGTGCCGAAGTATGGCGAAATCGTCATCGACAGCAGTCATGTGGCGATGCTGGCCAACGCCTTTGATAAAGCGCAGTCCGCGCAGACCCCGCAGCAGCAGGCGTGGAGCAAAACCCTGCTCAGCATGCTGCATGATATTCACCAGGAGAGCGCCATCTACCTGATGGTGAGGAGATTACGTGACTGACGTTTTACTCTGTGTCGGCAACAGCATGATGGGCGACGACGGCGCCGGCCCGCTGCTGGCGGAGATGTGCGCGGCGAACCCGGCCGGCCAGTGGGTGGTCATCGACGGCGGCAGCGCGCCGGAAAACGACATCGTGGCGATCCGCGAATTACGCCCCGAACGCCTGCTGATTGTCGATGCCACCGATATGGGCCTAAACCCCGGCGACATTCGCATCATCGATCCCGACGACATCGCCGAGATGTTTATGATGACCACCCATAACATGCCGCTCAACTATCTGGTCGATCAGCTGAAAGAAGACGTCGGCGAGGTGATTTTCCTCGGCATTCAGCCGGATATCGTCGGTTTTTATTATCCGATGACCCAGCCGGTGAAAGAGGCCGTTGCCCGGGTGTATCAGCAGCTGGCAGGCTGGCAGGGCAAGGGCGGCTTTACTCAGCTGGAGGCCGCGGACGACTAGCCCTGTGGCGAACCGGGCTCTCCGCCGGCGCACGACTGGCCGGACGGGAGCCCCGTTCCCGGCGCTGCCAGCTCAAGATTCTCTATCACTAATTTACCGGGCGACACCGAGACTCTGACCTGCGTGCCGACCGGAAACCCCGCCTGCTCCAGCCAGTCGCCGTTTAAGCTTAATGCCGCGTGGCGGGTGTAGCGCCGCGTCTCCCGCGTTTTGCGGTCCTCATGGCGTTTTCTGACATATCCCACGGTTAACTGGCGAATGGCCCTGGCTATCCCTCTGGCTGCGGTAGGGTGCTGTGCGCTCATGATGTGCTCCTTGCTGAAGATACCCCGGTAAAAGTACTGGATAAAATACCAGTTATTGTAAACAGGTGGCAAACCAGAAACTGGAATCAGGCTCGAGAAAAAAGCATGTAATGGATGCAACAGATAGCCGACGTCCGTCCCCCGGTTAGCGCGGGGAACGGGCGCGCGTGGGCGAGGGTGCTTAGTCGAGATCGGCGCCGTTACTGGCTATCACCTTCTGGTACCAGAAGAATGACTTTTTACGCTTACGCGCCAGGGTGCCGTTGCCGGCATCGTCGCGATCGACATAGACAAAGCCGTAGCGCTTGCTCATCTCGCCGGTGGACGCCGAGACCAGATCGATGCAGCCCCAGCTGGTGTAGCCCAGCACCGGAATGCCGTCGCCGATAGCATCGCGCATCGCCCTGATGTGCTCGCGCAGGTAGCTGATGCGATAGTCGTCATTGATGTCCCCATTGGCATCGATCTCATCGCGGGCGCCAAGCCCGTTTTCCACCAGGAACAGCGGTTTCTGATAGCGGTCGTACATCATGTTCATGGTGATGCGCAGGCCCAGCGGGTCGATGCCCCAGCCCCATTCGCTGGCCGGAATGTGCGGGTTCTTCAGCGACTTGACGATGTTGGCGGCATTGGTGTTGCTGGCGTTCATCTCCGCCGAGGCGCAGCGCGACGCGTAGTAGCTAAAGGAGACGAAATCGACGGTGTTTTTTAGGATCTCGTCATCGCCCGGCTGTTTCGCAATCGTGACCCCTTTTTCCCGGAACACCCGCGCGGCCCACACCGGATAGGCGCCGCGGGCCTGGACATCGATAAAGAACAGGTTTTCGCGGTCCTTCTCCAGCGCCATCCATACATCTTCCGGCTTGCAGGAGTAAGGGTAGAAATTACCGCCGGCCAGCATACAGCCGACCTGATTTTGCGGGTTAATCTCATGGGCGATTTTCGTCGCCAGCGCGCTGGCCACCAGCTCGTGATGCGCGGCCTGATACTTCACCTGCTCCTGATTTTCTCCCTCCTCAAACACCAGACCGGCGCCGGAGTAGGGGCTGTGCAGCATGATGTTGATTTCATTGAAGGTGAGCCAGTATTTCACCAGGCCGTCAAAAGCTTCAAAGCAGGTGCGGGCGTAGTGGCTGAAAAAATCCACCATTTTGCGGTTGCGCCAGGAGCCGTACTCCATCACCAGATGCATCGGCACGTCGAAATGACACAGGGTGACCAGCGGCTCGATACCGTGCTTTTTGCACTCCTCGAACAGTGAGCGATAGAAGGCGATGCCCTGCGGATTCGGCTGCTGTTCGTCGCCGCGTGGGAACAGGCGGCTCCAGGCGATGGAGGTGCGAAAGACGCTGAACCCCATCTCGGCCATCAGGGCGATATCTTCTTTATAGCGATGGTAAAAATCGATCGCCTGGTGGCTGGGGTAAAATTCGTCTTCACGCAGCGTAAAGCGCTTCTCCAGGCCTAATTTTACCGGCAGGCGATGGGCGCCGTGGGGAAGGGTATCCACGGTGGTCAGCCCCTTACCGCCTTCAAGATAAGCGCCTTCAGACTGGTTGGCGGCCAGTGCGCCGCCCCATAAAAATCCCTGTGGGAAACTCGCCATGCATTACCTCATTATCAATAGTGTATTCAGGCGTGGGATGCCTGGGCCCGGGCCTGGCGCGCTCTGGCGTCGGCAGCGGCCTGCTCAACGGGAATGTCCTCAAAGCCAAGGATCAGCGTCAGGGCAAACGACAGCACCACCGACAGCGCCATCACGCCAAACACCCAGACGATGGTCATTGGATTGGCCGGATCGAAAAACTGCACGCTGGTAAACAGCCCCGGCGCCGCCATCGAATGGCTGGCCAGTCCGGCAATGCCTGCCACCGCGCCGCAGATAAAGCCGCTGATTAAGCTGGCGATCAGCGGGCGCTTCAGGCGCACCGCCACGCCGTACAGTGCCGGTTCGGAAATCCCGGCCAGAATCGCCGATGCCGCGGCGGCCAGCGCCGTCTGGCGCAGCTCCGGGTTTTTGGTTTTCCACGCTACCGCCAGCGAAGAGCCGCCGAGCGACAGGTTGGCGCCGATCTCCGATGGCATCACCATACCCTCTTTGCCGGTTTCGGCGATGGTCTGAATGATGGTCGGCGTAAAGACGCGGTGCATACCGGTCATCACCAACAGCGGCCACAGCCCGCCCATGATCGCCACCGACAGCCAGCCGAGATAGCTGTGGATCGTATACACCAGCGCGGAAATGGCGCTGCCGATCCAGATGCCCAGCGGGCCAATCAGCAGGATCGCCAGCGGGGCGGCGATCAGCACGATCAGCATCGGCTTCAGAAAGTTTTTCGTCACCGCCGGGGTAATGCGATCCACCCAGCGCTCGATATACGACAGGCACCAGGTCATCACCAGCGCCGGGATCACCGTATAGGTGTATTTCACCGCGGTAACCGGAATAAAGGCGAATTCAACGTGTTCTCCCTGGGCGGCTTTGGCCATCAATTCGATAAACCCAGGATGCACCAGCACCCCGGCGATGGCGATAGCCAGCGACATATTAGTTTTGAATTTCACCGCCGCGGAGGCGGCCACCATCAGCGGCAGGAAGAAAAATGCGCCGTCGCCGATAAGCGCCAGCAGGGTCAGCGTCGGCGAGCCTTTCGGCAACGCGCCGCTCATCTCGAGGATCATCGCCAGCAGCTTGACCATCGATCCGCCGATAATCGCCGGGATCAGCGGGGACATGGTGCCGATCAGCGCGTCGAGGATCCCGGCGCCGATGCGTTTCAGGGTCAGCGGCGCTTTGCCCTGCGGCTCAGCCGGGCGCAGGTCGCCTGGCAGCAGATTCACCACCTCGCGGTAGGCCTGGGAGACAGTGTTGCCGATGATCACCTGGCACTGGTTATCGCTGCGCACGACGCCGAGCACCCCGGCCAGGCCTTTCAGGGTAGAGCTATCGACCTGTTCGTCGTCTTTAACCACGAAGCGCAGACGGGTCATGCAGTGGGTAACGGCGGCGACGTTGTCGACCCCGCCGATTGCCGCGACTATCTGTTGCGCCAGGGCTGCATAATTTTTCGACATCGGATTTTATCCTGTTTATCAATAGGGTACTGATCTCCCACCGCCCCGCATCGCCGGGCGATACCATGTTTTTGTAGGAAACCGGTTCCACAAAATCATGGTGAGTTTTATTTAATTGCACAAGAAATAAAAAAATATGATCTCAATTTTGTGATTTTGATCGCTAAGCGTCGCCGTGAGCCGGATCGCGGTGATGAACAGGGGAGTGCTGTAAAAGCGGGAAACGTGCAGTACACTGCCTGCAACTTTTGCAACAGGAAGAATCACATGGCAACGATGCTGGAGGTCGCAAAGCGCGCGGGGGTATCGAAGGCGACCGTTTCGCGGGTGCTGTCGGGCAACGGCTATGTCAGCCAGGAGACCAAAGACCGGGTGTTTAAGGCGGTGGCGGAGAGCGGCTACCGGCCTAATCTGCTGGCGCGCAACCTGGCGACCAAAACCACGCAAACCCTCGGCCTGGTGGTGACCAATACCCTGTACCACGGCGTCTATTTTAGCGAACTGCTGTATCACGTGGCGCGGATGACGGAGGATAAAGGGCGGCAGCTGATCCTGGCCGACGGCAAGCACAGCGCGCAAGAGGAGCGGGAGGCGATCCAGTACCTGCTGGATCTGCGCTGCGATGCGATCATCATCTACCCGCGCTTTCTCACCGTTGATGAGATGGACGAGATCGTTGAGAACCACTCGCAGCCGATCATGGTGCTTAATCGCCGCCTGCGCCGCCACGCCAGCCACTGCGTCTGGTCCGATCAAAAAGCCTCGGCGATGCGGGTAGTGGAGCGGCTGATTGCGCTTGGCCATCGCGATATCGCCTTTATTACCGGCTCCCTTGACTCTCCCACCGGCGTCGAACGCCTCGCCGGCTACAAAGACGCGCTGGCTGGCCACGGCATCGCCCTGAACGAGGCGCTTATCGCCGAAGGGCGCTGGACGCCGGAAACCGGGGCGGCGGGGGTGGAGAGCCTGCGTCAGCGCGGGGTTACCTACAGCGCGCTGGTGGCGAGCAATGACGATATGGCCATCGGGGCGATGAAGCAGCTTCACCAGCTGGGCGTTAAGGTGCCAGAACAGGTCTCGGTGGTGGGGTTTGACGATATTGCTCTTGCGCCGTATATGGTGCCGTCGCTCGCCAGCGTCCGGGTGCCGGTGACGGAGATGATTAAAGAGAGCATCAATCGGCTGATCTTTATGCTGGATGGCGGGGAATTCAACTTTCAGCAAAGCTTTCCCGGAGCGCTGATTGAACGCGAGTCGCTGGTGGCGGGCCCCTGTGCCTGACGTCGTCAGCTGTCATCGTCACTACTGACGATGACAGCAAACCGCAGCTATAATAATCTTTATAATCAATATATTAAAAACTTGGAACGTATTATGCATACTCCGGCGCGTAACCTTCTTACTGCTGGAGAAATGGATGAACCGTTTCATTATCGCCGATGCGAGCAAATGTATCGGCTGTCGCACTTGCGAAGTGGCCTGCGTGGTATCCCATCAGGAACATCAGGACTGCGCCTCCCTGACGCCTCACACCTTTCAGCCGCGTATTCACGTGATCAAAGGGGTCAATGTTTCCACGGCGACCGCCTGCCGTCAGTGTGAAGACGCCCCCTGCGCCAATGTCTGCCCGAACGGCGCCATCAGCCGCGATAAAGGCTTTGTCCATGTGATGCAGGAGCGTTGCATCGGCTGCAAAACCTGCGTCGTCGCCTGCCCGTACGGGGCGATGGAGGTGGTGGTGCGCCCGGTGATCCGCCATAGCGGCGCCGGACTGAACGTCGTGGCGGAAAAAGCCGAAGCCAACAAGTGCGATCTCTGCTTCCACCGCGAGAGCGGCCCGGCCTGCATGGAAGTCTGCCCGACGCATGCCCTCGTGTGCGTTGACCGCAACAAACTTGAGCAGATGAATATCGAGAAACGTCGCCGTACGGCGCTGGCCTGGTAAGTCAAGGCATGAACGGGGTGCAAATCCGCATTCGCGGTAAAGTGCAGGGGGTGGGGTTCCGCCCCTTTGTCTGGCAGCTGGCCCGGGCGCAGGCCCGCTGCGGCGATGTCTGTAACGACGGCGACGGCGTACTGGTGCGGCTGGTCGGGGGCGACGACAGTTTTACTGCCGCTCTGGCTGACCACTGCCCGCCGCTGGCGCGGATCGACAGTACCGCCTGCATTCCCTATCGCTGGGCGGCCACGCCGCAGGATTTCACCATCCGCGAGAGCGGGGCGGGACGGATGCGGACTCAGATTGTGCCCGATGCCGCGACCTGCCCGGCGTGCCTCGCGGAGATGAACGATCCCCGGGCACGCCGCTACCGCTACCCCTTTATCAACTGCACCCACTGCGGCCCGCGGTTGACCATTATTCGCGCCATGCCCTACGACCGGCCCTTCACCGCAATGGCGCCGTTCCCGCTCTGTTCCCCTTGTGAGGCGGAATTCCGCGATCCTGCCGATCGCCGTTTTCACGCCCAGCCGGTGGCCTGCCCCGACTGCGGGCCGCGACTGGAATGGCGGGCAGAGGGGGAAACGCTGGACGGCGAGGCGGCGCTGCAGGCGGCTATCGCCCGGCTGGCGGCGGGCAAAATCGTGGCGATAAAAGGCATCGGCGGCTTTCATCTGGCCTGCGATGCCGGTAACCCCGCTGCCGTTGCCACGCTGCGGGCGCGAAAACACCGCCCGGCAAAACCGCTGGCGGTAATGCTGCCGACGGCAACGGGCTTACCCGCCGCCGCTGCGGCGCTGATGGGCTCCCCGGCGGCGCCCATCGTACTGATTGCCAAAGCGCAGGTCTCCGGCCTGTGCGACGAAATAGCGCCAGGGCTTGCGGAAGTTGGGGTGATGCTGCCGTCTAATCCGCTGCAGCATTTGCTTCTGCAGGGCCTGGCGCGCCCCATCGTAATGACCTCCGGCAATCTTAGCGGCCGTCCGCCGACGTTAAGTAATGCTCAGGCGCTCAATGAGTTAGCCGACATTGCCGACGGCTTTCTCTTGCATAATCGCGACATCGTACAGCGGATGGATGATTCACTGGTGCGCTCAAGCGGTGAAATGCTGCGCCGCGCCCGGGGCTACGTCCCGGACGCGCTGCCGCTGCCGCCAGGGCTAGGAGACATCCCGCCGCTGCTGGCTCTCGGCGCGGATATGAAAAATACCTTCTGCCTGGCGCGCGGCAGCGAAGCGGTGCTGAGCCAGCACTTTGGCGATCTTGGCGAGGAAGGTGTTGAACAGCAGTGGCGCAGCGCCCTGCAGCTGATGCAGAGCATTTACGCGTTTGTGCCGCAGCGGGTGGTGGTTGATGCCCATCCCGGCTATCGCTCAACGCAGTGGGCGGCCTCCCTGCCCCTGCCGCTGGAGACAGTGCTGCATCACCATGCCCACGCCGCGGCATGCCTGGCGGAGCACCGCTGGCCGCTTGACGGCGGGGACGTTATCGCCCTGACACTCGACGGTATTGGTATGGGGGAGAACGGCGCGCTGTGGGGCGGGGAGTGCCTGCGGGTCAACTATCGCGAATGCGAACATCTTGGCGGGCTGCCGGCCGTCGCGCTGCCAGGGGGGGACCTGGCGGCACGCCAGCCGTGGCGAAATTTGCTGGCCCACTGTCTGGCATTTGTCCCTGACTGGCAGGATTATCCGCAGGCCGCCACCCTGCGCCAGCGCAACTGGCCGCTGCTGGCGCAGGCCATCGAGCGCGGGATTAACGCGCCGCGCGCCTCATCCTGCGGACGGCTGTTTGATGCCGTTGCCTGCGCCCTGGATTGCGCGCCGGAGAGTCTGAGCTATGAAGGCGAAGCGGCCTGTCGGCTGGAGGCGCTGGCCGCCAGCTGCCCCGGCGTCAGCCACCCGGTTACGCTGCCGTGGCGCGACGACGCGCTGGATTTAGCGACCTTCTGGCGGCAATGGCTGAGCTGGCAGGCGACTCCGGCGCAGAAAGCCTGGGCTTTCCACGACGCCCTGGCCTGGGGACTGGCGGCGATGGCCCGCGACTGCGCCACCGTCCGCGGCATCGACACGATGGTCTGCAGCGGCGGGGTGCTGCATAACCGCCTGCTGGCGGCGCGATTGACCTTTTATCTGGCGGATTTTACTCTGCTGTTTGCACAGCAGTTGCCGGCCGGCGACGGCGCAATCGCCTATGGTCAGGCGGTGATCGCCGCCGCCCGCTGGCAGGCTCAAGGAATACAACCATGATAATGACAGTTTTACGCCAGCAGCCGCGCGCCGCGGGTCTGGTGCTGGGGTTGATCGCGGCGAATTTACTGGCCTGGTGCTGGGCGCTGCAGGCCTTTGGCGACAGCGGCGCGCTGATGGCCGCCAGCCTGCTGGCCTGGGGCTACGGCCTGCGCCACGCGGTGGACGCCGACCATATTGCGGCGATTGATAACGTGACCCGCAAGATGATGCAGCAGGGGCGGCGGCCTTTCGCCGTCGGGGCGTGGTTTTCGCTGGGCCACTCATCGATTGTGGTGCTGGCCTCGGCGGCGATTGCCGCGACCGCCACCGCCTTCAGCACGCAGATGAGCTGGCTGCATGATACCGGCAGCGTCATCGGCACCGCGGTGTCGGCCCTGTTTTTACTGGCGATGGCCTTTATCAACCTGGTGATTTTACGCAGCGTGTGGCGCAGCTTTCAGGCATGGAAGCGCGGGGAGCCGGTGAGCGACGAAATCGTCAGCGGCGGCGGGGTGATGAGCTGGCTGTTTGGCAAGACCTTCCGTCTGATAAGCCGCAGCTGGCAGATGTACCTGGTCGGTTTCCTGTTTGGTCTCGGTTTTGATACCGCCACCGAAATCGGCGTACTGGGTATCTCCGCCGCCGGTGCGTCGAGCGGGATTTCCGTCTGGTCGATTATGGTCTTCCCGGCGCTGTTCGCCAGTGGTATGGCGCTGGTGGATACCCTCGATAACGTGCTGATGGTCGGCGCCTACGGCTGGGCGTTCAGCAAACCGCAGCGCAAGCTCTATTACAACATGACCATCACCGGCACCTCGGTGGTGGTGGCGCTGTTTATCGGCGGCCTGGAAGCGCTGGGCCTGCTGATGGATAAGTTTGCGCTCAGCGGCGGAATATGGCGCTGGGTAGGGGCGTTAAACGACAACCTCGGCGACGCCGGATTTGTGGTGGTCGGGTTGTTTGTCGCCTGTTGGGCGCTATCGGTGCTTAACTATCGCTGGCGCGGCTACGACAATCTGGCGCGCTAGGCTGGATATGTTCCCGGCTTGCGCTGCGCTTAGCCGGGCTACCAGAACAATACCGTAGCCCGGCTAAGGCGTTTACGCCGCAAGCCGGGAAAACCATCAACTTACCAGTTGTTTGAGCAGCGCAAAGGCTTCCTTCATTTTGTCTTCGCTGACCACAAAGGCGCGCAGCTGGTTTTCGGCATCCACGCCTTTCGCCACCAGCCCCTCTTTGGCGGCCACGATGTTCCACGTCAGATCGTCGCGGCGGGTGTCGCCGGCCAGATGCAGCGGCAGATCCGGGGTTTTCACCTTCACCAGCATTGGCGGCAGCTTGAGTTCTCCCGCCTGCGCCAGCAGATTTTTACTCAGGCACATGGCGCTGAGTAAAATCGGCTGCAGGAACGGCAGTACCACGCCGTTGATTTCCGCACAGTCGCCGAGCGCATAAATCGCCGGGTCGCTGGTTTGCAGCTGGCTATTGACCACAATACCGCGGTTAATCTGCAGTCCGGCGTGGCGCGCCAGCGACGTTTCCGGGCGCAGGCCGGCGGCGGCCACCACCGCATCGACGGTTATCGCGCGCTGGCGATCGAGACTGACGCGAATGCCGTCGGCGGTTTGCTCCAGCCCCTCCAGCTGCGTTTTCAGCATCAGATGTACGCCCATCTCGGTGAGCCGATGCTGCAGGCGGCTGCTGGCCTCCGGCGGCATCAGCGCCGCCAGCACGCTGGCGGAGTTATCGACTACCGTTACCGCTTTACCGGCGCGGCAGAAATCCATCGCCAGTTCGCAGCCAATCAGGCCGCCGCCGACGATCAGCACGCGCTTCGCGTCGTGCAGCCGGCTCTGCGCCGCGCCATATTCGCGCTGGCTATTGAGCGTTAGCATCAGCTCGCGCCCCGGCACCGACGGGATAAACGGCGTCGCGCCGGTGGCCAGCACCAGTTTGTCGTAGCGCCACTGGTTATCGTGGCTCTTCACTAACCGGTTTCCGGCGTCGATATCGCTTACCCAGGTATGGGGAAACAGACGCAGAGTGTACTGCTCGGCGAACTCGCCGGCGCTTTGCAGGGTCAGATCGTCGGCCTTCTGTCCGCGGCTGATGACATGGCTGAGGTCCGGTTTGTTGTATTCATCCATGCTATCGGCGGCGATGAGGGTCAGCGGGATTTGCGCATCCTGCTTACGAATATTTTTCACCAGCTGGCGGGCCGCGAAGCCCGAGCCGATGATGACGATGCCATCACTCATTTTGCCTCCGTCGCCAGTACGTCAAAGACATCTTTGCCAAGAGAACACTCAGGGCAGAGGAAATTGTCCGGCACTTCGCTCCACGGCGTACCCGGCTGTACATCCTGATTAGGTTCGCCTTTCGCCGGGTCATAGACCCACTGGCACACGCTGCACTGCATCATGGGACCGAGATCGGCGGCCGCGGCCGCGGCACAGGCGCAGTCCTGTGGTTCCGGCGTTGTCGCTGCTTCAGCAACCGGCAGCGGCGAGAGGGCCCATTGGCGAGCGATGTCGCGACCGTGTTGGCGGCACAGCTCCAGCGCGTCGATATCCGGGCGCCATTTGGCTTTCAGGCTCAGCGACATCTCAAAGCCGGCATCCTGCAGGCGGGTGGACAGGCGGTCTACCGCGCCGCCGCTCCAGCCGTGCGAGCCAAAGGCGCTGGCGCGTTTATTGCGAAAACGCAGCCCGGTCATCTCTTCCACCAGCCCGGCGATTTTCGGCATCATCACGTTGTTCATGGTGGACGTGCCGACAAGTACGCCTTTCGAGCGGAAAACATTGGTGAGGATGTCGTTTTTGTCGCTGCGGGCGACGTTAAAGATTTTCACCGCTACCCGTGGGTCAACCTCGGTGATCCCCTGGGCAATGGCGTCCGCCATCATGCGGGTATTATTGGACATGGTGTCGTAAAAGATGGTGATGCGATCTTCCTGATAATCCGCCGCCCACTCGAGGTATTTCTCGACGATTTGCGTCGGGTTATCGCGCCAGACCACGCCGTGGGAGGTGGCAATCATCTCCACCGGCAGGTTGAAGCCGAGGATTTCAGTAATTTTCGGCGTCACCAGGCGGCTGAAGGGCGTCAGGATGTTGGCGTAGTAGCGCTGGCACTGTTCGTACAGTTCAGTCTGGTCCACTTCATCGTTGAACAGATGTTCGTCGCAATAGTGCTGGCCGAAGGCGTCGTTGCTGAACAGCACCGCGTCGCCGGTCAGGTAGGTCATCATGCTGTCCGGCCAGTGCAGCATCGGCGTTTCCACGAAGATCAGCTGTTTACCGTTACCGATGTCGAGAGTATCGCCGGTTTTCACCACGTGGAAGTTCCACTCCGGATGATGATGGTGGCCGTTGATCGAGTCGATGGCGTTGGCGGTGCAGTAGATCGGCGTATCCGGGATCCGCATCATCAGTTCGGTCAGCGCGCCGGCATGGTCCTCTTCGGCGTGGTTAATGACGATATAGTCGAGGTCGGCGAGGTCGATTTCGCGGCGCAGGTTCTGTACGAACTCGCGGCTGAATTTATGATCGACGGTATCGATCAGCACGTTTTTCTCTTCGCGGATGAGATAGCTGTTGTAGCTGCTGCCGCGCAGCGTTTTATATTCGGTGCCGTGGAAATCACGCACTTCCCAGTCACGTTGGCCAACCCAAAGAATGTTATTTTTCACCACAATAGACATAGCAACCTCAATCAATACAGTGTGTTTAAACTCAGTTGACTGGCTTATATCAAGTTGCGTGCCAACTTTTTAATTCATTGATAATTATCTGTTTTTAATTTTTTCTGATTTTGGTTGTTGTCAAAATGACAATGGTTAAAATAGTCGATATGACAATGCGTATTGTCAAAATGACAATGGAGCGGCAATGAGTTTTTCCGTCGACGAGCTGGCGAGAATCGCCATAGATTTACAAAGCGATATTGGTCACACCGACCGCTTTTCGCGCCTGATTACTACCCTGCGGCAAATTCTTGGCTGCGATGCCTCGGCGCTGCTGCGCTATGAGGCGCATCAGTTTGTGCCGCTGGCGATCGATGGCCTGGCGCAGGATGTGCTCGGTCGGCGCTTTGCCCTGGAAGGACACCCGCGGCTGGAGGCGATTGCGCGCGCCGGGGATGTGGTGCGCTTCCCGGCGGATAGCGACCTGCCCGACCCCTATGACGGGCTGATCCCCGGTCATGAGAGCCTCAAAGTCCATGCCTGCGTGGGACTGCCGCTGTTTGCCGGGCAGACGCTGATTGGCGCGCTGACCCTGGACGGCATGGATGCCGATCGTTTCGATAGCTTCAGCGATGAAGAGCTGCGGCTGATTGCCGCGCTGGTGGCCGGGGCGCTGAATAATGCGCTGCTTATCGCCCGCCTTGAAGCGCAAAACGTCCTGCCGGCGCAGGCGGTGAATTACCCGCTGCCGGAGCGCCAGGAGATCATCGGCCTGTCGGGGCCCATGCTGCAGCTGAAAAAAGAGATCGATATCGTCGCCGCCTCGGATTTAAACGTGCTGATCAGCGGCGAAACCGGCACCGGCAAAGAGCTGGTGGCGAAGGCGGTGCATCAGGGGTCGCCGCGAGCCGCCAACCCTCTGGTGTACCTCAACTGCGCGGCGCTGCCGGAAAGCGTAGCGGAGAGCGAGCTGTTCGGCCATGTGAAAGGGGCATTTACCGGGGCTATCAGCAACCGCAGCGGTAAATTTGAGATGGCGGATAACGGCACCCTGTTTCTTGACGAAATCGGCGAACTGTCGCTGGCGTTGCAGGCCAAACTGCTGCGCGTGCTGCAGTATGGCGATATTCAGCGCGTCGGCGATGACCGCAGCCTGCGGGTCGATGTGCGGGTGCTGGCGGCGACGAACCGCGATCTGCGCCAGGAGGTGGTGGAAGGGCGCTTTCGCGCCGACCTGTACCATCGGCTGAGCGTCTTCCCGCTGTCGGTTCCGCCGCTACGCGAGCGGGAAAGTGACGTGGTGCTGCTGGCGGGCTATTTCTGTGAGCAGTGCCGCCTGCGGATGGGGCTGGCGCGGGTCATTTTGGCTGAGGCGGCGCGAAACCGGCTGCAGCAGTGGTCCTGGCCGGGCAACGTGCGCGAACTGGAGCATGCTATCCATCGGGCGGTGGTGCTGGCGCGGGCCACCCAGGCCGGTGATGAAGTGGTCCTGGAGCCGCAGCATTTCCAGTTTGCGGTGGCGGCGCCGATGTTGCCGACTGAGATGGCGGCAGCGGCGCCCGCGACGGGAAACATCAATCTGCGCGAGGCGACCGACTCTTTTCAGCGAGAAGCCATTAGCCGCGCGCTGGAGGCTAACCAGGGCAACTGGGCGGCGACCGCCCGAGCGCTGGAACTGGACGTCGCCAACCTGCATCGGCTGGCGAAACGTCTGGGGCTTAAAGGATCCCCGCCTGGTAAAAGTTCTGCAGGTTAATGGCGCCGACCAGTTGGCCGTTCTCATCCACTACCGGCGCGGCGCTGATTTTGTGTTTCATCAGCCGCTCTTTGGCTTCCACCGCGCGGCTATCCGCCTGCAGCGTTACGCCGTTGCGGGTCATCGCCCGAGTGACGCCATCGTTGAGCGTACCGCCAGCAACCAGCCAGCGGCGCAGGTCGCCGTCGGTGAAAACGCCCTGCACGCGGTTGGCTTCATCGCAGACCGCCACCAGGCCGAGTCCGGTTCGGCTTAGTTCGAGCATGGCGTCCATGACGTTAGCCTCGGTATTGACCCGCGGCACTTCTTCATCACGACGCATCAGGTGATGCACTTTGTTCAGCAGCCGCGCGCCGAGGGCGCCCGCCGGGTGGGAACGGGCGAAATCCTCTTCATTGAAACCGCGCGCCTGCATCACCGCCATCGCCAACGCGTCGCCCAGCATCAGCGTATTGACGGTGCTGGAGGTTGGCGCCAGATGCATCGGGCAGGCCTCGCGCTCCACGGCGATATCCAGCACCGCTTTCGCCGCCAGCGCCAGCGGCGAGGTGGATTTGCCGGTCATCGCCAGCAGCGGAATGCCTTTTTCTTCCAGCCGCGGCACGATGAGATCCAGCTCTTTCGCGCTACCGGAGTAGGAGATAAACAGCATCACGTCGCGGCTATCGAGCATGCCGAGATCGCCGTGCAGGGCTTCCGCCGGATGGACGAAAAAGGCCGGGGTGCCGGTGCTGGCGAATGTTGCCGCCAGCTTTTTACCGATGTGGCCGGATTTACCGATACCGGAGACAATCAGTTTGCCCTCGCAGTGGATAATGGTTTCCGCCGCGCGGATGAAGTCGTCGCCCAGGCGCTCCGGCAGGCGGCTCGCCTCCTGCAGCTCAAGCATCAGGGTCTGGCGTCCGGCCTCTAACAAAAAGTTACTCATGATGTTCTCCAGTAATAATGACTGCTATGCCTTTGGCTTCCAGCGCCCGCTGGAATTCCGGGTCAATATCGGCATCGGTAATCAATTTATCCACGCGTTCAAGGCCGCAGACAATATTGGGGCTTTTACGACCAAACTTGGATGAGTCGGCCATCAGGATCACTTCGCGGGCGGCGTTGCACATCGCTTTGCTGACGGTATAGACCTCATTAAAGGTAGTGACTCCGGCGTTCAGATCGATACCGTCGGTGCCCATAAACAGCTTGTCGAAGCTGAACTGTTCGAAGGCGTTTTCCGCCAGCTGGCCGTGAAAAGAGGCCGATTTTTTACGGAAGGTGCCGCCCGGCATCAGGATGGTCTGCTCGTTATCGAACTCTGATAGCGCGTTGACGATATGCAGGCTGTTGGTCATCACCGTGATGTTATTAAAGTGACTCAGCAATGGCACCATCTGCAGCACGGTGCTGCCGGCGTCGAGGATAATTGAATCGCCATCGTGGATGTATCGCACGGCGGCCTCGGCAATCTGGGCTTTTTTATGGGTGTTGATCAGCGTTTTATGGTCAATCGGCGGATCGGCTTCATCCTTGTTGAGTACCACGCCACCGTAGGTGCGAATGACGGTGCCGGCGTTTTCCAGCGTGACCAGATCCTTGCGGATGGTGGTGCCAGTGGTATCGAAGTGTTGCGCCAGCTCTTCGACCGAGCATTTTCCCTGCGACTGCAGGAACTCGAGAATGGCTGCCTGGCGCTGACGTGGTTTCATAGGCGTCTATCCTGCGTTTAAGTTTCGAAGTGATAATTTCGCAAGATATTTACTTTTACAACGAAATTATCCATGTTTCGGATTAAGCGCTAATGATAGTGCATTCTGACAGCGCGGATCATGGGGAAAGATCACATCAGGCTGCAATTCCGCAATATGTTTGCCTGCCAGAGCCGGGATCTTTTGCGGACTGGCGAAAATGGTGAAGCCTTTCATCAGCAGCGTGTCGCTAATGCGGTCGTTATCATCGACGGCGATGGCGACGATGGCGCGCGGTTGAAAGCGCCCGGCGGAGCGGCCGACGCCCACCCGCCCCTGCTGGCACAGGCTATCAAAGGCGCGATTGAAGCGGCGGATCTGCCAGCCGCCAAAGGCCAGCTGGGTAAGCCAGGCGATGGCGGCGACGATGATTAATGCAGTAACCATAGGTCTCTCCTTAAGGGGGGCGGGAACAGCCCAGGTCACGGCGCGAGCGCCTAACCCGAGCGACCCGCGGTGCCGTTTTTTTGTCGGGTGGCGGCTAACGCCTTACCCGACCTACAGTTTTGTAGCCCGGATAAGCGCAGCGCCATCCGGGAACCTGTTAAAACATCACCTGGCCGCCGGTGACGTTGATTGACTGCCCGGTGCAGTACGACGCCTGTGGGCTAGCGTAAAACATCAATACGTTCAGCACATCCTGATATTCGCAGCCGCGCTTCAGCGGCACCTTGTCGATGTAGTACTGCTCGACTTCGCTCTCATCGATACCGAGCTTGGTGGCATACTGCGGCAGCAGCGACTGGAACATCGGCGACTTCAGCAGATTGCCGAGCATCAGCGAATGCACGGTAATGCCATATTCCGCCAGATCCAGCGCCAGCGACTGGGTCAGCCCGACGCCGCCGAACTTCGCCGCGCTGTAGCCGGAGTTGTGCTTACTGCCGACTTTGCCGGATTTCGAGTTGATCTGAATGATCCGCCCCTTAATGCCGTCGCGGATCATCAACCGCGAGAACTCGCGGGCGCAGAGAAAATAGCCCACCAGATTGACCTGCAGCGAGCGGTCGAAATCCCCCAGCGCGAAGTCGCTAATAAACGCCGCCTTGGCGATCCCGGCGCTGTACACCAGCAGGTCGACGCGCGAAAAAATCTCATCCACCCCGTGGGCCAGGGCGGTGACGCTGGCCTCGCTGGTGGCGTCGGCGCCGAAGCCGTACGCCATACCTTCGCCATACTCAGCGTTAATCTCCTGGGCGACGCGGCTGGCTTTTTCGCTCTGAATATCGACCACCGCCACGCGGTAGCCCTCGGCGGCCAGCCCGCGGCACAGAAACTCTCCTAAGGTTTGTCCACCGCCAATGACAACAGCAACCTGATTCATCTCTCTCTCCTTTTAAGCAACAAACTTCAGTACGCAGCCGGGCGCGATGGCGTCCGGCACCGGGCCCGCCACATGGACGGTACCTGGGAACTCCGCTTCACGATGGCCGTCAAAGCGCAGGGTGATGTGGCCCAGCTCGCGCAGGTTTTGTTCAGCGACCTCGCCGACGGCGGTCACCAGGTAGCGCTGTTCGCCAAGCTGCAGCTCTGCCCCCGGCTGCAGCGTGCCAGCAAGCTCGCCGTGGTTGTGAATAAAGCAGTACTCTTCGATATCCGCCGGGGCGCCCTCGCGGAAGGTGATCAGCATTTGCTCTTCCAGCGCCATCGTCGCGCAGGCGCCGATGTGCGTAATGGTGGTCTGGTAAATCACAGTCATCTGCAGGAACCTCTTACTGGTAAATAAATCCGGAAACGAACCACGCGATCAGCACCGTTGGTGCGCCGGTCAGAAAGCGGCTGACCAGCACCGACGGCACGCCGACGCGCACGGTATCCTGGCGGGCTTCGGCTAGCGACAGGCCTACCGGAATAAAATCGCAGGCGGCCTGGGCGTTAATGGCGAATAGGGCGGGCAGGGCGAGGTGCGGCGGAATGTTGCCGAGGCCGATTTGAACGCCGATCAGCACGCCGATCACCTGGGCAATAACCGCGCCGGGGCCGAGAAACGGCGACAGCAGCGGGAAAGAGCAAATCAGCGCCAGGGTTACCAGTCCCAGCGGATGGCTGGCGAGCGGCGCCAGGCCGTGGGCGATCCAGTCGCCGATGCCGGAGGCCATGATGATGCCGATCAGCGCCGAGACGAAAGCCATAAACGGCAGAATGGTTTTCAGCACCGTATCAATGGTGTCGCGCCCGGCCTGGAAGAGCACCGCCACCACCGAACCCATGCCCATCCCGACCTTCGCCAGCAGGCCATCGCTCTGTTCAGTAATCTTCTTGCTGGTGTCGTAATCGCGACCCGCGCTCTTGTTTTCCGCCGGCGGCTCGGAAACCCCTGCGCTGTCGGGAGCGATGCACTGGATGTTGTCCTCTTTGACGCCGGAGACATAAATATCTTCCGTGATGTACTGGGCCAGCGGCCCTGATTTGCCGGTGGCATGGATATTCACCGTCGGGATGCGGCGCTTAGGATAGAGCCCGCAGCGCAGGGTGCCCCCGCAGTCGATAATTGCCACGCCGATGTCGCTTTCCGCTGGTTCCCCCTCTTTAAACCCGTCCACCGGCTGCCAGCCGGTCAGGCTGGCGATGCGGTCAACGATCGCCGGGCGGGTGCCGGCGGTGATATAGACGATCTTTTTGCCTTCGACGGCGTCGAGCTCAAGCGGGCCGCCCCAGCCGCCGGTGCCTTTCTCTATACGAATACGGGTCATGATGTCGCTCCTGACAGATGCACTTTCTGGGAAAGCTGAATCGCCATTTTTCTCTCGAAAATCGAGGTGGTCAGGTCGGTGACCCAGCCGCGGAAGAAGTTAGTCACCAGCCCGACCAGCAGGTAGCTCACCGCCAGCGGACCGAGCGGTAGGCCGAGGGTAGTGAGGCCGTTGGCGATGCCGAGATAGACGAACAGCTCGCCGGGGTTGATATGTGGAAACAGCCCGTTCATTGAGTGGCAGCTATACGACGCCGCCGCGTAATAGCTGGGCTTGTACTTCTCTGGCATAAACCGGCCGAGGCTTAACGTCATTGGGTTACAAAACACGAAGGTGCCGATGCAGGGTAGCAGCAGGTAGCGGGAGATTGGGTTTCCTGCGCAGCGCTGCGCCAGCTTCTCGATCCGCTGCTGGCCGATAAAGTTGATCAGCGCGTTCATGATCACCAGCAGGCTGATCAGCAAGGGGAGGATCCCGGTCACCATGCCGGTAAATACCTCGCCGCCTTTCTGAAACAGGCCGATAAACCACTCCGCGCCGTGGGTCACGACGTCAATCATTGTTCTCTCCTTCAGCATGTTATTTTTCTTGCTAATCGCAGGCTGATTTTAATCATTTTGAAAGGTTTAAAAGTGTTAAATGGATCGCAAAATGAAAGATAAATATTTTATTTTGAAAGATGATGCGGGCGAGATGAAATGTTGCAGGGCATGAAAGCACGCAGGGGAGGAGCCGTTGAAGGACTATTTTGTCTACAAACAGATTGTCGCTTTCTTGTTGGTCGTCGCATGCTTTACCATAATTATCCCTTGCTGAATTTGTTAAACGGAATTCCCATGTTGAAGCGTCGCTATCTGGCTTTACTTCCCCTTTGTGTGCTCCTCGCTGCCTGCAGCAGCAAACCCAAGACCCCCGCGGAAACGGAGATGGCGAGTGGAACCGGCGGCTTTTTGCTGGAACCGCAGCATAACGTGATGCAGATGGGCGGCGACTTCGCCAACAACCCGGTGGCGGCGCAGTTTATCGATAAGATGGTGGCGAAGCACGGCTTCGACAGGCAGCAGCTGCAGGAGATCCTGTCGCAGGCAAAGCGCCTGGATTACGTCCTGCGGCTGATGGATCGTCAGGCGCCGACCGGCCTGCCGCCAACCGGGCCGACCGGCGCCTGGCTGCGCTACAAGAAACAGTTCATTACCCCGGATAATGTGCAGAACGGCGTGGTGTTCTGGAATCAGTATCAGGACGCGCTCAACCGCGCTTATCAGGTTTACGGCGTGCCGCCGGAAATCATCGTCGGCATTATCGGCGTGGAGACTCGCTGGGGCCGGGTGATGGGCAAAACCCGGATCCTCGACGCGCTGGCGACGCTGTCGTTTAGCTACCCGCGCCGCGCCGAATACTTCTCGTCGGAGCTGGAAACTTTCCTGCTAATGGCGCGCAGCGAAAGCGACGACCCGCTGGATCTGAAAGGCTCTTTCGCCGGGGCGATGGGCTACGGCCAGTTTATGCCGTCCTCCTATAAGCAGTATGCGGTCGATTTTAACGGTGACGGACATATCAACCTGTGGGACCCGGTGGATGCTATCGGCAGCGTGGCCAACTACTTCAAACAGCATGGCTGGGTGAGCGGCGATCTGGTGGCGGTGCAGGCGCTGGGGCAGGCCCCGGGGCTGGAGAATGGTTTCAAGACTAAATACAGCGTTTCGCAGCTGGCGGCCGCAGGGCTGACCCCGACCCAGCCGCTGGGTAACCATCAGCAGGCCAGCCTGCTGCGGCTGGACGTCGGCACCGGCTATGAGTACTGGTACGGGCTGCCGAACTTCTACACCATCACCCGCTACAACCACAGCACCCACTACGCGATGGCCGTCTGGCAGCTGGGTCTGGCGGTTGCGCAGGCCCGCGGCGGTTATTAATCCTTTCATCCGGCTGACAATTTCCCAGCCTCCCCGGATAGCGGCGCGTAGCGCCTTATCCGGGCTACGGTCTGGTATCCGGTTGCTAGCCCCGGTAAGCGCAGCGCGACCGGGGGATGACGCCGGGGAGGCCGCGCTTATCCCCCCGTTTTTTCCCGTCTCCATGCCTCTTGTTGACCTTTGTTACATTTCCGCTGACTGACGCTGATTTACATTCTTTCTTCGCTTCGTTATTGTTATGTTATAACATTAAATTGAGGCGGGGATATGTTCACATCGATTTTTATGGCATCCGGCGCGGCGCGCGCGGCTATCGCAGGCGTGCTGCTGGCGGCGCTATGGTTAGCAACCTGGTGGGCGGTGACGCTGCCATGATTGAACTGGAGCAGCTGGTCGCCGGCTATGACGGGGTAGCGATCACCCCTCCGCTGAGCGGGATGATATGCCCCGGCAGCCTGACGGCAATTGTTGGCCTCAATGGCTGCGGAAAATCAACGCTGCTGAAAACCCTCGCCGGGTTTCTTCCGCCGGTCAGTGGCCGCCTGCGCTGGCAGGGAAAACGGCCGGTGATCGGCTGGCTGGCGCAGCGCCATGCCCTCGAGTCGCAGTTTCCTCTCAACGTGCAGGATGTGGTAAGCCAGGGCGCATGGCCCGGCGTGTCGCTGCTGCGCGGTCTGGGGGGCGGCACCCGGCGACGCATCGGCGCGGTGCTGGAGCGGGTCGGGCTGGCGGGCCTGGCGAAAACGCCGATCGAAGCGCTCTCCGGCGGCCAGTTTCAGCGCATGCTATTTGCCCGGGTGATGGTGCAGCAGGCGCCGCTGGTGATGCTCGACGAGCCCTTCACCGGTATCGACGAAGCGACCAGTCGCGAACTAATGGATTTGATCCTCGAGATGCACCGGCAGGGACAGACCATCCTGGCGGTGCTGCATGATAACCAGCGGGTGGCCGACTTTTTCCCCGAGACGCTGCTGCTGACTCCCCAGCGCGCCTGCTGGGGCGCTACCCGGGCGGTGCTCCCGGCCTTCAGTCATGTGAGGTCGGCATGATCTGGCATACCTTCTTTCAGCCTTTCATTGAATTCGGCTTTATGCGTCGGGCCCTCGTGGTGTGTCTGGCGCTGTCGCTGAGCACCACCATGCTGGGCGTCTTCCTGCTGCTGCGGCGCATGAGCCTGATGGGCGATGCGCTGTCGCACGCCATTCTCCCCGGCGTGGCGGTGGGGTATCTGCTGAGCGGCATGTCGCTGCTGGCCATGACCCTCGGCGGCTTCATCGCCGGTATCGTGGTTGCCTTGGTGGCCGGGTGGGTGAGCCGGCGGACACCGTTAAAAGAGGACGCCAGTTTTGCCGGATTTTATCTGGGCTCGCTGGCCCTGGGCGTCACCCTGGTGTCGCTGCGCGGCTCCAGCGTGGACCTCCTGCATCTGCTATTTGGCTCCATTCTGGCGGTCGACCGCGATGCGGCGCTGTTTGTCAGCGGCGTCGCCAGCCTGACGCTATTGTGCATTGCGCTGTGCTACCGCGGTCTGGTCAGCGAGGCGTTCGACAGCGCCTGGCTGCAGGTGAATCACCGGCGGCTGCCTGCGCTGCTGCATGGGCTTTTTCTGGCGCTGCTGGTGCTTAATCTGGTGGCCGGGTTTCAGGTGCTCGGCACGCTGATGGCGGTAGGGGTAATGATGCTCCCGGCGGTCGCCGCGCGCTGCTGGGCGCGCACGCTGCCGGGCATTCTGCTACTGGCGGCGGGAATGGGCGCGCTCTGCGCCTGGCTGGGATTAAGCCTCTCCTGGGCGATTAGTCTTCCCGCCGGGCCCGCTATTGTGCTGACCGCCAGCGCACTGTTTTTTGTTTCGCTATTTTTTGGCACGCGCAGCCGGCTGCTGGTCGGTTGGCGCACATTGATGGGGTAAGGAAATGATGAAACGTAGTGCAATAGTGGTCGCGCTGGCCCTCGGCCTGATGGCGCAGGGGGCCATGGCGAAAACGCTGAATGTGGTAAGCAGTTTTTCGGTGTTGGGTGATATAGCGCAGCAGGTCGGCGGGGAGCATGTCCATGTGGATACCCTGGTCGGCCCGGACGGCGATCCGCACACCTTCGAACCGTCTCCGAAGGATAGCGCGCTGCTCAGCAAGGCCGACGTGGTGGTGGTTAACGGCCTGGGGCTGGAAGGGTGGCTGGATCGCCTGATTAAGGCCTCTGGTTTTAAGGGCGAGCTGGTGGTGGCATCGAAAGGCGTCAAGACCCATACCCTTGATGAAGAGGGTAAAACGGTGACCGATCCCCACGCCTGGAACAGCGCAGCGAACGGCGCATTGTATGCGCAGAATATCCTCGATGGTCTGGTGAAAGCCGACCCGGAAGATAAAGCGGCGTTGACCAGCAGCGGCAAGCGCTATATCGACCAGCTGACGTCTCTCGACGGCTGGGCGAAAGCGCAGTTCAGCGCCATTCCGCTGGCCAAGCGCAAGGTCCTGACCAGCCATGACGCTTTCGGCTATTTTGGCCGGGCTTATCACGTGACCTTCCTCGCGCCACAGGGGCTCTCTTCAGAGAGCGAGGCTAGCGCGGCGCAGGTGGCGGCGCTGATTAAGCAAATCAAAGCGGATGGCGTCCATTCCTGGTTTATGGAGAACCAGCTTGACCCGCGGCTGGTGAAGCAGATTGCCAGCGCCACCGGCGCGCAGCCGGGGGGCGAACTCTATCCGGAAGCGCTATCTAAGCCGGGCGGCGTCGCCGATAGTTACGTCAAAATGATGCGTCACAACGTTGAGCTTATCGCTAACAGCATGAAGTAACAGGTTGTCTGGTCGTCCTGGTTATCACAGGACGACCCATTTCTGGATCCCCCCTCGTAAAATCGCCGCTTCATCCCCATATCTCTGTCGAAAGTGCTATCTTTGATGGCCTCTTTATCCAGAGCAAAGCGGGGCGATAATGACCGATTCAGAATTAATGCAGCTAAGCGAGAAGATTGGCCGGGCGCTGAAGGCGCGTGGGGCGACGGTGACCACGGCGGAATCCTGTACCGGCGGCTGGATTGCGAAAGCGATCACCGATATTGCCGGCAGCTCGGCGTGGTTTGAACGCGGCTTTGTCACCTACAGCAACGAAGCTAAATCGCAAATGATCGGCGTCAGCGAAGCGACGCTGCGCGACAACGGCGCGGTAAGCGAACCGGTGGTGGTGGAGATGGCGATTGGCGCGCTGCGCGCGGCGCGTGCGGATTATGCCATCTCCGTTAGCGGCGTCGCCGGGCCGGATGGCGGCAGCGTCGAAAAGCCGGTCGGCACGGTATGGTTCGGCGTCGCCAGCGTGAGCGGGCAAGGGGTGACGCGGCGGGAATGCTTTGCCGGAGACCGCGAAGCGGTGCGTCGTCAGGCGACGGCCTATGCGCTAAATCTGCTCTGGCAACAATTTCTACAAAACACTTGATACTGTATGACCATACAGTATAATTGCCTCAACTGAACAAATATTAACGGCGAAGCGAACACGCTTTACCCTGCATGATTAGGAGTAACAATGGCGATCGACGAAAACAAACAGAAAGCGTTGGCGGCTGCACTGGGCCAGATCGAAAAGCAATTCGGTAAAGGCTCCATCATGCGCCTGGGTGAAGACCGCACCATGGATGTGGAAACCATCTCCACCGGCTCGCTTTCTCTGGATATCGCGCTGGGCGCCGGCGGTCTGCCAATGGGCCGTATCGTCGAGATCTACGGTCCGGAATCCTCCGGTAAAACCACCCTGACGCTGCAGGTTATCGCCGCAGCGCAGCGCGAAGGTAAAACCTGTGCGTTCATCGATGCTGAACATGCGCTGGATCCGGTCTATGCACGCAAACTGGGCGTCGATATCGACAACCTGCTGTGTTCTCAGCCGGACACCGGCGAGCAGGCGCTGGAGATCTGTGACGCGCTGGCGCGCTCTGGCGCGGTTGATGTTATCGTCGTCGACTCCGTCGCGGCGTTGACGCCGAAAGCGGAAATCGAAGGCGAAATCGGCGACTCTCACATGGGCCTTGCGGCGCGTATGATGAGCCAGGCGATGCGTAAGCTGGCGGGTAACCTGAAGCAGTCCAACACGCTGCTGATCTTTATCAACCAGATCCGTATGAAAATTGGCGTGATGTTCGGTAACCCGGAAACCACTACCGGTGGTAACGCGCTGAAGTTCTACGCCTCTGTGCGTCTGGACATTCGCCGCATCGGCGCGGTGAAAGAGGGCGACAATGTCGTCGGCAGCGAAACCCGCGTCAAAGTGGTGAAAAACAAGATCGCCGCGCCGTTTAAACAGGCCGAATTCCAGATCCTCTACGGCGAAGGCATCAACTTCTACGGCGAGCTGGTAGACCTCGGCGTGAAAGAGAAGCTGATTGAGAAAGCGGGTGCCTGGTATAGCTACAACGGCGACAAAATCGGTCAGGGTAAAGCGAACGCGATCACCTGGCTGAAAGAGAACCCGGCGGCGGCGAAAGAGATTGAGAAGAAAGTGCGCGAACTGCTGCTCAACAATCAGGATGCGAAGCCAGACTTCGTTGTTGACGGCAACGACGCAGAAGAAACCGAACAGGATTTCTGATATCGTCTGCAAGACTGACAGGGCTGCTTAGGCAGCCCTTTTGCTTTGTGAGATTATCGAGGTGCCTGTGACTGAACCTTCATCACGCCGCTCCGGCTACGCCCGCCTGCTGGACCGTGCTATCCGCATTCTGGCGATGCGCGACCACAGCGAGCAGGAGCTGCGACGCAAGCTGGTCGCTCCGGTGATGAGCAAAAACGGTCCTGAGGCGCTGGACGTCACCCCCGACGAGCTGGAGCAGGTTGTCGCCTGGTGTATCGAAAACCGCTACCTTGACGACAACCGCTTCGTCGGCCAGTTCATCGCCAGCCGGAGCCGCAAAGGCTATGGTCCGGCGCGCATTCGCCAGGAGCTCAGCCAGAAAGGCATTGCGCGCCAGGTCGTTGACCAGGCGATGCGCGAATGCGATATCGACTGGGTGAGCCTTGCCAGGGAGCAGGCACAGCGTAAATACGGCGAACCGTTACCTTCCGCCTTTACTGAAAAAGTGAAAGTTCAGCGATTCCTGCTTTACCGCGGCTACCTGATGGAAGATATCCAGGAAATCTGGCGAAATTTTGCAGATTGACCCATCCGGGATTTTACTTCGCCGTAAAGAAAACTTATCTTATTCCCACTTTATTCCGTCGGGCCGCTGGTTGTGACTGTGCAGGCAGCGGCCTGGGCGATTATTCCTTTACACAAAATCATTCAAGCTGCATCAGGGCGGCAAGAGAGACTCTCTTTCGCAACGTACGTCAGTTCGGTGCCGGAAGAGCAAGCGCAGCCAGGACAGAGGCGACTTGAAGGATGACGTGTAGCTTGATTTCAGGATAATTATGAGCAAGAGCACCGCTGAGATCCGTCAGGCGTTTCTCGACTTTTTCCATAGCAAGGGACATCAGGTAGTTGCCAGCAGCTCCCTGGTGCCGCACAACGATCCGACCCTGCTGTTTACCAATGCAGGGATGAACCAGTTCAAGGATGTCTTCCTTGGTCTCGACAAACGTAATTATTCGCGTGCGACCACCGCACAGCGTTGCGTGCGTGCGGGTGGTAAACACAACGATCTGGAAAACGTCGGTTACACCGCGCGTCACCACACCTTCTTTGAAATGCTGGGCAACTTCAGCTTTGGCGATTACTTCAAGCAGGATGCCATCAAATACGCGTGGGAACTGCTGACCGGTGAGAACTGGTTCGCGCTGCCGAAAGAAAAACTGTGGGTTACCGTTTACGAGACCGATGACGAAGCTTTCGACATCTGGGCCAATGAAGTAGGCGTTCCGCGCGAGCGTATTATCCGCATCGGCGACAACAAAGGCGCGCCGTTTGCTTCTGACAACTTCTGGCAGATGGGCGACACCGGTCCGTGCGGCCCGTGCACCGAAATCTTCTTTGACCACGGCGATCACATCTGGGGCGGCCCTCCGGGAAGCCCGGAAGAAGATGGCGACCGTTACATTGAGATTTGGAACATCGTCTTCATGCAGTTCAACCGTCAGGCTGACGGTACCATGGAGCCGCTGCCGAAGCCGTCCGTCGACACCGGTATGGGTCTGGAGCGTATTGCCGCGGTGCTGCAGCACGTTAACTCCAACTATGACATCGATCTGTTCCGCGATCTGATCGCCAGCGTGGCGAAAGTCACCGGCGCGACCGATCTGACGAACAAGTCGCTGCGCGTTATCGCCGACCACATTCGCTCCTGCGCCTTCCTGGTTGCCGACGGCGTGATCCCGTCGAATGAAAACCGCGGCTACGTGCTGCGTCGTATCATTCGCCGCGCGATCCGTCACGGCAACATGCTGGGCGCGAAGGACACCTTCTTCTGGAAACTGGTTGCCCCGCTGATCGATGTGATGGGCTCCGCCGGCGACGAGCTGAAGCAGCAGCAGGCTCAGGTTGAGCAGGTGCTGAAAACCGAAGAAGAGCAGTTTGCCCGCACCCTCGAGCGCGGCCTGGCGCTGCTGGATGAGGAGCTGTCGAAGCTGAAAGGCGACACCCTGGACGGCGAAACCGCCTTCCGTCTGTACGACACCTACGGCTTCCCGGTCGACCTGACCGCCGATGTGTGCCGCGAGCGCAACATCAAGGTTGATGAAGCTGGTTTTGAAGCCGCGATGGAAGAGCAGCGCCGCCGCGCGCGCGAGTCCAGTGGTTTCGGCGCCGACTATAATGCGATGATCCGCGTTGACGGCGCCTCTGAATTTAAAGGCTACGATCATCTGGAGCTGAACGGCAAGGTTACCGCCCTGTTTATCGACGGCAAAGCGGTGGATAGCGTTAGCGCTGGCCAGGAAGCGGTGGTGATCCTTGACCAGACCCCGTTCTATGCGGAGTCCGGCGGCCAGGTGGGCGATAAAGGCGAATTAAAAGGCGCGGGCTTCTCCTTCGCAGTCAGCGACACGCAGAAGTACGGCCAGGCTATTGGTCATATCGGTAAAGTCGCCAGCGGCTCACTGAAAGTGGGTGACGCGGTGCAGGCCGACGTAGATGAGGCTCGCCGTCAGCGTATCCGTCTCAACCACTCCGCGACGCACCTGATGCACGCGGCGCTGCGCCAGGTGCTCGGCACCCATGTGGCGCAGAAAGGTTCGCTGGTCAATGATAAAGCGCTGCGCTTTGACTTCTCGCATTTTGAAGCGATGAAGCCGGAAGAAATTCGTGCGGTGGAAGACCTGGTCAACACGCAGATCCGTCGTAACCTGGCTATCGAAACCAACATTATGGATATCGATGCCGCGCGCGCATCCGGCGCCATGGCGCTGTTTGGCGAGAAATACGACGATCGCGTGCGCGTTCTGCGGATGGGCGATTTCTCCACGGAGCTGTGCGGCGGGACTCACGCGGCGCGTACCGGCGATATCGGCCTGTTCCGCATCACGTCAGAGTCCGGCACCGCTGCTGGCGTGCGCCGTATCGAAGCGGTGACTGGCGAAGGCGCGATGGCCATCCTGCATGCGCAGAGCGATCAGCTCAATGATATCGCTCAGCTGCTGAAGGGTGACAGCCACAATCTTGGCGAGAAGGTTCGCGCCGCGCTGGAGCGTACCCGTCAGCTGGAAAAAGAGCTGCAGCAGCTGAAAGAGCAGGCTGCGGCGCAGGAGAGCGCAAACCTCTCCAGCAAAGCGGAAGAGATTAACGGCGTTAAGCTGCTGGTCAGCGAACTGACCGGCGTTGAGCCGAAAATGCTGCGTACCATGGTTGACGATCTGAAGAACCAGCTCGGTTCGACGATCGTTGTATTAGCTACGGTAGCGGATGGTAAGGTTTCTCTGATTGCAGGTGTGTCTAAGGATGTGACAGACCGCGTGAAAGCAGGGGAGCTGGTTGGTATGGTCGCCCAGCAGGTGGGCGGTAAAGGGGGCGGTCGTCCGGATATGGCGCAGGCCGGTGGTACCGATGCGTCTGCTCTCCCTGCAGCGTTAGCCAGTGTGAAAGGCTGGGTCAGCGCAAAACTGTAATAACTATAAACGCATTTACCCTAAATAATTCGAGTTGCAGGAAGGCGGCGACGCAGCGAATCCCCAGGAGCTTACTCAAGTAAGTGACTGGGGTGAGCGAGGAAAGCCAACACGCATGCAACTTGAAGTATGAGGGGTATAGGTGCCATAACCAGAGGGTTATGGCACCTTGCGTCAGAAACACTGATAACGATAAAGTCGGGTTGAAATTGTGTATATCGGCTAAACTTAGGTTTAACAGAATGTGATGCCATGACTGCTTATACCCTAAGGTATTTGTCATCGCTTACTTTTTGGCGTTATATGATGGATAATGCCGGGATACGAGAGACCCGACTCTTTTAATCTTTCAAGGAGCAAAGAATGCTGATTCTGACTCGTCGAGTTGGTGAGACCCTCATGATTGGAGATGAGGTCACTGTGACAGTTTTAGGGGTGAAGGGTAACCAGGTTCGTATTGGCGTAAACGCCCCTAAAGAAGTGTCTGTTCACCGTGAAGAGATCTACCAGCGTATTCAGGCTGAAAAATCCCAGCAGTCCAGTTACTAAGGTTTCCGCGCCTCGCTGTGCAGTGAGGCGCATCACTTACCGCCGCTTTTTCCCTTTTTCTATTTTTTCCCCCTGCGCCATACCGCTTTTCATTACCCTTTGCCGCTTTGGTCGTTTGGCGTTATGCCAGCGTCAGGGCTGATTTCCTGTTGATAAATTGCCCTTTTTGCCGTTTTTGCACGCGAATTGCGTGCGAAGTGTGCAAACGAAAAAAGGTCTCGAAAAAGTGTTTGACTTATAAGTACCAGAAAGTAATATGTGCGCCATCGCAGCGACGAAGAGCAGAAACAAGTTCTTCGAAGCACTCGAAAGAGGCGTGTGTGGTGAGGTGGCCGAGAGGCTGAAGGCGCTCCCCTGCTAAGGGAGTATGCGGTCAAAAGCTGCATCCGGGGTTCGAATCCCCGCCTCACCGCCATTTTGCATCCGTAGCTCAGCTGGATAGAGTACTCGGCTACGAACCGAGCGGTCGGAGGTTCGAATCCTCCCGGATGCACCATCTTCTTTCTGAATTAAGAGAGAAGAGCGCTGTGAAAGCAGCGGCCCGCAGTGCGAGGCATAATCGAGTCACTCTACCGATTATGCCATCATACTCAGTGTGGCATGTGTTAGTTGTGACACTGACGCGTAGTAAAGCAAGTTTCCCGATGCATCCGTAGCTCAGCTGGATAGAGTACTCGGCTACGAACCGAGCGGTCGGAGGTTCGAATCCTCCCGGATGCACCATTCTTTAATAAGAATGGCAAATCGCGAAATTTGATATCAGAATTACAGCAGTAATCCCGATGCATCCGTAGCTCAGCTGGATAGAGTACTCGGCTACGAACCGAGCGGTCGGAGGTTCGAATCCTCCCGGATGCACCATATTCTCCTTGATAACAGCGACGATGTTGTTTTATGGTCTGAGAAATTATCGCCAGCACCAGGGAGGATAACGTTGCGTAAGCAACGGCCCGTAGGGCGAGGCGCAGCCGAGTAATCCTCCCGGATGCACCATATTCTCCTTAGTAACAGCAACATTGTTGTTATCTGGTTTGCGAAACCATCGTAAGTGCCAGGAGAGTAACCCCGCAGTAAAATAGCTTTCCCGATGCATCCGTAGCTCAGCTGGATAGAGTACTCGGCTACGAACCGAGCGGTCGGAGGTTCGAATCCTCCCGGATGCACCATATTCTCCTTAGTAACAGCGACGATGTTGTTTTATGGTCTGCGAAATCATCGCCAGCACCAGGGGGATAACGTTGCGTAAGCAACGGCCCAAAGGGCGAGGCGTAGCCGAGTCATCCTCCCGGATGCACCATATTCTCCTCAGTAACAACGACGATGTTGTTGCGTAGGCTGCGAAATTATCGCCGCACCCGTTCTGAATGCATAATCTTCACTCTTCTCTCACCATCCCGATTACCTCGTTTTCCATCACTGGCTTCATCCTGACTTTTTTATTGGCAAGACGCGCTTTCCACTATAATTTATCCTTGTATATCAGCGTTATCAGGCTGAGATAAATGCAAGGAGAGAAATCCATGAAATGGTTCAAAGCAATACCTGCTTTTTGCGCGACGCTGCTGGTAACGACGGCCCTCGCTGGCTGTGCGGGATCGGCTACAAAGGAGAGTACGGGCGGCTATATTGACGATACCGTGGTGACCACCAAGGTGAAAACGGCGCTCTTTAATGATAAAGACATTAAGTCCTCAGAAATTAGCGTCCAGACCTTTAAAGGCCGCGTCCAGCTGAGCGGATTTGTCTCCTCCGCGGAGAGCGCTAAACGAGCCGTAGAAGTCACACGCCGAGTGCAGGGCGTGCGAATGGTCGAGAACGATCTGCGTATTAAATAAGGCTGGTTATCCGGCCTAATGTTTGGGGGCGCCTGAGGGCGCCTTTGTCGTCTGCGCCGCTGGCCGCGACAACGGCGGGCTTTTGCGTTACAGTAATCATTCCCAAACCGGTTGGTGAGAAGACAATGTACGAAGGTTACGCAGGACTGATCTTTGATATGGATGGCACCATTCTCGATACCGAGCCGACCCATCGGCAGGCATGGAACGAGGTGTTGGGCCGCTACGGTATGCGTTTCGACGAACAGGCGATGGTCGCGCTCAATGGCTCACCAACCTGGCGAATCGCCCAGGCGATTATCGAACTCAATCAGGCCGATCTCGATCCACATCGTCTGGCGCAGGAAAAAACCCAGGCCGTCAAAGCGATGCTGCTGGACAGCGTACGCCCGTTGCCGCTGATTGAGGTGGTTAAGGCATGGCACGGCCGTCGCCCGATGTCGGTGGGAACCGGCAGCGAGAGCGCCGTCGCCGAAGCGCTGCTGGCGCACCTGGGGCTGCGTCATTACTTCTCCGCGGTGGTGGCGGCCGATCATGTGGTCAACCATAAACCCGCGCCCGATACCTTCCTGCTGTGCGCCGAGCGCATGGGCGTCGCGCCGGAAAAATGCGTCGTCTTCGAAGATGCCGACTTTGGTCTGCAGGCGGCGAAGCGCGCGGGAATGGACGCAGTTGACGTGCGTTTGCTGTGAGCGACGCGCTGTCACTCACCTCGCTGTTTGCCAGTAGCTTTTTAAGCGCCACGCTGCTCCCCGGCAATTCGGAGGTTGTGCTGGTGGCTATGCTACTTGCGGGGGTCAGTCATCCGTGGTGGTTAGTATTAATAGCAACAATCGGCAATAGCCTTGGAGGGGTAACTAACGTTATTCTGGGGCGCTTGTTTCCGCTGCGCAAAACCTCGCGCTGGCAGGAGCGGGCGGCCGGCTGGCTTAAGCGCTACGGCGCGGTCACGCTCTTACTGAGCTGGGCGCCGGTTGTCGGCGATTTACTGTGTTTGCTGGCGGGATGGATGCGCATTTCCTGGGGACCGGTACTCTTTTTCTTATGCCTTGGTAAGGCGCTGCGCTATATCGCTATTGCGGCAGCGACGCTTCAGGGCATGACGTGGTGGCACTAATTGGACTGACAGTTCATCCATTACAATTATGCTTATTCAAACGATTTCGACAGGCGGGAGGTCAAATTGATCCCGGACGTATCACAGGCGCTGGCCTGGCTGGAAAAACATCCGCAGGCTCTGCAGGGTATTCAACGTGGTCTGGAGCGGGAAACGCTGCGCGTGAACGCAGACGGCACCCTTGCAACGACCGGTCACCCTCCGGCGTTAGGCTCAGCGCTGACGCATAAATGGATTACCACCGATTTTGCCGAAGCTTTACTTGAGTTCATTACGCCAGTAGATGGCGATATTGAGCATATGCTGACCTTTATGCGCGATGTCCATCGCTATACCGCGCGTCAGCTTGGCGACGAGCGGATGTGGCCGCTGAGCATGCCATGCTATATCGCCCCCGGTCAGGATATTGAGCTGGCGCAGTACGGCACCTCTAACGTGGGGCGCCTGAAAACGCTATATCGCGAGGGGCTGAAGAACCGCTATGGCGCGCTGATGCAGACTATCTCCGGCGTGCACTATAACTTCTCCCTACCGATGGCCTTCTGGCAGGCAAAATGTGGTGTGGAAGATGCCGAGAGTGGTAAAGAGGCCATTTCGGCGGGCTATTTCCGCTCAATTCGTAACTACTATCGCTTTGGCTGGGTGATCCCCTATCTGTTTGGCGCCTCGCCGGCGATTTGCTCCTCATTCCTGCAAGGCAAACCGACAACGCTGCCCTTTGAGGAAACGGGCAACGGCATGTATTACCTGCCGTATGCCACCTCGCTGCGCCTCAGCGACCTTGGTTATACCAATAAGTCGCAAAGCAATCTCGGAATTACGTTTAACGATCTGCACGAGTATGTGGCAGGATTGAAGCGGGCGATTAAAACGCCGTCGGAAGAGTACGCCAAAATCGGGCTGCAGAAAGACGGCAAGTATCTGCAGATCAACAGCAACATTCTGCAGATTGAAAATGAACTTTATGCGCCGATCCGCCCGAAACGCGTCACCCGTCGGGGCGAAACCCCGTCCGATGCGCTGTTGCGCGGTGGTATTGAGTATATCGAAGTGCGTTCGCTGGATATCAATCCGTTCTCGCCGATCGGCGTTGACGCCCAGCAGGTGCGTTTCCTCGACCTGTTTATGGTCTGGTGCGCGCTGGCCGACGCGCCGGAGATGAGCAGCGATGAGCTGCTGTGCACCCGCACCAACTGGAATCGGGTGATTCTGGAAGGGCGTAAGCCGGGCTTAACGCTGGGGATTGGCTGCGAAAGCGCGCAGTTCCCGCTGGCTCAGGTGGGCAAAGATCTGTTCCGCGATTTACGCCGCGTGGCGCAGACCCTGGACAGTATCCACGGTGGCCAGGCATATCAGCAGGTCTGCGACGAGCTGCTGGCCTGCTTTGACGATCCGGAATTAACCTTCTCAGCCCGCATTCTGCGTTCTATGATTGAAGAAGGCATTGGCGGTACCGGCCGTGCGCTTGCCGATCGTTACCGGACGCAGCTGCGCGAAGAGCCGCTGGAGATCCTGAGCGAAGACGATTTTATCGCCGAGCGCGACGCGTCGGTGGCGCGACAAAAGAAAGTGGAAGCTGAAGACAGCGAGCCGTTTGAGGCGCTGCTGGCGCGGCACGCGTAGCGCTGGAAAAGAAAAAGGCCACATCACTGTGGCCAAACTTTCATCTCTGATTCAGGGATGATGATGATAATAAATGCGCGTCTTTCATATACTGAGACTCGCGGCTGAACAAAGAGTTCATTTTATTTTAAAAAAATTCACTCCCGGAGGTGACGAATGCCGTTGTTAGATAGTTTCACAGTCGACCATACCCGAATGGAAGCCCCAGCGGTGCGTGTCGCGAAGAAAATGAACACGCCGCATGGCGATGAAATCACCGTTTTCGATCTGCGCTTCTGCGTACCGAACCAGGAAGTGATGCCGGAACGCGGTATCCACACCCTGGAGCATCTGTTCGCGGGCTTTATGCGCGATCATCTGAACGGGAATGGCGTGGAAATTATCGACATTTCGCCAATGGGCTGCCGCACCGGCTTCTATATGAGCCTGATTGGTACGCCGGACGAGCAGCGCGTCGCTGACGCCTGGAAAGCGGCGATGGCCGATGTGCTGAAGGTGAAAGATCAGAACCAGATCCCGGAGCTCAACGTCTACCAGTGCGGGACTTACACCATGCACTCGCTGGAAGAGGCCCAGGACATCGCTCGCCATATCATTGAGCGCGATGTGCGCATCAACAGCAACGACGAACTGGCGTTGCCGAAAGAAAAACTGCAGGAACTGCACATCTAGTGCTTCCGCCACGGCCCGACGCCTGTCGCCGGGCCGCTCTTCTAACGCCGCGATGACGACGACGCTTTCCTTCTCCTTTCAGCACCGCCCACTGGTGCCCTTTGCCCATGATTATGCCCACGGTGACCAGGAAGACTGGCATCAGCATGACTGCGCCCAGCTGCTGCATATACTAAGCGGCGTGGTGCGGGTCGCGACGCCGGTAGGCTACTGGGTGGTGCCGCCCGGGCGCGGCGTCTGGCTGCCGGCGGGAACGCCGCACGCGCTACGCATGACCGGCAACGTGGCGGCGCGCACCCTGTTTATCGATCCGCTGGCGCGCGCCGATCTTCCGGCGGGCTGCCAGATCGTACAGATCACGCCGCTGCTGCGGGAACTGATCGTGTCATCCCTGGCGCTGGCGGAACGCTATGCCCCCGCCAGCCGCGACGAAAGAATTTATGAACTGATCCTCGATGAGATCCGCGGGATGGCGATCCTGCCGTTTGGCCTGCCGGAGCCGCAAAGCGAAACGCTGCGTCGGCTGTGCCAGCAGGTACGCGAGGCGCCGGGCGAGGCCTGGAGCAGCGGCCAGGCGGCGAAGGCGTGCAGCATGAGCGAGCGAACCCTAAACCGCCATTTTCAGCAGCAGACTAGCCTGACGTGGAGCGAGTGGGTGCGCCGGGCGAAGCTAATGGAAGCGCTGGTGCGCCTGGCGCAGGGCCACTCCGTGCTTCGGGTGGCGCTGGAGCTGGGCTACGGTAGCCACAGCGCCTTCAGCGCCATGTTTCGTCGGGTGATGGGCGTCGCCCCCAGCGACTATTTTCGTCCCCCGGCCTGATCGGCGGCGCTGAGCGCATTGCACAGCGCCTGCAGCGAGGCGCGCGCCACGTCATTATCGATACCCACGCCCCAGTAGCTTTCTCCTTGCGGAAAAACGCAGCGGATATAGGCCACCGACCGGCTGTCGCTGCGCGCGCCGAGGGTATGCTCATGATAGTCCTTGATCATAAACGGCTGCCGAAACAGCGCGCTGAGCCCGCTGGCTGCGGCGGAGAGCAGGCCGTTGCCCTGGCCCTGCAGGCGTCGGGTTTCGCCGTGGTGACGCAGCGTTGCCTGCAGGGAAAGCTGGCCATCCTGCTGGCTGGCGCTCTGATAATCGAGCAGCGTCAGCGCCGGTTGCGCCTGCAGCCCGTAGCGCGTGCGGAACAGCTGCCACAGCGCATGGTGGGTCATCTCTTTGCCGTCGCTATCGGTGGCCTGCTGAACGTGCTGGCTGAAGTCCTGCTGCAGCCCGCGGGGCAGTTTCAGACCATGATTTTGTTCGATAAGCCAGGCGCTGCCGCTCTTCCCCGACTGGCTGTTGACGCGGATCACCGCCTCATAGCTGCAGCCAATATCCTGCGGGTCAATGGGCAGGTAGGGCATCTGCCACGGATCGCCAGGCTGACGGGCATCAAACCCTTTTTTGATCGCATCCTGATGGGAGCCGGAGAAGGCGGTGTAAGCCAGACTTCCCGCCCACGGGTGGCGCGGGTGAACGGGGATCTGGTTGCAGTTTTCCACCACCTCCACCACCCGGTTCATCTGCTCGAAGCGAAGCTCAGGGTCGATGCCCTGGCTGTAGAGGTTCATCGCCAAAGTCACCAGACAGACGTTGCCGGTGCGTTCGCCGTTGCCAAACAGGCAGCCTTCTACCCGATCGGCGCCGGCCATCACCGCCAGCTCGGCGCTGGCGACGCCGGTGCCGCGATCGTTATGCGGGTGCACGCTGATGCAGACCTCGCCGCGGCGGGAGAAGTGGCGGCAAAAATACTCGATCTGATCGGCATAGACGTTGGGGGTGTTGACTTCCACCGTCGCCGGCAGATTGACGATCATCGGTCGCTCGGCGCAGGGCTGCCAGACATCCGCCACCGCTTCGCAAATCTCAAGCGCAAACTCGGGCTCGGTGAAGCAGAAGGTTTCAGGCGAATATTCATATTGCCAGCGGGTCTCCGGCTGCTGTTCGCACTGCTGACGGATAAGCCGGGTGGCGCGGGTCGCGAGGGCGATCACCTCGGCCTTGTCCATGCCGAAAACCAGCTCGCGGAACAGCGGCGCGGTGGCATTGTAGAGGTGGACGGTAGCCCGGCGGGCGCCGCGCAGCGCCTCAAAGGTGCGCAGGATCAGCGGGTCTCGCGCCTGGGTCAGCACCTGGATGGTGACATCCTCCGGGATGCGCTGTTCGTCAATCAGCTGGCGGACAAAGTTGAAATCGGTTTGTGAGGCGGAAGGGAAGGCGACTTCAATCTCTTTAAAGCCGCACTCCAGCAGCAGATCCCAGAACTGCAGTTTGCGGGCGCTGTCCATGGGCTCCGCCAGCGCCTGGTTGCCGTCGCGCAGGTCAGTCGACAGCCAGCGCGGGGCGTGACTGATTTGCCGGTCTGGCCAGCGGCGGTCAGGCAGGGCGATCGGCGGATAGGGACGGTACTTTTCAGCAGGATGGCTCAGCATAGTGTTCTCCTTAATGGTCAGCCTTTATCCTGCCCGAGCGCAGGGTGACGGGCTTTCGCAAACGAGACAGAAACTAGCGAGAACTGGACAACCTGACGCCGTAAAAAAGGGACCCGGAGGTCCCTTTATGTGAGGCTTAGTGCGCGCCGCCGCCGCCTCCGCCGGCGCTGAACGGTGGTCTGGCGAACCACACCAGCCCCAACAGCAGGATGAAAATAGCCGCAGAAATCCAGAAGATTTCGTTGGCGGAGATAATGAGCCCCTGGTTGGTTATCTGCTGCGCTATCCAGCCGGACGCCTGCTGCTGCGTCATTCCCATGCCCTGCAGCTGATCGTATATCTGCTGCGCGTTGGGGTTAAAGGGGGTCACCGATTCGGTGAGCTGCGCATGATGCAGCGCCTCGCGGTTGGTCCACAGGGTGGTGGTGATCGAGGTCCCGATGGAGCCGGCAAGGGTACGGGTGAAGTTCGACAGGCTCGACGCCGCCGCCAGCCGCTCCGGCGGCAGGCCGGAGAGGGTGATGGTGGTCAACGGCATGAAGAAGCAGGCCACCGCGAAGCCCTGGATAAACTGTGGCCACGCCGAGGCGCCAAAGTCCATCCCCGGTTCGAAGGTCCAGGCGCGCCAGTAGAAGCAGACCGCGTACATAATAAAGCTGAAGGTGACCAGCCGCCGCATGTCGAGCTTATGCGCGAAGCGGCCGATAATCGGCGACAGAATGACCGGGATCACCCCCACCGGCGCCGACGCCAGGCCGGCCCAGGTCGCGGTGTAGCCGTATACCTCCTGCAACAGCTGCGGCAGCAGTACGATGGCGCCGAAGTAGAGCATATAGGCCAGACTGATACAGAGGCAGCCGATGGTGAAGTTGCGCGACTTAAATAGCGACAGATCGACAATCGGGTTATCGTCGGTTAGCTCCCAGACGATCAGGAAGCTTATCGCCACCACCGCCACGATGGTCAGAATGATAATCTCATTGGAGGAGAACCAGTCCAGCTCTTTACCCCGGTCCAGCATCACCTGCAGGCTACCGATACCGATGATCAGCAGCGCCAGACCGACGCCGTCGATCCGCCGCTGTTCGGTTTTGGTTTCCCGGTTGCGCAGGGTCTGCAGGGTCATCAGCACCACCGCCACGCCAATGGGCACGTTGATAAAGAAGATCCAGCCCCAGTGATAGTTATCGCTGATATAGCCGCCAAGGATCGGACCGCAGATGGGTGCGACAATCACCGTCATCGACCACAGCGCCAGAGCGATAGAGCGCTTCGCCGGGGGATAGTTGCTGAGCAGCAGACTTTGCGACAGCGGGATCAGCGGTCCGGCGACGATCCCCTGAATGACGCGGAAGAAAATCAGCATCGTCAGGCTGTTGGAGACGCCGCAGGCCCAGGAGGCAATGGCGAAGGCGGTGGTTGACCACAGGAACAGCTTCACCTCGCCGACGCGCTTGGCCAGCCAGCCGGTGATCGGGATGGAGATGGCGTTAGCGACCCCGAACGAGGTGATGACCCAGGTCCCCTGGCTCAGCGACGAGCCAAGGTTGCCGGCAATGGTCGGGATCGCCACGTTGGCGATAGTGGAATCCAGCACCTGCATGAACGTCGCGAGCGACAGCGCAATGGTCATAATGACCAGCTGCGCGCCTTCCAGCGGTTTTTGCTGTTGCATTACACTCACCCCGAATTATCCGGCGTTGGCCTGAATGATCTCGTCTATCAGCTTATTAACCGGATCGAGAGCGATTTCACGGGCATTGCTCTCGTAAACCGGGGAGCTCCGCACCTGGCTGGCCAGCATTTCACCATCGCGATCGGTGGTGTTGACTTCCACCAGCGTCGAGAGGCCGATGCGCAGCGGGTGTTCCGCTAGTTGTTTTTCATCCAGCTCGATACGAACCGGCAGACGCTGTACCACTTTGATCCAGTTGCCGGTGGCATTCTGCGCCGGCAGCAGAGAGAAGGCGCTGCCGGTGCCCATATCCAGACCGACCACTTTACCGGTGTATTTCACGTCATCGCCATAGATATCGCTGATCACGGTGGCCGGCTGGCCGATACGCATATGCGCCAGCTGAGTCTCTTTAAAGTTAGCATCGATCCACAGGTTGGTCGCCGGGACCACCGCCATCAGCGGCGTGGTGGTGCCGATCTGCGCGCCAGGCTGTACCGAGCGACGGGAAACGTAGCCGCTAATCGGGCTGACGATCTGCGTACGCTGCAGGGCCAGCCAGGCGTTACGCACTTCAGTGGCCGCCTGGAGCACCGCCGGCTGCTGTTCCAGCCTGGTGCCCAGCACGATCGCCTGGTTGGCGTTGTACTGCTGGATTGCCACGTCGAGTTCGGCCTGTGCGCTGGCGACGGTATCGCGGGCGTGCTGCAGCTCTTCGCGGCCAATGAGATTCGCGGCGCCCAGCGGGATGCGGCGGTTCAGGTCAGCCTGCGCCTGGGCGAGGGCGGTTTTTTTGACGTCGATATTTGCCTGCAGCTGCTTGCTGTTGATCATCTGCTGGCGGGTCTGACGCACGCTGGCGGCCAGTTGGGTCTTAGCCTTTTCAAACGCCTGTTGGGCATCGGTCCGATCGAGCGTGACCAGCGGATCGCCTTTCTGCACGTAGTCCGTGTTGTCAGCCCAGACTTTGGTCACGCTGCCCGCGACCTGAGCCATAATTTGTACCTGATTCCCTGCCACGTAGGCATCGTCGGTCTCTTCGTAGTGACGCAGTACCAGAAACCAGTAAATCCCATATGCCACGGCAATAATAATGAAGAGCAATGTCAGCAACAGAAGGGCGCCTTTACGCTTTCCTTTTTTGCTGCCTGGTTGCTGCGGGGTTTGGCTCTCCGCATTTGCACTCATGTTATTCTCCACGATCTTATTATTTCACATCGGCTGAGCCGACCTGTTTATCAGAAAGGCCAGCAGAGATCTGCTGGCCTGGCTGTTTTCCTTGCAACGTAAAAATGGGCTGAGCGACGCCGCCCTTAGCGTAGAGAGTCCGCTAGCACGCCTTCTTCTTCCATCTGATCAAGGCGGCTCAGGAGTTTGCGGGTGATGTGTTCGAGCTGATCTTTTTCGCTGGTGCTAAGTGAAGACCACAGCTGATGCAGGCAGTTATGCTGCGGCGGCAGGACTTCACGCAAAAACTGATGGCCCTTTTCGGTCAGTTGCAGATGCAAACAGCGACGATCGTTATCGCTCTCGCGGCGCTCAATCCAGCCGCGTTTTTCCAGTTCATCAGCGATACGGGTGGCGTTGGTACGTGACGAGCCCAGCGCACAGCTCAGCTCGGACGGCTGGATGCTGTGGTTTTCCTGTGACTCCAGCGTAATCAGCGCCATAAATAATGTCTCGTTAATTCCCTGCGCTTTGAGCATTTTATTGCGATTTTCCAGCAGCTTACCTTGCATATGCATGCAAAGACGAGTTAACAGGATCTCCTGAAACGGGAAATCTTCATGGCGGCTGGCGCGGAACTTGAGCATTTGCTCAATGGGAGTAAACGAACTATCCATTTGGGTATGACCTCATTAATTACAGCCGATATAATAACTATTGTGACAAATAAATCAAATGAATTATTGACCAAAATTGATACGTAAAGCTTAGAGCCCGTTGGTGATTTTCCATGCCAGACCATAGGCAAACGCCGACAGCAGGGTCGGGACAATGATGCTGCGGGTTTTCCAGAAGGCGGCCCCCAGCACCAGGAAGCCGGTCAGCGTCGGCGCCAGGCGATGGGCATCGGCGAGGATCTCCGGCACGCTGGAGACCACCAACAGCGCGCAAATCGAGGCGATGCCAATGGTATCCAGCAGCACGCTGACCGGGCCGCGGCGGGCAGGACGGGCGTGGCCGACGCGCAAACGCAGAGGAAGATAGCGAAAGAGATAGTTGACGCCGCCGACTATCACCCCGAGCAGAAGGACTTCACTGTTCATCCGGCATCCCCTTGAGCATGGCCTGAAGCAGCGCCGTCAGACACCCGCAGACAATTCCGGCGAGGATCGCCGCCGGAATGGAAAATAACAGAATGCCGCCCAGCGCGCCCGCCAGCGCCGCCGTGACGCAGAGTGACTGCTGACGCTGGAAAGAGGCCAGCAGGAAGCTCATAAACAGCGCCGGCAGCATAAAGCCGAGGGCGGCTTCCACCGCCGGATAATCCACCAGCAGGCCGTTGCCGGACCAGGCGCCGGCCAGCGTGCCGCACACCCACGATGCCCACGAGGTAAAAGCGAGACCAAGCATCCAGTTTTCGCTCCAGCGGCGGTTATCGCGAACCAGCCTGGCGGTAGCGGCGGCGAAAACCTCATCGGTCAGGCCGAAGGCCCAGAGGGCGGTTTTCTTTTTATCCAGCGCTGAGCGAATGCGGCTGCGCAATGAGGGGCCATACAGCACGTGGCGGACATCCATCGCCATTACCGTCAGGGCGGCGACCCACAGCGAACTGCCGGCGGCCAACATGGCGGTGATCACAAACTGGCTGGCGCCGGCGTAAATAATGCAGGAGAAGAACAGGCTTTCCAGCGGGGTGAAGCCCAGCCGGGTGGCATTGAGTCCGAAGGCGAATGCCACCGGAAGGTAGTTGATGACGATGGGGAGACTGTCTTTGATGCCTTCGCCGACGGTGGCGACGCGTTCAGGTAAGGCACAGGTTAAGGGCGCGGGGTTTTCCATATGAATAACTTATCGCTGGATCCATGTGAAGGTGGCAATTTGACCGATGTCTCCACCTTAACAGAGCGCGATGCGCCTTAACACTATGGAAATTCCTGGAATCGCTTTTCTATGACCTGGCCACGAGAAAGGGGGCAAGGGGGCCGGATAAGGCGCTGGGCCTTATCCGTGAGCGGGTTTACTGCTGCGCGGCGAGGGCGGTTTTCACCCAGCTGTCGAACAGCGGCTGGTGGGCTTTGATCCAGCCATCAACGTGGCCGTTAATGTCGGCTTCGGAAGCATGGCCTTCATGCATCATCGCATTCTCGGCGTTGATGTCGGCGATCGGCAGCTTCATGATGCTAAACAGAGTGGCGGCGGCCGGATTTTTCTCCGCCCAGGCTTTGTTAGCGACGATGTGCATGGTGTTCACCGGGAAGCCATAGTTGGCGCCGTTGGCCAGTTTGGTGTCGATGTTTTTCTGCTCGCCCGGAAGGGAGGAGAACGGCACCTGCAGCCAGACGACGTCCTTGCCAGGCTTCAGCACGTCGCTAACCCAGTACGGCGTCCAGGTGTAGTAGAGCACCGGTTTACCCTCTTTATACCGGGCAATGGTGTCGGCCATCATCGCCGCGTAGTTGCCCTGGTTATGGGTGACGGTTTTGCTCAGGCCATAGGCGTCAATCTGATGGTTAATCACTGCTTCACAGCCCCATCCTGGGGTACAGCCGGTGAGATCCGCTTTACCGTCATTGTTGGTATCAAACAGTTTGGCGATCTGCGGATCTTTGAGCTGATCGATGGAGGTGATGTGGTACTGCTCAGCGGTTTTTTTGTCGATCAAATAGCCCTGGGCGGCGCCTGAGACGTACACTCCTTTGCGATAGAATTTGTTATCACCGCCCGCCGCGGCGTACATGTCATCGTGCAGCGGTTGCCAGTTGGTGGCGATAAAGGTGGTATCTCCGGCGGCAATCGACGTATAGGCAACGTTATAGTCCACTTCGCTGGGTTTCTCGACGGTGTAGCCCAGCTTCTCCAGCGCGCGACTGACCAGCAGGGTCTGGAAGCTCTCTTCGGAGATAGTGCTCTGAGCGGGCTTCACCGTAATCCCTTTACCCGGCAGGTCGGCGGCGAAGGCGCTGGTGGCGAGCAGGGTGGCAAAGGCGGCGGTGGCCAACATCGTACTATGTCGCATGGTGGTTCCTCTTATTGTTTAACGGGAAGGGCCGCTCCCGGGCATCGGCTGGTGTCGGGGAGCGGCGCTGTTATCGACTTATCGACAGAAAGGGCGAGTGATAAGCCCCAGCGGGCCGGTGGTGTACCAGCGGCGGTTGCCGCGACTGCGGGCGTCGCGACCGACGGCCTGGGTGAGGCGGTCAAGAATAATCGCCAGGATCACGATCCCCACCCCGCCGACGGTCGCCAGGCCCATATCCAGGCGACCGATACCGCGCAGCACCATCTGGCCGAGGCCGCCGACGGCGATCATCGAGGCGATCACTACCATCGACAGGGCCAGCATCAGGGTCTGGTTAACCCCGGCCATAATGGTGGGCATGGCCAGCGGCAGCTGCACCTTAAACAGCAGCTGGCGCGGGCTGGCGCCAAATGAGCGCGACGCTTCGATCAGATCCGCAGGCACCTGGTTTATCCCGAGGATGGTCAGACGGACGATCGGCGGCAGGGCGAAGATAATCGTCACCACCACGCCCGGTACGTTGCCGATGCCGAACAGCATCACGATCGGCACCAGATAGACGAACGCCGGCGTGGTCTGCATGGCATCCAACAGCGGGCGGATGATTTTCGCCGCCCGCGGGCTGCGCGCTAGCCAGATCCCCAGCGGCAAGCCGATAACCATGCAGAACAGCAGGGCGGTGAGGACCAGCGCCAGAGTGACCATGGCTTGCGACCACGCGCCGATGGCGCCGATGGCAATCAGCGATACCAGAGTGGCGACCCCCATGCCGAGGCTGGAGATCTGCCAGGCGATTAGCGCGAAGACGATAATCGCCACCGGCGCCGGCATCCCCAACAGCAGCTGCTGGAAGGCGCTGAGGATGTAGTCGATCGGCACGCGGATCCCCTGGAACAGCGGACGGAAGTGCAGCACGATCCAGTCGATGGCGTGGGTCACCCAGCTGTCGAGCGGGATCAGGGTCTTATGGAACGGATCCATGATATTGAACTGTTCCGGCTGCGGCGCCGGGGCGCTGTGCAGCCAGTCGGCGCCGCCGCCATTAGCCGGCGCGGCAGTAGAGGCGCCACCCCAGGCGTCGGCAGCCTGCGCGGCGCTGTCGGTTGACGGGGCGCTGCCCCATGGATTGGTCTGATCAGCCATGATTCACCCCCTCGCGATCTAAAGCCTGGAGCAACATCCGTTTGGAAATGATGCCAATATATTGTTGTTCTTCATCCACTACCGGCACGGCGCACGGAGCGTGGCCGACGTGGGAGAGCAGATCGCTGAGCGGGGTTTGCGCTTCCACCGCCAGCGGGGCGTCAATCAGCGCCGCCTCGATCCCCTGCCCGGCGCTGAGGGCTGTTTTCAGAGAATCAATCGAGACAATCCCGACAAAGCGATTACCGCGCTCTATGACATAGCCATATTCCCGGTCTTCATCCTGTAATAATTTCAGCGCCGAACGGGGGCCAAAACCAGGCGTTTTACGAATCAGGCCAACCGGGCTGCGGCGGGCAATATCTTTCGCGCTGAATACCTGGCTAATATCCACGCCGCGGAAGAAGGTGCGCACATAATCATTGGCTGGATTATTTAATATTTCATCCGGAGTGCCGACCTGGACCACTTCGCCATTTTGCATAATGGCGATACGATCGCCAATTCGCATGGCTTCATCAAGGTCATGGGAAATAAAGACGATAGTGCGTTGATGCTTCGCCTGTAATTTGATGAGCTCATCCTGCATTTCGGTACGAATGAGCGGATCGAGCGCAGAGAAGGCTTCATCCATTAACAGAATATCGGGATTAATCGCCAGGGCGCGAGCTAAACCGACGCGCTGGCGCATGCCGCCGGAGAGTTCATCCGGCCAGGCGTGGGCATAATTCTCCAGCCCCACCTGACGCAGCGCCTCCCGGGCTTTTTGCTCTCGTTCGGCGGCGGGAACGCCGGCAAGCGCCATGCCAAACGCCGTGTTATCGAGCACGCTCATGTGCGGCATCAGCGCAAAGGACTGAAAAACCATCGCAATTTTCTTGCGACGCACCTCGCGCAGCTCGGCATCCGACATTTTGGCGATATCGACCCCGTCAATCAGCACCTGGCCGCGGGTGGGTTCAATCAGGCGATTGAGAAGGCGAACCATGGTGGATTTCCCCGAGCCGGAGAGCCCCATGATGACGAATATCTCGCCTTCTTCAATGGCCAGACTGGCGTCTTTGACGCCAAGCGACAGCCCCGTTTTTTCCAGTATTTGCGCTTTGTTGAGTCCTTTCTCAATATATTTGAAAGCACGGTGTGGATGCTCGCCAAATATCTTATAAAGATTTTTGATTTCTAATTTAATTGCCATGCAATAGAGAAGTTCCTGTTATTTGTTTATTGCGATATGATACCCGATGGTGATTATGATCTTTTTACACCCTAACATACTCAGATTCTGTGACAACCCTCAATGGCAAACTCTCGGCAAAATCAGATGGGGACAACTGTGGCTAAGCCCCCGTGATATAAGGGCTGGGCGGTAATTTGTTGTTGGTAATATTTTTTGATTATCTTTGGATAATTCGACTGAAATGGACCGGTTTTCTGCTAAATATGACGAAGTGATGACGGTTAGGTCATGGAGAGAATATTTGGTGGATTAAACGCTATTTTGTGAAATTAATCACCAGGAATCCGCCTGCGATATTCCTGGTGAAAGTACGGTTAAAAGTCCCAATCGTCGTCGGCGGTCTCTTCCATTTTTCCTATCACGTAGGAGGAGCCGGAACCGGAGAAAAAGTCATGGTTTTCGTCGGCGTTGGGCGACAGCGCTGCGAGGATTGCCGGATTGACCGCCGCCATCTCCGCCGGGAACAGCGCCTCGTAGCCGAGGTTCATCAGCGCTTTGTTGGCGTTGTAGCCCAGGAAAGCGCTGACGTCGTCGAACCAGCCGCTCTCGCCGTACAGCTCCCGGCTGTAGGCCAGTTCGTTGTCGTAAAGATCCATCAGCAGATCGAGGGCGAAATTTTTCAATTCTTCGCGCTTGCCGGGGCTGACGATCTCCAGTCCTTTCTGGTACTTGTAGCCGATGTAATAGCCATGCACCGCTTCATCGCGAATGATCAGGCGGATCAGATCCGCAGTGTTGGTCAGCTTTCCCCGGCTGGAGAAGTACATCGGCAGCCAGAAGCCGGAGTAGAAGAGAAAGGATTCGAGGAACACGCTGGCGATTTTTTTCTTCAGCGGCTCGTCGGCCTGATAGTAACCCAGCATCAGCTGCGCCTTGCGCTGCAGGGGATCACAGCTTTCGCTCCAGGTGAAGGCGGCATCCACTTCCTTGCTGTGGCACAGCGTGGAAAAGATGGAGCTGTAAGAGCGGGCATGAACCGCCTCCATAAAGCTGATGTTCGACAGCACCGCCTCCTCATGCGGGGTTAAGGCGTCCGCCATTAGCGCCGGGGCGCCGACGGTGTTCTGAATGGTGTCAAGCAGGGTCAATCCGGTAAAGACGCGAATGGTCAACTGCTGCTCCGCCGCGCTGAGGGTTTGCCAGGCGGGAATGTCGTTCGACAGCGGCACTTTCTCCGGCAGCCAGAAGTTGCTGGTGAGACGGTTCCAGACCTCAAGATCTTTATCGTCATCAATGCGGTTCCAGTTGATTGCGCTGACGCGCGTTAAATGGGTCATCCTGTTCTCCTTACAGCGCGCAGGACACGCAGCCTTCAATTTCAGTGCCTTCCAGCGCCAGCTGGCGCAGACGGATGTAGTAGAGCGTCTTGATGCCTTTCTTCCAGGCGTAAATTTGCGCCTTGTTGATATCGCGGGTGGTGGCGGTATCGGGGAAGAACAGGGTCAGCGACAGCCCCTGGTCGACGTGGCGCGTCGCCTCGGCGTAAGTGTCAATGATCTTCTCCGGCCCTATCTCATACGCATCCTGGTAGAGGGCCAGATTGTCGTTATTCATAAATGGTGCGGGGTAGTACACTCGCCCGGTTTTCCCCTCTTTGCGGATCTCAATCTTCGAGACGATCGGGTGAATGCTGGAGGTGGCATGGTTGATGTACGAGATCGAGCCGGTGGGCGGCACCGCCTGCAGATAGCGATTGTAGATGCCATAGCGCATGACATCGTCGCGCAGCTGGCGCCAGCTTTCCCGGTCGGGCAGAGAGATGCCGGCGCGGGCGAACAGCGTGCGCACCCGTTCGGTTTTCGGCTGCCACTCCTCCTGCAGATATTTGTCGAAGTACGCCCCGCTGGCGTAGCGCGACTGCTCGAAGCCGGCGAAGCGCTGGCCGCGCTCGCGGGCCAGCTGCATCGAGGTGTGCAGCGCGTGCCAGGTCACGGTGTAGAAGTAGATATTGGTGAAGTCCAGCCCCTCCGGGCTGCCGTAGGCAATGCCCTCCCGCGCCAGGTAACCGTGCAGATTCATCTGCCCCAGGCCGATGGCGTGGGAGGCCGCGTTGCCGGCCGCCACCGAGGGAACCGACTGAATGTCGCTCATGTCGGACACGGCGGTCAGGGCGCGCACCGCGGTGGCGATTGTGCGGCCGAAATCCGGCGAGTCCATGGTATGGGCGATGTTCAGCGAGCCGAGGTTGCAGGAGATATCTTCCCCGATATGCGCATAGCTGAGGTCTTCATTATAGGCGGACGGCGTACTGACCTGCAGGATCTCCGAACACAGATTGCTCATGGTGACCCGCCCGGCCACCGGACTGGCGTGGTTCACGGTGTCTTCAAACATGATGTACGGGTAGCCGGATTCAAACTGGATCTCCGCCAGGCGCTGGAACAGGTCGCGGGCGCGGATCCAGCGTTTGCGGACCCGCTCGTCGGCCACCAGCTGCGGATAGAGGTCGCCGATGGCGCAATCGGCGAAAGGTTTGCCGTACAGCCGTTCGACGTCATAAGGCGAGAACAGGGCCATCTGCGCATCTTCTTTCGCCAGCTGGAAGGTGATATCAGGGATCACCACCCCCAGCGACAAGGTTTTGATGCGGATTTTCTCATCGGCATTTTCACGCCGGGTATCAAGAAAGCGTAAAATATCGGGATGGTGAACATGCAGCCAGACCGCACCCGCCCCCTGGCGGGCGCCGAGCTGATTGGCATAGGAGAAGGCGTCCTCCAGCATCTTCATCACCGGCACCACCCCAGAAGACTGGTTTTCGATGCGCTTGATCGGCGCCCCGGCCTCGCGCAGGTTGGAGAGTAAAAAGGCCACCCCGCCGCCGCGCTTCGACAGCTGTAGCGCCGAGTTCACCGCCCGGCCGATGGACTCCATATTATCCTCAATACGCAGCAGGAAGCAGGAGATCAGCTCCCCGCGCTGCTGTTTGCCAGCGTTAAGGAAGGTCGGTGTGGCGGGCTGAAAGCGGCCGCTGAGTATTTCCTCCGTCAGCTGCCGCGCCTGCTGTTCATCGCCCCGGGCCAGCGTCAGGGCCACCATCACGCTGCGTTCGGCGAAATCCTCGAGGTAGTGCTTGCCGTCAAAGGTCTTCAGCGCATAGCTGGTATAGAACTTCCAGGCGCCGAGGAAGGTCTGAAAGCGAAACGGAGCGCGCCGGGCATGGGCGAACAACGCCAGCACAAACCCGCGGTCATAGCCGGCCAGCACCTGCGGATCGTAATAGCCCTCGCTGACGAGCCAGCTGAGCTTATCCTCCTGGCTGGGGAAGGTGAGGGCGTTGGGCTGAACCTGGGTCGCCATAAAGGCCTCAACCGCCTGGCGATCTTTCTCAAACGGGATGCGGCCCTCGCTGTCGTACAAATTCAGCATCGCGTTGAGGGCGTGAAAATCCACGGCGGCGGTTATACGTTCTGCGGTTGTCGTTGCCAAAATTCGCTGACTCCTTTACGCACGGTGTTGATATCGTCGGGGGTTCCCATCAGCTCGAAGCGGTAGAGATAGGGCACGGCGCATTTTTGCGCGATGACATCTCCGGCACGCCCCCAGCCGTCGCCAAAGTTGCGATTGCCGGCGGCAATCACTCCGCGGATCAGCTGGCGGTTATGCACGTCGTTTAAAAAGCGGATCGCCTGACGCGGTACCGCGCCGGCGGTGCCGCCGCCGCCATAGCTGGGAACGATGAGAATATAGGGCTCGTCTACCCGCAGATGTTCACGCTCGTTCAGCGGGATACGCACCGCTGGCAGCCCCAGGCGCTGCACAAAGCGATGGGTATTCTCCGAACGGCTGGAGAAGTAGACGATGAGGCTCATGCGCTGGCCGCCGTAAAGGAGGGGCGCAGGCGATTGATCATATCCGGGCGGAAGCCGCTCCAGCGCAGCTCACCGGCGATCACCACCGGCAGCTGGCGAAATCCCTGCTCGCGCAGGGTGTCGGCGGCATCCGGCTGCTGGTCGACGTTGACCATTTCAAAGGCCAGTCCCCGGCTCTCCATGGCTCGCCGGGTGGCATGGCACTGCACGCAGTCATTTCGAGTGTAAATAATAATGCGCATGATTCGTATTTCCATTTAAGATAACAGCACGGCGCTAAACATAGCGTCGAACGTAGTGGGCCATTCGATAAGGAAATACTAGATGTAGTTATTTAAAACTTCAACCACTCAATATATAGCGTTTTTGGCAAGCGAGTCCCCCGCCGGGATAGATCGGCGGAGGAGGGGGGAGGCTGTGCGGAACTACAGGCGCATGGCCACGGCGAGGCGGTTAAAGGCGTTCATCAAACTGACGGCGAAGGTCAGATCGCTTATCTGACGCGGGGTAAAATGTTCGCGCAGCGGCAGGTAAACCTCATCTTCCGCATGGCTGGCGGCAATGTCGGTGACCGACTCGGCCCAAGCCAGCGCCGCGCGTTCGGCCGGAGTAAAGTGGGCGCTTACCCGCCAGCCCGCAAGGGCATCCAGTTTGCTTTGCGCCATGCCGCCTTTGCGCAGCGCCTGGCTATGTTTCTCAAGACAGAAGGCGCAGCCGTTGATCTGCGAGACGCGTAAATAAACCAGCTCTACCAGGGCGTTGCCCAGCTCGCTTTTCTCCAGCGCGATGCTGGCCTGTACCAGCCCTTTATAGACTTCCGGGCTCAGTTCACTGAATGGCTGACGTAATTGGTTCATGGTGTTCTCCTCTCTAAGACGGCAGCCAAAATAGCACTATAATGGACTGCAAAAGATAGCCATATTGTGATGAAAAAAGCAGACCATAATGGAAGCGATTAACCTCCCGCTTTATCAGCGTATCGCCCGCCAGTTGAAATCGGCGATTGAACGTGGCGAACTGACCCCGGGCAGCCGTTTGCCCGCCAGCCGGGTGTACGCTCAGGAGCAGGGCGTCTCCCGGGCGACCATCGAAAACGCCTGGGGAGAGCTGGTCGCCCAGGGATGGCTCGAGCGGCGTGGGCAGGCGGGGACCTTTGTCAGCGAGCGGCTCAGCCCGCGCCAGCTGGCGCCGGTACCGCCAGTGCAACCGGCCGCGCCGACGGAGCCGCTGCCGTTTCAGATGGGGCTGCCGGCGCTGGATCTCTTTCCGCGCGGGCAGTGGGCGCGGGTGATGGGGCGTCGGCTGCGGACGCAGTCGCGGTTCGATCTTGCACCCGGCGATCCCGGCGGCGATCCGCTTCTGCGCCAGGCTATCGTCGATTATCTACGCCTGTCGCGCAGTATCGACTGTCAGCCGGATCAGGTGTTGATCACCGGCAGCTATGCCGCCTCCATGAACCTTATCCTGCGTACCCTGGCGCAGCCGGGACAGCATATGTGGATGGAAGATCCGGGGTATCCCTTTATCCGGCCGGTCGTCGAGGCTGGGCAGCTGGCGGTGGATGCGATTCCCGTGGACGACGAAGGGATGGACGTCGGCTGGGGCCAGCGTCATCACCCGCAGGCGCGATTTGCCCTGCTCACACCAGCCCATCAGAGTCCGCTGGGGGTCGCGCTGTCGCTTCCCCGACGCCGCCAGCTGCTGGCGTGGGCCGCGGAGCGCGACGCGTGGATCATTGAGGACGATTACGATAGCGAGTTTCGCTATCACGGCAAACCGCTGCCGCCGCTGAAAAGCCTTGATGCGCCGCAGAGGGTCATCTACGCGGGCACCTTCAGTAAGTCGATGTTCCCGGCGCTGCGCACCGCCTGGCTGGTGGTGCCGACCCCGCTGGTGGCGCGTTTTCACCAGACCGCGGAGCGCCAGTCCTGCACCGTTCCCACCCTGTGGCAGCAGACGCTGGCGGATTTTATCCAGCAGGGACATTTTTGGCGTCATTTGAAGAAAATGCGTGCCAGCTATAGCCAGCGTAGACAGTGGCTGGAGTCGGCTCTGCAGGCGCAGGGCTTTCAGGTCACGCCGCAGCTGGGGGGAATCCAACTGGTTATGTCGGTCAGCGGCGACGATCGGCTGCTCGCGCGGCGGGCGGTTGTGGCCGGGCTGGCGGTGCAGGCGCTGAGCGACTGGCGGATTCGCCACGCGGGCGAGGGGGGATTATTGATGAGTTTTACCAATATACGTTCGCCGGCGATGGCTGACGGACTTGCCCGACGGCTGAGAGAGGCGATAGCGATTTGATGGCGCTTAAGTCGGGGAAGCAGAAAAACCCCTGCGGCCAGAGGCGCGCAGGGGCTGACGCGTATTTGTTATCTTCATTGCCTTCCGTAAAGCTCGCGGGCTACCGCGCGCCAATCGCGCGGCGGCAGCCGACGCTTAAGCTATTATCGACGTAAATTGAGCAATACGCCAATAAATACCCCGACGGCGGCGGCGGCGCCCACACTGTGCCACGGTTTATTGCGCACGTAGGTATCGGCACAGCCCAGCGCATCGCACGCTGCCTGGCGCGCATCCAGCGCCGCCTGCTGCACCCGGTTGTGGCCATTAAGGCGGGCACGAGTCTCTTTTAACAGCGACTGCGCTTTGACACGCGCCGCTTCCGCTTCCTCTTTGGCGTCACTGCCCCATGATTTCAGCACCTCTTCCAGCGTATCCGCTAATTGGCTGACATCGTTATGAATATCTTCGGCGTTCTCGTCAAAATTGTTGCGGTTCACATGGTTAGCCATCGTTATCTCCCTTAATTCCATCGAGTGAGTAAGTGTAGGACAAGATTTTGAATTATGCTTACTGTTGTGGTTTCTGGAATTTTCCGAAAGCACTGTCCTTAATGAATAAGGTAAGGTCAATGTGCGGTAAAAGATAACGAGGAATCAGTATGTATTTAAGACCCGATGAGGTGGCGCGTGTTCTTGAAAAAGCCGGCTTCACCATGGATGTTGTGACGCAAAAAGCGTACGGCTATCGCCGCGGCGATAATTATGTTTATGTGAACCGCGAAGCGCGCATGGGGCGAACAGCGTTAGTTATTCATCCGGCGTTAAAAGAGCGCAGCAATATGCTGGCCGAACCGGCTTCAGATATCAAAACCTGTGATCATTATGAACAGTTTCCGCTGTATTTAGCCGGGGATGCGCAACAACATTATGGTATTCCGCATGGATTTAGCTCACGCATGGCGCTTGAGCGTTTTCTGAATGGGCTATTTGGCGAAGCCCAGCCGGCAATGTCGACGAATTAATACGCCGATAGGCATTTAAGGATCCAGGCGAGGCGGGCTGGCGGGAAGAGGCGACTGGCAGAGCCAGTCGCTGCTAACGCGTTGGTCAGGCCTTCGCCTGCTGATAGGGCGCCACGCGGAACAGGCGGCGGCAATAGTCGAGGAAGTAGCCGTAGGCGGCGCCCATCATCATCGATACCGCCAGGTTCGAGCTCACCGCGGCGACAATCTGGTGCCAGTCAGCACCCACGCTCCACAGAATAGCGACATACACCGGCGACTGAAAGGTGACGTAGGCCAGCACGTCGGCCATATTTTTCATCCACCTGGCCGGGCTGATGCGCCGGGCCTGACGCATGGCGAAATCGCGATATATCCCATAGGGTACGGCAATAATAATGTTGACCGGGATCGCCACCAGACGCGACGATAACGACTGCTCAAACGTCATACCAGAGAGAAAAATTTCGATCATCATGTTGACGACGGTGCAGTAAACCACCATCGCAAAGGTGTCTGCAACCGCATGCCGCAAGCGGGAGTGCGCAGAGAACATCGGAGTGCTCCTCGAAAATGAAGTCATTAACGCCGAAAAATGCGCGTTGGTATAGCGTTTTTGGGCTGCCTGTTTTGATGTGAGTAGAGTATATCTCTGCATTAAAAGTGGCAACTAGCTATAAATTTTTATTTATCGCCTTTTTGTCGATAAAATACTCTGCGCTGGTTTGTTTTTTGTTCGTTACGCTACTTTTATTCCTGTTTTTGAAAATATCAATATTTATCAATGAGTTAATCTTGATTGCGAAATCGAGACTGGCCGAGGGAACGGCGCCTGATAGCCAACCATGGCGCAACATCACGCGAGTGTGTGATTCCGCTCTCTTTTAGGATTTTTTATGCCGTAAGTCGCGTTTTTATGGTGAAAAATTCTGAATTGCGAATTGTTGTTTTATTCCCATTGTCTGATTAACTATTCACTGCAGCCAAAGGTATGTATCAGTGCGGCCACGTATGAACAGTAGGTAACCCGCTGACTATAAAGCTAATATTCCTGGCGAGAACGGTGGTTTTTCCCGTCATTCTGCCTTTTTTATTTATTCACTCTCTTTTTTGCCTGTGCTTATGAAAAAGGCTCAGATATTTGCCAATATAGCTTCAGGGGATAACCGCTAATATCCACCTTATATATTTATCTGGACAACCGAAGGCTGGAAATAAATAAACGTTTCTATTACACTTGCCGCGTTGTATCTTTTAATTTGCTATTTGGAATTTTTTAATTTTATGTCTTCAATGTTACACAAACTGAATAATATCCGTTCACTGCGTGCCCTGTCCCGTGAATTCTCCATTGACGTGCTTGAAGAGATGCTGGAAAAGCTCAGGATCGTCACTGAAGAAAAACGTACGCAACAGCAGCAGGCAGCTCAGCAGCAGGCTGAATATCAGGAGAAAGTGAATACCTGGCTTGAACTGATGCGCGCCGACGGTATTTCTCCTGACGAGCTGGTGGCCGATATTCAGCCGCCAAAGGCGGGAGGCAAAAAGCGTCAACCGCGCCCGGCGAAATATCGTTATACCGATCATACTGGCGCAGAGAAAACCTGGACCGGACAGGGAAGAATGCCGAAGCCGATTGCCGAGGCTGTCGCCCAGGGTAAATCGCTGGATAGCTTTTTAATTTAACGCCTTCGGGCCAGCGCCAGCCCGGTGGTGAGAGACCCACCGGCCTGGCCTTACGACTTTAAGCGAGGGGCTTTAGCAGACGCCGAAGTCTCCCTCTTCCTGATACGGCGTGACCTCGTCCGACTTCAGCGAATAGCGCTCTCCCTGCTCCTGTGCGGCCTGAACCACCACCAGTTGCTCCCCTTGCACTTCCACCACTTTCAGTTTTGGTCCGCCCGCTCGGGGTTGTACCAGATCGCCGACAGCAAACATAATTCACTCCTCACTGTTAACACCATGGATAAACCTAAACCATAGCTCAACGCCCGCTCACTGAACACCGGGCGTGCTGTTTTTTGTTAAAACAATTTGGAGTTATATGTATTAACATTGTTAATGTTTTGCTGGCGCCATACCGCTGCTGAGAAAGGGGGACGGCGAGGGTAGGGTTACCACCAATCAGGTCAGGAAAGACACCATGAAGTATATCATTCTGTTGATCATTGTTATTGCTGTACTGTATGTCCATTACCGCGGACGGGTGCGCTATCGTTTCTGGCGGCAGCTCTCCGACCATTCCACATTTACCGCGCCGCTGAATGGATTTATGTATTTATTTTCCCGCGTGCCGAATACGCCTTATCTGCGGCCGGAGATGTTTCCCGAGCTGGCGATATTGCAGCAAAACTGGCAGGTTATTCGCGACGAAGGTCTCCACCTTCAGCAGCTGGAGCAGATTAAAGCGGCCGATAAATATAACGATGCCGGGTTTAACTCATTTTTCAAAACCGGCTGGAAACGCTTTTATCTGAAATGGTATGAGGATGCCCATCCTTCCGCCAGCCAGCTCTGTCCGCAAACTACCGCGCTGCTGCGCGATATCCCGTCGGTGAAAGCGGCCATGTTTGCCACTCTGCCGGACGGTAGCCGTCTGCCGCGCCATCGTGACCCCTACGCCGGCTCGCTACGCTTTCATCTGGGCCTGGCAACGCCGAACGATGACCGCTGCTTTATCGAGGTGGATGGCCAGCGTTACAGTTGGCGCGATGGAGAAGGCGTGCTGTTTGACGAGACCTATATCCACTATGCGGAAAATACCAGTGGTGAGAATCGCCTGATTCTGTTCTGCGATATTGAACGGCCGATGCGCTACCGCTGGGCGCAGAAAGTTAACCACTGGCTGGGACGCCATCTGATGAGCGCCGCTTCGGCGCCCAACGATATCGGCGATCGCACCGGCGGGATTAACCGGGCGTTTCGCTATATTTACCAGATCCGCATTGTTGGTAAGCGGTTGAAAAAATGGAATAAGACGGTCTATTACATCGTCAAATGGCTGCTCTTCGGCGGCATTGCCTGGCTTATCTGGAGCGCGTTTTAACCCCCTGGCGCCGGTTCCACGGCATGGTCGCCAGCAGACGCGCCATGCCGCAAAAGCCGGTTACGCCGGCGAAGGTGAGCCCGGCGCCGACCGCGCCGCTGAGCAGGAAAAAGCCGCCGTTAACGGTATAGCCCAGCAGCACCCCCAGTAAAATCAGGACGCCAGCGGCAATTTGCACCTGGCGCATCAGCGGCAGCGGCTGCGATGAATCTTCCACTACCGGCAACCCCGCGGCTTTCCACGCCTGAATTCCTCCTGCCAGCAGGCATGGCTGCGCCGGCGCGGCGGCCGCGGCCAGACGAATCGCATTATTCTGCGTCCGGGAACCCGCCTGGCAGTGAAAGATGACCGTCTCTCCGGCCCGGGCATTGATGGGCGCACCGCTGGTCAGAGTGGCGAGCGGCACCAGCTCGGCATCGGGGATATGTTCGCGCGCATATTCATCCGCATCGCGGATATCAATCAGTCTGGCGCCCTGGGCAATCTGCGCCTGGGCCTCGGCGGGAGTTAAGGTGGCGATGGTCATAGGATCCTCACGGGCAATAGAGCGTTTTCAGCGTATTGATCACCTGCTGTACCGCAGGGTGGGTGATGAAATAGTGGATACGCTGGGCGTCGCGCTCGCTGTCGATCAGCCCCTCGTCACGCATCCGCGCGAGGTGTTGCGAGGTGGCGGAGGGGCTCAGCCCTGTAGCCCGGGCGAGTTCGCCGGCGCTGGCCCTGGGCGCATCGCACAGCATGCACAGGATCAGCAATCGGTGAGGATTGCTCATCGCTTTCATCAGCGCGGCGGCTTCTCCGGCGCGGGCCTGCAGGTCTTCAGGTGTGGTCATTTATTTTAGCTTTGTCTAAATTTAGATAACTCTAAAATAAAAAGGCCGCCAGCGCCAGCACAATTTCTCCACGACTCAGGCCGGAACGGCGAGCCGGGCAATCTGCGCCCGGGCGCTGGCGATCCCGGCGTCGCGACCATGCGGGCGATTGTCCAGCCCTTCGGCATAGATAAATTCCACCTCCTGGATCCCCATCAGCCCCAGTACCGCGCGCAGATAGGGCGTGACGGCGTCGGTAGTTTCTCCCTGGTGAATACCGCCGCGGCTGCTGACGACCACCGCCCGGACGCCCTCCACCAGCCCCTGCGGCCAGCTCTCGGTGTAGCGAAAGGTTTCCCGCGCCCGCGCCACGAGGTCGAACCATTTTTTTAGATCGGTCGGGACGTTGAGGTTATACATCGGCGCGCCGATCACCAGCAGGTCGCTGGCCTTTAACTCGGCGATAAGCTGGTCGGAGAGGGCGACCGCCTCGCGGATAGCAGGCTGCGGATCCACTGCCCCGCGCAGGGCGGCGAACAGGGGGCGATCCAGCGTTGGCAGCGCCATGGCGCTGAGATCGTGTTCGGTGAGCCGATCGCCGTGTCCCGCCGCCTGGCGCGCCGCGAGAAATTCGTTAATCAACTGATTGGTCAGGGATGTTTCGCCATTAATGCTGGATTTTAAAACCAGAACGTTAGCCATGATGAGTGCCTCAAATGAAAGATAGAAGCAAAGACTAACACTGTCTTTTTTGTCTCAGGAGTGACATTATTTTTCCCTATTGTATCCCGTAAGGAACCAATCTGTGCGCGACGATCTGAATGCGATCCCGGTATTTGTCACCGTGGTCGAGAGCGGCAACTTTGCCAGCGCGGCGGCGATCCTCCATGTGACGCGTTCGGCGGTGGGAAAAACCATTGCCCGGCTGGAAGCGCGTCTCGGCGTGGCGTTATTCCAGCGTACCACCCGACGGCAACTGCTGACGGAAGAGGGGGAGCAATTCTATCTCCAGTGCCGGGAAGCGCTGGAGCGCATCCGCGAGGCCGAAGAGACGCTGCAGCGCGGCAAAGATGAGGTGCAGGGGCGGCTGCGGGTGTCGCTGCCGGTGCTGTTTGGCCAGCGCTGCGTGGCACCGCTGCTGTTCCGCCTCAGCCAGCGCTATCCGTTACTGAAGCTCGAGCTCCACTACAGCGACCGACAGGTCAATCTGCTGGAGGAGGGGTTTGATCTTGCGGTGCGTATCGGGAGCCTGGCCGATACCGGGTCGCTGCGGGCCCGGGCGCTGGGAGAGCATGGCATGGTGCTGTGCGCGGCGGCGGAGTACCTGCGCCAGCAGCCAGCGCCGCAGACTATTGCCGGGTTGAACGAGCACCGTACCCTCGGCTATCTGCACAACGGCCAGCTGCAAAAATGGCAACTGTATGACCCGCAGCAGGGCGAAGTGCGCTTCAGTCCGCAGACGTGGCTGATACAGGATGATTTTGCCGCCATCGCGGCGGCAGTGCAGCAGGGGATGGGCATCGCCTGGCTGCCGGACTGGCTGGTGGCGCAGGCGCTTGCCGATGGGACATTGCAGCAGGTGTTGGCGCCCAGCGCTCAGGTGCGTTTCGCCATCCACGCGGTATGGCCGGAGGGGCCGTGGCTGCCGCAAAAAACGCAGGCGGCGATCGATGCCCTGCGGGAAGGGCTACCTCTTACCGCAACACCTGGTTAGCGCAGAGAGAAATAACCGCCATCTATGGCGGCGGAGGTTTTCCGACAGCGTGCAAGCTACCGGCGCGCTTTACGCCATAGCCTCAGCGACGAGGCCGTCCGGCACGGGCGGCACGGCGGTACAACGTGCTGCGGGCGATACCCAGTATCTGCGCCGCCCGGCTGACGTTGCCGTTGACCCTGGCCAGGGTATCGACAATCAACTGCTCATCATGGGCCTGCAATCCCCCGCGCGGCAACGGCGCAGGCGCGGCGCGATACGCCTCCGGCAGCGCGTCGGGCGTCAGCGTGTCGCCCTCATCGGCGAGAGCCAGCATTACCTTCAGGACGCTCTGCAGCTGGCGTACGTTTCCCGGCCACGGCAGCTGGCTGAGGTGAACCAGCAGCGCATTTGAAAGCGTCACCCGGCGTGAAGCACCGCCCAGGTCGTACCACAGGGTGGCGATAAAGGTTTCCAGCGCCGGCCACTCGCGCAGCGGAGGCAGCGCCAGGGCGTATTCCCGGAGGCGCCACAGCAGATCTTCACGGAATTCTCCGGCGCTGACCCGCTGGGTCAGGTTGCGGTGGGTGGCGCAGATCAAGGCGAAATTCACCGGCACGCTGCGGCTGGCGCCCAGCGGAGCGACCTCTTTCTCCTGCAGGACGCGCAGGAGGCGGGTCTGCAGCGCCAGCGGCATATCGCCGATCTCATCAAGAAACAGCACCCCGCCGTCAGCCTCGCGGATTTTACCGATATAGCCATTTTTGCTGGCGCCGGTAAACGCCCCCGGCTGGTAGCCGAAGAGCTCGGATTCGATCAGCGATTCCGGAATGGCGGCGCAGTTAATGGCGACAAATTTACCGCTGCGCCAGCGGCTGTGCCGGTGCAACGTGCGGCTGACATACTCTTTGCCGCTGCCGGTTTCTCCTTCAATGCACAGGGCGATGCCGGCGTTGAGCAGCCGCAGCAGCTTTTCGCCTTCGCGCGGACTGGTAAAGGGGAGATGCATGGCCGGCGGGGCGCTTACCGCCACCCGGCGGCGGGTGGGCTCCCGCAGGCGATAGTGGTAGCGGCCCTGCGGCGTGGTCAGTGGCAGCGGGACGCTGACCGCCGTTTGCGTCAGCGTCGGAAAAAGCGAGGCAAAGGTGAGCTGGCCAAACTGCGCCGCGCTCAGGCCGAACTCGCGCATCGCCAGCCGGTTGCCGGCGGTGAGGACGTTGTCGGAAAAGACCAGCAGCAGCTCCTCGACGCTGTCGAGTTTGTCCACCTGCCGGTGCAGGCTCATCAGCCACTGCTCAGGATGCAGACTCTGTTTCACCCACAGATATTCAATTTGCTTTGCCGCCGCTTTTACCCAGCCAAAGGTGTACTGGTGGGGAAAATTCGCCGGGCCGGAGATATCCAGCACCCCGGCGATGCTTCCGTCCGGTCGCTGGAGCGGCATCGCTGCGCAGTACAGATTCTGGTTGCGGGTAAGAAAGTGCTGGCGGCCATCGATCTCGCAGCCATCGTCAATCGCCAGCGCGGTGCCGATGGCGTTGGTCCCGCGCCCGCTTTCACTCCACAGATTGCCGGGAGCCAGCGCCACGCGCTGGGCCTTTTGCAGCGCCTGGGTATCGCCGAGAGTATGCAGCACCAGGCCGTCGGGGTCGGAAAGGATCACCACCGACTGCAGGTCTGCGACCTGGCGCGACAGGGCTTCCACCACCGGCTGCGCCAGCTGCTGCAGGCCGCGGTGGCTGGCGAGCCGGTCCGCCAGCTCGCCGGCGCCGAGGCGGGGAAAATCCTCGGTGGCGGGATCCAGCCCGTAGCGCTGGCAGCGAGACCACGAATCGCTCAGCAGGGGATTCGCATTAACCTCTGGTGCGAGAAGAAAGGGATTGCCTGCCACAGGGCACCTCTGGGTCGATGTTGCTGTGTTGCAATATTGTAGCCATTTGGTTTATTTGGTGTTGCGATTTGCAACACATAAGTGGAAACCCGTGCGACAGTGGCTGACCATCTGCTCGGTTAGTGAAGGCAACGTATTAATAAATAAAAAATATTTAAAGAAAATAAAAAACTGGCATAACCCCTGCAAAGTGAGAAGCGTTCGGCGGCAAATTTAAAAAATCAATATGCCGCTGCGTCTCAACCCTACAGAAGGAGATTTGCGATGCGTTATGCACATCCTGGCCAGCCCGGCGCCGTGGTTTCATTTAAATCGGCTTACGGCAACTTTATTGACGGTAGATTTGTCGAGCCGCTGAGCGGTGAATTCTTTATGAATACTTCGCCGGTCGACGGCAGCAACATTGCGCAGTTTCCCCGCTCGGATGCCAGAGACATTGACTTCGCCCTCGACGCCGCCCATCGCGCGGCGCCGGCGTGGGGTAAAACCTCAGTGCAACAGCGCTCCAGGCTGCTGCTGCAGGTCGCCGATCGTATTGAACAGCATCTGGAATATCTGGCGGTGGCGGAGAGCTGGGACAATGGGAAACCGATCCGCGAAACCCTGAATGCCGACCTGCCGCTGGCGGTGGATCATTTTCGCTACTTCGCCGGCTGCCTGCGCGCTCAGGAGGGAAGCACCGCCGAGATTGACGAAACCACGGTGGCCTATCATTTCCATGAACCGCTGGGGGTGGTCGGGCAGATTATCCCGTGGAACTTCCCGCTGCTGATGGCCGCGTGGAAGCTGGCCCCGGCCCTGGCGGCGGGGAACTGCGTGGTGCTCAAACCGGCGGAACAGACGCCGCTAAGCATTACCCTGCTGCTGGAGCTGATCGGCGATCTGTTCCCGGCCGGGGTGCTTAACGTGGTGCAGGGTTTCGGCAAAGAGGCGGGCGAGGCGCTGGCCACCAGCAAGCGTATCGCCAAGCTGGCGTTTACCGGCTCCACGCCGGTCGGGCGGCATATTCTCGCCTGCGCGGCGGAAAATATTATCCCCTGCACCGTCGAGCTGGGGGGGAAATCGCCCAACATCTACTTCGCCGACGTGATGGACGGAGAAGAGGAATTTATTGAGAAGGCGGTGGAGGGGCTGGTGCTCGGCTTCTTCAACCAGGGTGAGGTCTGTACCTGCCCGTCGCGGGCGCTGATCCATGAATCCATCTATGAGCCCTTTATGGCACGGGTCATGGAGAAGGTGGCGCAGATCCGCCGCGGCGATCCGTTAGATACCGACACCATGATCGGCGCTCAGGCTTCCCGCCAGCAGTTCGACAAGATCCTCTCCTATATTCAGATTGCCCGGGAAGAGGGTGGGCAAATTCTGACCGGCGGCGAGCGGGCGGCTATCGCGCCGGCGCTGGATAATGGTTTTTATATTCAGCCCACGCTGATTAAAGGTCGCAACGATATGCGCTCCTTCCAGGAGGAGATCTTTGGGCCGGTGATCGGGGTGACCACCTTTAAGGACGAAGCGGAAGCGCTGGCTATCGCCAATGAGACCCAGTTTGGTCTCGGCGCCGGGGTGTGGACGCGGGATACCAACCTCGCCTATCGCATGGGTCGCGGCATTAAAGCCGGTCGCGTGTGGACCAACTGCTATCATGTCTACCCGGCGCATGCGGCGTTCGGCGGCTATAAACAGTCCGGCGTCGGTCGGGAAACGCACAAGATGGCGCTGGATGCCTATCAGCAAACCAAAAACCTGCTGGTGAGCTACGGCACCGCGCCGCTGGGCCTGTTCTGAAGTCCATCTCATTTCTGACCGATCCTCAGTCCGCAATCCATTCGGGTTGCGGATTTTTTTTAACTTCAAAATAACCATTCGAAGAGGGTGGTTATTTTGCCGGCGGCAGCGCCCATGTATTTATGTCACTTATGTATTGGCTTTCACTTGAAAATAAAAACACTTCCATAATAAGGGATTAGCGGGTGGAGGTGGCGCACCCTGGCGTCGTTTGTGTAGAAATTATGAATATTAATACCAGGAAAATTCCTAATTTTTGTGTACGCTCTGACGAGCGCACAATAAAACAAGACGAATTTTTGAACAATTGTCTTTAAATTTGTTAATTGAATTGATCTGTTGTTGTTTAAAAGTATTTGAATTTCTTTTGTATAGATATGTAAATTAACATTGAAAAGCCATTCCAAAAATTAAATATATGGCGAACATAGCTATTAACTTATAGTTAACATCTCCCCGGGTTGCCTTTTGATACTTCGGGTAATATATTTATTTCGCACATCAAAATAACTCTTTTTTCTTCTGTTTGTTATTCATGGCCATCTATTGGTGAAATAAGGCAGAGTAGAGGGGGATGTGCCTAATATCCTGCGGAAGGAACGCAACGTACATTTACAGGGAGGAGCTGACGAGCCGTTTCGCGATAGCTTTGGGGCTATTGTCGATGATGGAAAATATGTTCGTTAACGATGAGATAAATAATGAAAAAACAACCTCGCTTTATAACCATCCTCATAGGAGCGCTGCTTTCTGGCGTAGCCTTGCAGGCTACCGCGGCCAACACTATCAATCCTGACTCGGGCACCAGTTCGGAAGGCGCCGGCGGGCAGGTCATCTTCAATGGGTCAATCACCGACAGCTCTTGCAACGTCGATAGTAGTTCTAATGGCCAGAAGGTTGATCTGGGCAAATGGGCCAGCAACTATTTTACCGGCACTGGTTTTGAAACCACCAAAACCCCCTTCCATATCAAAGTGAAAGATTGCCCGGCCAGCGTGACTACGGTCGCCGTGCTGTTTGACGGGGCGCGCGATCAGTCTGATAACTCCCTGCTGGCCATCAACGGCGGCGCCAGCGGCGTAGCGATTAAGCTGTATGAGCACGATCGGTCGACGGCTGTCAGCCTCGGTAAAACGTCAGCCAAACAGACGGTCACTCCGGGTACCAGCGGCGGCACCGGCTCTGCCGACCTCGAGTTTTACGCCGACTATATCTCCACCGCGGCGACCGTGACGGCAGGTAAAGCCGACGGTACAGCTAATTTCAATATGATTTATAACTGATCTAATTGCGCGTTATTCAGAGTCAGCCCACTGCGTCTTGATTAATTACAGATAGCTAATGTGTTAATTGTCATGAAGTCACGAAATATATTCGTGACGGTATAGTTGTTTTTGCTAATTATCCCGTCGAGTACTGGCTCTGTTATTCACTGCTTTATTTTGTTGTCTGTTCAACTTTTACCTGATGGTAAGTCATGATGAAGAAAATAATTGCCGTTGCGGCTTTTCTGCTGTGCACCACGGCAGCGCAGGCCGGTATTGTCATGGGTGGAACCCGTGTGATTTATCAGGAAGGGAAGCGTGAAGCCGCTATTTCAGTCACCAATGCCGATACCCATACGCCCTATCTGGTGCAGTCGTGGGTGGAAAATTACGCGGAAAACGATAAGGCCAGGGTGCCCTTCATTGTAACGCCGCCCTTGTTCCGTCTCGATCCGGAGCAAAATAACGTTCTGCGGATTAACTTTATTGGCGCCTCGCTGCCCCGCGACCGTGAATCGGTCTTCTGGCTGAACGTCAAAAGTATCGCCCCGACGCCTCAGGGCGAGGTGAATAAGCTGCAGGTGAATATTAAATCGAAATTCAAAATCTTCTATCGCCCCAACAACCTGGCGGGCGACCCGGCAAAGGCCTGGCAGCAGCTGAAGTTTAGCCAGTCCGGCGGTCGGCTGACGGTGATAAATCCCACTCCCTACTTCGTCTCTTTTTACGCCGTCGAAGTGGGCGGGCAAAGCATCGACGATCCCGGCATGGTGGCTCCCTTCGGCGAGAAAACGTGGCCGGTGAGCGGGCACGGCACCGTCAAATGGCGGGCGATTAACGACTACGGCGGCGTCAGCGATTTCGCCCAGCAGTAATTCCCCTTTTTGATGAGCTTACCGGACGGCGCCAGCATGAAAAGAATAACAACAGCCAGGGTGCGGGAGTATGCCTTGTTGCCCGTTACCGCCGGGCGGGCGGTGGCGCTGGCGACGGTGCCGACGATGATGTTTTGTCTCAGTCCGTTGAGCCGGGCGATGGCCGACGACTATTTTGACCCGGCGGCGCTGGAGTTTGCTGACCCGCAGCAGCAAACCTCCGATCTCCACTACTTCGCCAAACCCGGCGGCCAGCAGCCGGGGACTTATCCTGTCACCGTGGTGGTTAATGACCAGGAGCTGGGTCAGGCTGATATCACGTTTGTTGACGATGGCGGGCAGCTGCGCCCGGTGCTGACGCCCGGTCAGCTGGCGGAGTATGGCGTCAACGTCAGCGCGTTTCCCGCCTTTCAAGCGCTGCATGAAGGCGAAACCTTCACCCGGATCGAGAAGTTTATTCCCGACGCCAGCAGTCGGTTCAGCTTCGCTAACCAGCGCCTGACGCTGAGTATTCCCCAGGCGGCGATGAACGTGCAAAGCCGCGGCTATGTCGATCCGTCGCGCTGGGACGATGGCGTGCCGGCCGCGTTTGTCGATTACTATTTTTCCGGCGCGCAAATAAAGAACGCCGACGAAGGGGAGAGCAGCCGCTCAAACTATCTCAATTTACGCAGCGGCCTCAACCTGGGCGCCTGGCGACTGCGCAACATCTCCTCAATGCAGTATGACCAGCAGCGCCGGCACTGGGATACCCAGAGCACCTGGCTGCAGCGCGATGTCCGCTCGCTGAAGAGCTTGCTGCGGATCGGCGATACCTATACCACCGGCGATGTGTTTGACAGCATACAGTTTCGCGGCGTCCAGCTGATGTCTGACGATGAAATGCTCCCGGACAGCCAGCGCGGCTTTGCCCCAACCATTCGTGGCGTGGCGCACAGCAATGCCAAAGTGACCGTCTCTCAGCACGGGTATGTGATCTACGAGACCTTTGTGTCGCCGGGGGCGTTCGCCATCAGCGATCTCTACCCCACCTCGCAGAGCGGCGATCTGGAGGTGAAGGTGACCGAGAGCAATGGCGCGGTGCGTACCTTTACCCAGCCCTATTCCGCGGTGCCATATATGCTGCGCGAAGGGCGCGGCAAATTCAGTCTCAGCGCCGGCCGCTACCACTCCGGGGGGGAGTCGGTGCGCTCGCCGGAATTTCTGCAGGGCACTTTGTTCTACGGTTTGACGGCGGGATTCACCCTCTACGGTGGTACGCAGCTGGCCCGGGACTATCAGGCGTGGGCGCTGGGCCTGGGCCGCGGTTTTGGCGAGTTCGGATCGCTGGGAGGGGATGTCACCCAGGCCGTCACCCGTACGCCGTCGGGCAAGCGCTATACGGGCCATTCGCTGCGCGCTCAGTATCAGAAAAATTTTGTCAGCTCGGGCACTGCGTTCAGCCTCGCCAGCTATCGCTACTCGTCAAGCGGCTATTACGATTTTGCCGAAGCCAGCGCCCTCGAAAGCGCCCAGGGGCAAGTAGACAACCGGCGTCGCCGGGAAGAGATGTCGGTGTCGCAAAGCCTTGGTGGCCTGGGCAGTCTGGCGGTTTCCGCCTGGTCCCAGGAGTACTGGCATCGGCAGAGTCGGGATGAGACGGTGCACCTTGGGTTCTACAGCGCCTGGAAAGGGATCTCCTGGGGCGTGGGCTATTACTACACCCGCGCCAGCGGCCAGCAAAAAAATGACCGCTCCTGGTCATTCAATATCAATATTCCGCTGGGTGGTCCGCTGTCCGACAGCGCGGTGAGCTACAACACCACCTCGGACAGCAATGGCTATACCTCGCAGCAGATGTCGCTGTATGGCGCGGTGCCGACGCGGCCAAATCTGTTCTACTCGGTTCAGCAAGGTTATGGCAACCAGGGACGAGGCAGCAACAGCAGCGCCTCCCTGGACTACCACGGCGGCTTCGGCAACGCCCAGATCGGCTATCGCCATGACGCCGCCAGCAACCAGTTGACCTGGGGAGGCGCCGGCTCGGTGGTCGCGCATCCGCACGGCGTCACCTTCGGCCAGACGGTGGGTGAGAGCTTCGCCATCGTCCGGGCGCCGGGGGCCGCCGGCGTGGCGGTGCAAAACGGCAACAATGTGCACACCGACTGGCGCGGCTATGCCGTGGTGCCCTCCCTGACCGCCTACCGGAAAAATGTCATTACCCTCGATACGGAGTCGATGGCCGACGACACCGACGTCGACCAGCAGGGGCAGACCGTGATCCCCGGCGGCGGCGCGGTGGTGATGGCCAACTACCAGACCCACATTGGCAACCGGGTGCTGTTTACCCTGCGCAATGCCCAGGGGCCGCTACCGTTTGGCGCCAGTGCGCGGCTGATCGAGGAGGAGGAGAGCGGCAATCCGCCGGGCGGCATGGTGGCCGACGGCGGCCAGGTGTATCTCAGCGGCGTGCCGCAGGAGGGAACCCTGGCGGTGAGTTGGATCGTCAACAACCAGTCGCAGAGCTGCACGCTGCATTTTCATCTTCCGGATAACCCACAGCAGAGTCTGAATACGGTGAAAACCGTCTCCGGACTGTGCCAGACACGCTGAGGCGGCAATGAAATCTGTTTTTCGTCTACTTCCTTTCCTCTTTCTGCTGGGGCTGAGCGCCTATCTTCCCGGCGTGCGGGCTGAAACCTGCCGCGCAAATATCGGCCAGACCACGGTCAATATTCCTAATATCAAGTATTTACCCACGCTGCCGGTCAATACCCAGATGACCAGCGCGATGGCGGATAATGGCAGCGGGATCCCTTTTTCCTGCGACCTGCAGCTGCCGACGGCGAGCGCCAAACGCATCGTCTATAAGCAGCTGAAAACCGGCGGCTCGCCGATGGTGATTAACGGACAGCATGTCTACCCCAGCGCTATCGACGGCATTGGTTACGCCCTCAGCTTCCAGTGCGCCGGCGGCCCGATGCGTGCCATCGATGGCAGCCACTCCGCCGGCGGCGAGTCGGTGGTGATATGCGACAGTGCGACGCTCCCGGCGCTGATGACGCAGCAGCAAACCACGGTGAGGATTGCGGTAACCTTCTATAAAACCGGAACGGTGCAACTGGCGGACGGGACGCATACCAACTCGCCGCCGCTGCCGCAGGTGGGGGAGATGACCATTGAACAGCAGACCAGCGCAAGCGCCAGCTTTGTCGCCAGCGCGCCGGTCAGCATCGATATCGCCGCCCTGAATGTGGACATTGGCAGCAGCGGCAGCTGCCAGGTAGCGACATCGACGATCCAGGTCAGTCTGGGTACGGTTAACCGGGGGGAGTTTCATGGCAAAGGGACTACCGGCGGCCAGGCGAAGCGCTTTTCGATTCCGGTCTTCTGTCCGACGCCGACCGACGTGCGCATCGGCTTTTTCGGCGTCAGCGTGGAGAGCGATACCCTGGCCCTGAGCCAGGCCAGCAACAGCGCCAGCGGCGTCGGCGTGAAGCTGACCTACGGCAATAACCCCGGTGCGGCAGTGCCCGACGGCACCAGCGTTAAGATCAACGAGGCCAGCAACTTGCCGATCCTGAAAAGGGTGACCGGCGCCAGCGCCGGGACCGCCGAGGCGATCAATTTCAACGCCCAGTATGTGCAGACTGACGCCACGGTGGGAGCCGGTACGGCCAACAGCATGGTGACTTTCGCCCTGGAGTATAACTAGCCTGGGGCGGCGTTATTCAAAGGTCACGGTGATTTTGGCGGTCGCGGAAAAAGGCCCCAGCTTCGGCGTTCTCGACAACCAGAGCAGCCCCGCCGTATAGGTGCTCGCGAGGGTCGCGCCCGTTGCCAGCTTAAAGTGAATCGGAGCATTCATCTCAATAAGGGGATGCATGCTGGCGTTTGGCGAGATGGCAATGCCGAAGCCGCTGTCGGGCTGCGGCAAAATAATGGCGCTCTCCTGTATCGTATTAGTGGTGCTAAACGTAGCAAGCATAGGTTCGGTCCCGCAATCACTGCCGTTACCCTGCTTGACCAGACCATAGGTGACGGTAAAGGGGCGTGTTTTTTCATAGTAGCCCGGTCGGGCGTTACCGGCAGGAATATCGCCAAAGTTAATTTCGCTTGGCGAAATAGATACCGTGGGGACGCAGGCCATTGTTCTGATACGGTTCAGGCCGGTAATGAAAAGATTATAGTTGGCGCCAGCGGTGCCGTTGCGTAGACCGCCTTGGCCATCTACCTGAAAAAGCGACAATTTTAGGTTATCGTCTATTTTACCTTCCCCGGTCACTCTGCGGCCCGTCGAGATGATATAGACCTGGTAAACCAGGCTGAATGTCTGCCCAATGGCCGGGGACTTACAGGTATTCCCGCTTTTATCACACAGCGTCGCCGGGCCAATCTCCACCGATTTTTTATTTTGTAGCAGATAGTCGATGCCGTTGTAAGTAATGCCTACCTGGATAAAGTCGGGCAAGCTGCTGGCTTTATTTTCCGGATCCAGCCAGAAATAGGCGCTTTCACCGTTCGGAAAATTATCGGTATCTTCGCAACTGAAGGTGGCGGTAATAGGGCTGGAGACCCATATCTTTTTATTGGCAATAAGCTCGCTGCTGGAGACTTTAATGATGCTCTCGATATTCACGACTTCGCTGATCGTGGACGAGGTGGTCTTGCAGGTCAGCGCCTGCGCCGGGAAGGCGCTCAGCATGAACAGAACGGAAAGCCATGTCAGAAATAACGTATCGCTAAGTCGGCGCATAATTACCTCGAGGGGGTTACTGTGCAGATTAAGGATAATTCACGCCAGGCCGTCGCCTGCTGAGGCTCCTGGCGCAGTTCGGGCAGGGTGATTTCGCAGCTTTGCTGGTGCGTTTCGCCCCATTTCATCTGCAGCTTTTCGCCTGAATCGACTCCGCTGACATAGACATCTCCTCCCGGGCCGACCAGACCATTGCTGATCCCACTGGCGCGATAGAGCTCGGCGCCCAATGGTGGATAGCTGCCGTCGGCGAGGGTGGTGTGGATCAGCACGCTATATCCCCGGAACGTATCAAAGCGCACCCGGGTAATTGCCCCGCGGGTAGGCACGGTATCCGCCACTGCGTTAGGGACATCAAGAAAGGCATCGAAGTCCTGAGGGTTGAGCGCGACAGAATTGACCCGATAGGGAACGCTTTGTGGTACGACAGCGTAGCCGAAGGGATCGATGCGCACGCCGGTCTGATTCTCTATCCCTACCCCCTGAGCGTCTTTGGCCTCCACCAGCGCAAAGGTTGAGCCCAGCGGTTGCGAGAGGGTAACGCCGCCGCGGTGTGCCACCACGCCGCCGCTCAGATTCAGACTCGCCTGACGATGGTTTTTGCTGTAGGCGTAGCCGGTATACAGATTACCGTACTGGCCGAGATAACCCAGGCTGGCGCTGTTGGTGCTATGGCTGGTGTCATCATAGGCGCTGGTGACGGCCCAGCTCAGGCGATCATCATCGAGCAGCGTGCCGTTTACCCCAGCCTGCCCGGACGTGCCAGACGATTTACTGTGGGCGAGGGTAAATGCGGTATTGATCCGGCGGTTTTCTTGCAGAGTAAAAGGGATGGAAACGCGCAGTGTGATGCTATTGTCGTCATGGGTGAAGTGGCTACGCGTATTCTGATAGTACAGACCATAGTTCACGTTATGGATAGTGCTGTTAAAGCCCGCCTGCAGCGAGATATCGCTTCCTGAGCTATTCCAGTAATTTTGCTGGCTGAAGTTAAGGAAGAAAGCGCTGTTCTTACCGAGAGTTTGCCGGGCAGAAATATCAAAGCGATGCTTTTTATTATAAAACCAGGACGTGTAATAGTGTTGGGGAGCGCTTGCCTGCCAGCTTTCGTCTTCGTCAGAGGGCCAGTAATCATTTTCGTACAGGCCATTGTGCCAGCGTCGACGCTCGTTAACCGCATCGCTGAGGCTATAATAACCTGCGGTTGAGTAACGGTAGCCCGCGATTTGAAAGTCGGTCTTGCTCGACAAAAAGGATTTAGCATACAGAAAACGCACGCTCCCTCCCTGCTTGCGCTGGCCATTCGCCAGCGTCGTTCCCGCCAGCGTATAGTCGGCTGAGAGGGCGCCAATCTCCCCCAGATTGCTACCGACGCCAAAGGCGCCGGCGCGATAGTTCTCCGCGGCAAGGGCGCCACCGTACAGTGTGAAGGTATTATTCAGGCCATAAGAGAGCGAGCTTTGCATCAGGGCGGGAGCATAGCCGTCAGCGCCGTCATGATACTTACCCGCCGACAGCTGATAATTCCATTGGCCTGCCCGCACCAGCTGTGGCAGGGTGGTGTAGGCGACAGTAAAAGTCGTCTGGCTACCGTCGGCTTCAATGACGGTCACGTAGAAATCACCGCTGCGGTTAACGGCGCTGATATCATTTAGCTCAAAGGGACCGGCTGGGACGTTCTCGCTGTAAATCAGATAGTTGTTCTGCCGAACTTCCACCCGAGCATTGCTGTTGGCCACACCGCGAATGACCGGCGCGAAGCCGGTCTGGCTGCTGGGGCGCATTTCGACATCGGTGCCAAGCTGTACGCCGCGAAACTGGACGCTATCGAAGACGCTGTTGTCGGTACTGGTCTGGCCGACGACAAGCCGGCTGCGCCAGGGAATGATGTTCGTTTCCGCCCAACTGGCGATGCTTTGCCACTTATCCGCCTGGCCGCTGAACTTATTCCAGTAGGCATTATTGCGCAATCGCCACGATGCAATATTGATCCCGCTGTTTAGCGAAAGATATTGATACTGGTGGCTGCCCCCGTCGCCATTATTGGCATCGGTAGAATAGCTGTAGTTGACGAAAGCAGCGTTAATACCTTCATCAAAGCGCATGGGGGAAACATAGTCACGGGGATAGTGCTCAATATATTGCTGAGGGATATGAATGATCAGCCGATGATTAGCGATATCCAGCTGTTGCTCTGCCTGGCGGATCGTCTGCGACAGCGCGAAACAGGGCTGGTGGTCATCGTCAATCTTTACTCCATAGCGGATATATTCCGCCGCGCTCAGGCAGGGGGCCAACCCGCCGTGTGCGCTATCCTCTGAGAAGCGAACGGGGCGACTGTCCACCAGCAGATCGTTAATGTAAATATTAACGTCATAGGTGCCCGGCATGACGTCGCCATCGCTGGCGACAAACTGATTAAAAGCCAGCGGGTCGATACCGTTCACAAACTGGGCATTATAGCGTTCCGCACTGTCTGCCGGTAACGTGATGGAGATTAACCATGCGCTGGCAAAATAGCGTAATTTACTATCGTCCATCACTCTATCTCCCTAAAGAGGTGCGACGTTTATTTTTTTATTGGAATATCAACAACGGCGCCGTAATCATTAATATATTTCATTTTATGCAAGCGCTGCATGCTGGCGATATTGACAGCGTGGTGACTGTACGGCAGCAACATAAAGTTTTTCAGAGGATAGATTTTGCCTTTGTTGTCGATCGCCTCGGCATTAATAACCGTAATATGCAGTGGACTGTTGTTAGTAAAAGATAACGTGTTAGCGCTTTGCTGCCACTGCAGATTTTCAACGGCTTTGGGCAGCGATGTGGCAATTCCTTGCGGGCGATAAAATAGTTTTAATCGAGTGCGAATTGCGAACTGCAGGATGTTATTTTCCTCAGGCGCAGGAGGGACCTCCTGAATATTAACCCAAAACAGACTTTCCCTGTCGGCAGGAAGACCGGTTCCTGAGTAAATAAAGCGCAGTTGTGCCGATTGCTCGGGGCGTAATTTGACCAGGGGCGGCGTTGCCACAATGGGTAAGCCGCTGCTGGGGGTCTCCGGACCCGTATCAAGCCAGGTCTGGACGATATAGTTTTTGCTGCTTCGGTTGTTAATTTTCAGACTGGCCGATTTATCTTTGCCCGAATAAATAACCCGTGAGGCATCGATGGTAATGGCCGCCTGGGTCTGAAAAGCCAAAGCGCCTATGATCACTGCCAGCAGCGTTTTCATATCTTACCCCTTATCCGCGTCGTGCCGTCCCTGGCCAGGCGTTATTGCTGTATAATGGTAAACCTGGCGGTCGCATTGCCGTCGCCAGCTTCGGCGTTGTCTTTATCCCAGGTATAGTAATAGGCTTTCAGGTTGAAGGTACCGGTGCCATCGGCATTGACCGTAATACGCGGGTCGACGTTGGGATCGAAAGGTTTATCGAGCGTGACCGGGGTATTATTGCGGTCGGTTAGCTTAATGCCGACTTTTTTAGCTGTAGGATTACCCGCATCGAGAGCCAGTACGTTAGTGATAGGCGCCTCGTTGGCTGAAGCACCGTCGAGCACAATATAGTACGTGCCCGCTTCACAATCTTTGACGCTAATATTGACCCCAACTTCTGGCCCGGTGCCATTGGTATCATTTTTTAATTTAGACAGCGGAACAGCGCCCATCTTAACTTCAATGAGACCCTTCTCATTGCCGCTTGCCAGTTTGCAAGTTGAGTTGACAATTGTACCTGAAAAATACAGCGTACCGTCCGCCGCGGAGGCATAGTGTGAGGTCAAGCCGACGAGTACCATTGCCAGGCAAAGTGATTTCATTTTCATAGCCAATTCCTTCTGTTGTGACCCTGGGAAGCTAATAGCCAGGCATACTCATTGACGCTGCATAAGCCGTTAGCTCTGTTGTTGTGATAGCCATAAAGCGAACTTATCCCCCCTCCAGGGAGTGGAGGAAATGATACAGGCCTGCAATATTGCGGACATTGAGTTTCTGGTAGATGTTTCTCCGATAGTGACTGATCATCATATTGCTAAGGTCGGTGGCCTGAGCAATTTTCTTATTATTTAAACCTGAGATGATATAGGGGAGAAGAGAGTCCTCCTGTTTCGTAAGTTTAATATTGACACGACTGTCCAGCGAGCTAATTGATTTTCTGAACACTTTAATACAGCGGTGATCAGACGCATTCTGTAAGTATTTCTGCAGTCGTTGGGTAACATCTATATAATCAAGCACGATCGTCGAAATAGAGTTTATGATAATGTTTTCGACTGGATCGGCAAGAATCTCACTTTTAACGACAAAAACGATATCGCCATGAATGATCTTTTTTTTACGATAGAGCAGTGCGGCTAATTGTTGAATGTCCGGGTGGCTATAGTCCACGATAATGGTTCTGGCTATGGTTAGACTTTTATCATTCACGTCAGAAATATTATCCAGAAACAATGTTTGACTATACCGACGTTGAGCACTCATGGTCATGTTAACCAGAGACCGGATGCCGTTAATAAAAAATTTATTGGCGGAAATGATAATAATCATAATGTATTTCCTTATACACTGCTTCTGTAACCAAGTATTACTGCTGGAGAGGAGGGGAGTAAATAAGATGATAAGCACGATCATTAGAAAAATCCTAACGAAAGTTGTTGCATGAAGTGTTTTTACTTATTAATCAGAGGGTTATAATTTAAGATTCAACTATTAACGCATAAGAGAAAAGTAAAATAAACGATAATAAATAATATATTAAACGTATAGCCAGGAATAAAATATGAATGCGCTGCGGGGCATTTTACTGAAAGTCAAAACAACCAGCAAGCTCACAGCGAGAAAGAGGATTAATTAACGTTTTGCCCCACGTCGGGTTGTATGTCCCGGTGTTTAAAAATAGGATGAATGCCCTGGCTCGCGCGGCGGATACTGTGACTGATGCGGCCGGTCACTCTGGCATGAAAAACGATAACTTTAAGGATGGCGAAATGAGACTGACGGTGGGGCTGGCGCTGACGCTGGCGATAATGACCTGCGGCGCCCAGGCGCGCAATATGCAATCCATCGAGCACAGCGGTGAACTGAAGGTGGGCGTGCCGGGCGATTACGCGCCGCTGGCGTTTCGCAATGCCGCCGGCGAACTGCAGGGCTATGACGTGGACATGGCCCGCGATCTCGGGCGCACGCTCGGGCTGAAGGTGAGCTTCGTCTACACCAGCTGGCCCGCGCTCGCCGCCGATCTGCAGGCGGACAAGTTTGATATTGCGATGGGTGGGGTTACCGAGACCCCGGCGCGGGCGCAAGCCTTCGCCCTCAGCCATCCGGTGGTGGCGAACGGAAAAATCGCCTTAGCCAACTGCCAGGCCGCCCCGCGGCTCGGTTCGCTGGAAAAAATTGACCGCCCGGACGTGAAAGTGGTCGTCAACCCTGGCGGCACAAACCAGAGCTTTGTCGATGAGCACATCAAGCAGGCGCAAATTATCCGCGTGCAGAACAATGTCGATAACCTGCAGGCGCTGCGGCAGAAAACGGCCGATATGATGGTGACCGATCTGATTGAAGGCGACTATTACCAGAGCAAAGAGCCCGGCGTGTTCTGCGTTGCTAACGAAACACCGTTCGCCGGCACCGCCAGCAACAAGGTGTATATGATGAGTAAAGATAACCCGGCGCTGCTGGAGAAAGTGAACCAGTGGCTGGATAGCCAGGACAAAGAGGTTCTCAAACGGAAGTGGAAAATTCGCGGTTAACCGCGGCGGCGCGCCACCGCCAGCAGACACGCCCGGCGGTGGCTATCGTCCACGATTAGCGCTGCGGCGACAGTGCCTGTTGCGCCAGACTGCGAAAGTAGCAGGCGTAGCCCAGGGTGGCGGTCAGGCACAGCATATAGCCAAACGACTCGCTGCCTTCCTCGACCGTATTTTTTACCACCCGGGCGTAGTTCTCTTCCAGCACGGCGTACCACAGGCCGTGCATGCCAAACAGCCGCGAGAAGACCAGAATCGCCAGCAGGCCGCTGATCATCATCCCGTAATAGGGCGTGCGGGTATACGCCGCCAGCTGCGACAGAGTCTTACGCAGATGGCGCAACGGCAACAGCAGCGACCCCGCGGTGGCCAGCAGGGCAAACCACACCCAGCTGCCGTGGGAGAGTAAATCAAACAGGCCATCCAGTTCGCGGATCAGCATGGCGAGAAAGAAGCCGCCGATGAGGATATTGCTATAGCGCAAGTGGGCATATTTCCGCGCCAGCAGCAGATGAACCAGCACGATAACGGCCAGCACGCTCTCCTGGACCACTTCGGTGAGCGACACCTCCGGGATGTCGTTGCCAAACACCCGAATATCCACCCACAGGCAGAGTACCGCGAGGGCGGCCGCGACCGCCGCGCCGAAAAAGAAAAGCAAGCTTCGTAACAGAGACATTAACACCACAACTTATGCTTAAAACAAATATCATAAGTTCTGGGAATACATGTTCCTGTTCACTTTGTGCGACTTTGCGGCTGTTTTTTAACATTTTGCGCTTTTTAGCGCCCGGGAAGGCGGCAGGGGAGGGGGCTCCCCTGCATAAAGGGGATTCAGAGAATATCATCCACCACGCCGCCGTCGACGCGCAGCGCGGCGCCGGAGGTGGCTGACGCCTGCGGCGAGCAGACGTAGACCACCATATTGGCGACCTCTGCCACCGAGGCCGCCCGCTGGATCACCGAGCTCGGACGATGGGTCATGACAAACGCTTTCGCCAGTTCCTCCAGCGACTGACCGGTTTTCGCCACTTCGTCTTTCAGCATTTCGGCAAAGCCGTCGGAAATCGTTGGCCCTGGCAGAACGCTGTTAACGGTCACTCCGCTGCCGGCGACATATTTCGCCAGGCCGCGGGCCAGCGACAGCTGCGCGGTCTTGGTGACGCCATAGTGGATCATGTCCGCCGGGATATTGCGCGCCGATTCTGAGGAGATAAACACCACCCGCCCCCAGCCTTTACTGACCATCGCCGGGAGCAGCCCCCGCGACAGGCGTACGCCGGACATGACGTTGGTCTGCCAGTAGTTGTCCCAGGTCGCGTCGTCGGTGGCGTAGAAATCCTGCGGGCCATAGATTCCGGCGTTATTGACCAGAATATCGACACCGGTCACGGCCCGCAGCAGCTGCGCTGCGCCGTCGGCGTCGCTGAGGTCGGCGATGGCGGGGCGCGCCTTCGCGCCCGGCACCTCATTTTGCAGCCGGGCGATCGCGGCGTTCACGCTCTGCTCGCTGCGCCCGTTAAGGATAACCTCTGCGCCGCTCTCCGCCAGGCCTTTGGCGATGGCGAAGCCAATACCCGCCGTGGAGGCGGTGATCAGCGCGACTTTTCCCGCTAAATCAATTTTCATGTTCCTGCCTTCTGGTTGTGGATCTCCTATTAAGCGTAGCAGCGGCGATATAGCCGGGGATCAGTAACCGGCGTGCTTATTGACCAGGTTTTTCAGCGGCAGCCCGCGGCGCTGGCGCTGAATGTTCTCCAGCAGCTGGCGGGCGATCACCTCGGCAGAGGCCGCAGAGGCCATATGCGGGGTGATGACCACCTGCGGATGGCGCCACAGCGGATCGTCCGCCGGCAATGGCTCCTGCGGGAAGACGTCGAGCACCGCCCCGGCGAGCTGGCCGCTCTCCAGCGCCGCCAGCACATCCTCATTGACCATATGCTCCCCGCGGCCGCAATTGATCAACACCGCCCCGGCGGGTAGCCGGTTGAACAGCGGCGCGGCGAGGATACCTCGGGTCTGCGCGGTGAGCGGCAGGAGGTTAATCAGCCCGTCAAGCGACCCGAGGAAGCTGTCGAGCGCCTCCTCGCCGCGATAGCAGGTGACGCCAGCCAACTGCTTTTCACTGCGCGACCAGCCGGAGACCCGATAGCCGAGGCGGGCCAGCTGGTCGGCGATATAGCCGCCAATTTCGCCGAGCCCCATAATGCCGATATGGAAGTCGGCGGCGGCGCGCTGGGGATAGAGCTTCCAGGTTTGGGTCCGCTGGTGGGCCAGCGCCCGGTCGAAATGGCGCTGAAACCACAGGACGCTCCACAGGGCATATTCGAACATGCCGTGGCGAAAATCTTCATCGATCACCCGGCACAGCGGGATCTCGCTGGCGAACAGCGCGGGCGGCAGATGATCGACCCCGGCGGACGCGGCCTGGATCAGCTTCAGCCCCGGCGAACGGGTCAACAGCTGCGGGTCCGGGAACCAGCAGCTGGCGTACTGGGCGTCGCGCGCCGCCTGGTGATGGGGCAGAAGCGCCGTGACGTCGGGAAACTGCTGCAGGGCGGCGCAGATATCGCGGGCGAAATCCGCGTCGTTACAATCCACCACGATAGTGATATCAGACATAGGCGTTAGTCTTTGTAAGAGGTATCGAGACGGTCAAGACGGCGCAGCCACGCCTGCCAGACCTGTTGACGTTCATGCTCCACGCCCATCAGCTGCTCGCAGGCGTGCTGGCTGAGGTGCGGAGCGATGGTGTGGATCGGGCTGAGGGCCGCCAGCTGGGCGGTGGCCATTTGGATCTCGCAGGCGCGGTTCAGGTAGTACATGATGTAAAACGCATCGGCCACGGTGCGGCCCACCGACAGCAGGCCGTGGCTCTGCAGGATCATGGCGATATTATTCCCCAGCGAGCGCTGGATGCGCGCCCGTTCGTCGAGGTCAAAGGCCACCCCTTCATAGGGATGGTAGCCGACGCGCTGGTAAAACTCGGTGCTGATCTGGTTAAGCTGCAGCAGGCCATCCTCGCAGGCGGCCACCGCCATTCCCGGCAGCGTATGGGTGTGGATCACGCAGTGGGCGTCTTCCCGGGCCATATGCACCGCGCTGTGGATGGTAAAGCCCGCCGAGTTAGCTGGCGCGTCGCCCGCTACGACCTTGCCCTGCATATCCACCACGATCAGGTTGCTGGCGGTGACTTCGTCAAACATCATGCCGAAGGGGTTAATTAAAAAACGCGGCTCGCCATCGCCGGGCAGGCGCACGGAGAAGTGGGTGTAGAGGGTATCCTCCCAGCCGAACAGCGCCGCCAGCCGGTAGGCGGCGGCCAACTGCTGGCGCAGGTGTTGCTCAGTTGCCATTTAGCGTACTCCCATAAATTCACGGATTCGTTGCAGAGAAGGGGCCTCTAGCGGGCTGCGGATCACCTGCGGGGCGATATCGGCCTGCACCACGCCGTTCTCCATCAGCACCACGCGGTCGGAAATCGACAGGGCGAAGTCCATCTCGTGAGTGACAATCAGCATGGTCATGCCTTCGCGGGCCAGCGACTGAATGACCTTCAGCACTTCGCCTACCAGCTCCGGATCCAGCGCCGAGGTTGGCTCGTCAAACAGCATAATGTCCGGCTTCAGAGCCAGCGCCCGGGCGATCGCCACGCGCTGCTGCTGGCCGCCGGAGAGCTGTCCGGGGTATTTGTGGGCATGGGCCAGCAGGCCGACGCGGTCGAGCAGCGCCAGGGCCTGCTCGCGGGCGACCGGCTGGTCAAGCAGCTGGTGATAGCGCGGGGCCAGCATCACGTTGTCGAGCACCGTGCGGTGGGGGAACAGGTTGAAGCTCTGGAAGACCATGCCGATGCGCCGCACCCCGGCGCGCATCTGGCGTTTGTCGACGATGGCTCCGCCCTTCAGATAGTCCTCGCCGTAGAGAATGATCTCCCCGCCATCAAGGCTTTCGAGGGCGTTGATGGTGCGGATCAGGGTGGTTTTGCCGGAGCCGGACGGGCCGATGATGCTGATCACCTCCCCGTTCTCCACCTGCAGATCGATGCCTTTCAGCACCTCATGCTGACCCCAGGATTTGCGAATGCCCCGCAGATCGAGCGCTGGCGGCGCGCCGTTGACGGCCGGCGTTTTGATCTCTTCCGTCAGCGCCGGCAGGCTCTGGCGCAGCGCCTGGCATTCCGCCTCGCTGAGGGTTTGCGGACGCTTACGCTGAATATCGAGACGATTTTCCAGCGCCCGGAACAGCCAGGTGAAGACGGTAACCACCATCACGTAGTACACCGCTACCGCCAGCAGGGTCTCCATCACAAGGAAATTCTGCGCATACAAGCGCTGGCCGGTGAGCAGCAGCTCGGGTAAGGAGACCACCGACAGAATCGAGCTCAGCTTAATGATGGTGATGTATTCATTGATCAGCGTCGGTAGCGAGATGCGAAACGCCTGAGGGATCACGATCAGCCGCTGGATGCCGATAAAGCTGAAGCTCAGCGCATGGCCTGCCTCGCTCTGCCCCTTGGCCACCGACAGCAGCCCGCCGCGGTGGATCTCCGCCATATAGGCCGCCTCGGTGACGGTCATCGACACCAGCCCGGCGATAAACGGCACCCCGAGCAGCGGCTGGGTCACCGGAAACAGCTGCGGCAGGTTGTAGACAAACACCAGCAGCACCATCAGCGGCACGCTGCGAAAAAACCAGATATAGAGTTCGACGGGGATCTTGACCCAGCGCGGCGCCGAGAGCTTCGCGCAGGCTAACAGAAAACCGACCACCAGGCCGATCCCCCAGGACAAGGTGCTGATTACGATGACGGTCACGCACGCCTGCCAGAATGCCCCAATGCTAAACAATGAAAAAAAGTATCCCCAATCGAACGCCATACTGACTCCTGTTGCGCAGTGCTTATTGTCTTAATCGATGCTTTCTAAGTTGTATTTTTTGATCAACGCGGCATATTGGCCGTTGGCCTTCAGCGTGGCCAGGGCGGCCTTGATCGCCTCCGCCAGCTCGGTGTTGCCTTTGGCGACGTAGATCCCCAGCGGCAGCGGGTAGACCAGGCGCGTAGAGCTTATCGCCAGGCGGCCGCGGCTCTTGTCGACGATGATCTGCGCTGCCGGGGCAATCTCAAGCTGAGCGCCGATGTTCTTCGACAGCAGCGCCTGCGAGGCTTCCGGCGCCGTCGGGAACTCCTGAATGGTGATGGCCGGTTTGCCGTTTTTCAGGCACCACTCATCGGAGTGTTTTTTCAGGCTGGTCACCCAGGTGGTGCCCGCCTGCAGACCGACCTTCACACCGCACAGCTCATCTTCGGTTTTCGGCTGCACCGCGCCGCCCTTCAGGGCGATGATCGACGCGCCGGAGAGGGCGTAAGGGATGGCGTCGGCCTGTTTCTGGCGCTCCGGCGTCACGTACATCCCGGAGATCACCGCGTCATATTTCTTGCCGATGCCGAGGATCAGGCTGGTGAACTTGGTGTCGATCAGCTGCGGTTTGGCCTGCAGATGTTGGGCGATCAGCGCGGCAAACTCCGGGTCGAGACCGACGATATTGTTATTGCTGTCATAGGACTCAAACGGCGGGTAGGTGACCTCCATTCCCACCTTAAAGACGCCCTCGGTCAGCAGTTCCGCCGCCTGGGTGACAGGGGAAAAACAGGCGCTGACGGCGAGGGTAAGCGCGACATGGCGCGAGATTTTTTTCAGGGTGCTAGTCATCATGGATCCTCACGGGTGGTTAGGGGTTTTTTTGCTGAGCCTGTTTTTTCAAATGGCCAAACGTATTGGTGCCGCGCGCGCGCTCCGGTAGCTGAAGTTCACCGCGATTGACCTTTTCGCGCAGGTAGCGATAGGTTTGCAGGGCCTGGCTCCACATATGCTCCCCGATGCTGAGCTCCTGATATTCACCGGCTTCGCCGGCGGCGAGAAAAGTCGGCAGCGGACGGATCAGCGTGTGGTAATCGCAGGCGAAAAACAGCGGGAAGGAGTACCGCTCCTGCGGCACTTTGCGCACCCGGTGGGCTGTAGCAACAAATGTGCCAGCGCTGAGCACTTCCAGCATGTCGCCGATATTGATCACGAACGCCTCTTCTCCGGCGGCGTTCTTGACGGGAGGTGCATCGATCCACACGCTTTCTTCATTGAGAACTTCAAGGCCGGGCTGGTCGGCGAGCAGCAGGGTGAAGCACTCATAGTCGGTGTGTGCACCAATTCCGGGAACATCTTCGACGCTGGCGTCGAACGGGTAATGGATCAGCCGCAGCTTAGCCGGCGGGCAGGTCACCATCGGTTTGAAATACCCTTCCGGCAGGCCGAGCGCGAGGGCGAAAGCGTCGAACAGACGGTGGCCGAGGGCGAAAACCGCGTCGTAGTAGGCCAGCACCCGCGCGCGGAAATCTGGCAGATCGGGCCACTCGTTGGCGCCGATCAGCGGCGTACCGGCGAGCACCAGCGGATGGTCATCCGCTGCCTGGAAGCCGATATCGAAAGCCTCTTTATGGTCCGGCTTGCCGGAGCCGTAGATCTCTTCTCCTTCCGGAACGTAGCCCTTATGGCTTTTGGAGTGGCCGATGTAATAGTTCATCTTCTCCTCCATCGGCAGGGCGAAGATCTGCTTCGCCGCCTCGCGGACGCCGGCGATCAGCGCCGGGTCGATACCGTGGCCGGTGATGTAGAAAAAGCCCACCTCGCGCGCCGCGCGGCCGATGGCGTCGGCCACCGCCTGACGCCTGGCGAGGTCATCGCCGGCCAGATCGCGGATATCGATGGTCGGGAGTTCAGTAAAAGCGTGCTTCACGGCGGTCATGGCTGCGGTTCCTGTTCAGTGAGCGATAAAAACTGCTGAAAGTGGGCCTGCTGGCGCGTGGCCATCCAGGCGTTGAGCGACCAGAGATCGGCCACCGGAACGTTGGTGAACGGCAGATGGTGCAGATAGCCGTCGGCGCCAAACTCCGGGGTCAGCGTGGTCTGCGGGTAGCCGCGCTGGCGCTGCGAACGCCAGATTTGTTGCCAGAAGCGCTCGGCAAAAGCCAGCGCCGGCTGATACTCAGGCGCCGCCGGGTGCGGCACCTGCGGCCCCTGGTCGTAGCCCACCCGGGCCTGCACGTGATGTACGCGGTCGATAAAGGCGCTGAAGTCATCGCTGGGGTCATCCAGCAGGCGCTCGCTGACCACCACCCAGTGGCTGATGTCGGCGGTAAAGCGCAGCTGGGGGAGCTGCTGAATGATCTCCAGGGTGAGCCACGGGCTGTACAGCGAGGTGGCGCGATGGGTTTCAAAGCTGCAGGTCAAACCAAACCCGGCGGCCAGCTCGTGCGCCTTGCCGAGAAAATCGACCTGCTGCGCCAGCGGCCAGCGATCGTTGCCCGCCAGCAAATTGACAAAGCGCGGGTTGAGGCTGCTGGCCTCGGCGAAGCGGGTCTGCAGGCGCGCCAGATGCTGCTCGGGCGTTTCATGCTGGGCGGGGAGCACCCCGCCGCCGCTGAAAAGAATGGCGATATACTCCAGCCCCGACGCCTGCAGGCGGTCGGCGAGCTGCCGCCGCTCGGCCACCGTTAACGGCACGCGGGCTTCGATGCCGCAGCAGCCGACGCGCTGCAGTTCATCCAGCGTTTGCGGCCAGGGGGTCGTCACTCCCCAGAGAGTGCGAAAGCATTTCAGCTCCATGGCGGCTTCCTCAGGCGTACTTCACGCCGGGCAGGACGCAGAGCATCTCGTACAGCAGGTTGGCCGCCAGCTGGGAGGTATTACCGCTCACGTCGTAGGGGGGCGAGACCTCGACCAGATCGGCGCCAATCAGGTTCAGGCCGCGGCAGCCGCGGACGATCTCCAGCGCCTGAATGGAGCTCAGACCGCCAACTTCCGGCGTCCCGGTTCCTGGAGCCCAGATGGGATCGAGGCTGTCGATATCAAAGCTGAGATACACCGGCCCGTTGCCCATCTGCTGGCGGACTTCGGCCATCAGCGGCGCCAGCGAGGTATGCCAGCACTGCTCCGCCTGCACCAGGCGAAAGCCCTGGTCAACGCCCCACTGGAAGTCGCCGGCGGCATAGCCCTGGGCGCGCTGACCAATCTGCACCACCCGTTTGAGGTCGAGCAGTCCCTCCTCAACGGCGCGGCGGAAGGTGGTGCCGTGGGCGATTTTCTCTCCGAACATCTCATCATTGGTGTCGGTATGGGCGTCGACGTGGATGAGCCCCACCGGACCATGTTTTTTGGTCAGCGCCCGCAGGATCGGCAGGGTAATGGTGTGGTCCCCGCCGAGGGTCAGCGGGATCAGCGGATAACTATTCAAACCAGTGTAGTAATCTTCGATAATTTGCACCGATTTGAGCAGGCTGTAGGTATTGATCGGCACATCGCCGATATCAGCCACCGACAGCGAGTCGAACGGCGCGGCGCCGGTCGCCATATTGTACGGACGGATCATCACCGATTCGGCGCGAATATAGCGTGGTCCGTAGCGCGTGCCCGAGCGCTGCGAGGTGCCGATATCCAGCGGAATGCCGACAAACGCCGCGTCAAGTCCCTGTAAATCTTCAATAAACGGCAGGCGCATCATTGTGGCGCGGCCGGCGAAGCGTGGCATCTCATTGCCACCCTGCGGTTGGTGAAAGAGGTTATCCATGTCTGCTCCTGAATCTGACGGATGAAACGTAACAGGAGAGATAGTGCGCAACCCGCGCTGGACTTTACATCGTCTGGCGTAAATACTCAGTTCATTTATTGGTGAACTAAATACGATGCATCACGACGCCAGCCTCAATATTCGCCAGCTGCAGGTTTTCGAGGCGGTGGCCCGCCTGGAGAGCTACAGCCGGGCCCAGCAGGAGCTGGGTATTTCGGTCTCCGCCATCAGCAATGCGATGTCGCAGCTGGAGGGACAGCTCGGCTTCACCCTCTGCCAGCGCGGGCGCGGCGGCTTTTCTCTGACCGAGAAAGGTCAGCAGTTTTTACAGCAGGCGATCCGCGTACTGAGCGAACTCAATGAGCTGGAGCGGCAGTCGGCGCTGCTCAAAGGGGAGCACAGCGGCACCCTGTGCATCTCGACGCTCGACTCCATCGAGACCGAAACGGCGCTCTCGCTGCCGGTGGTTCTGCGCAGCTTCAGCGACAAATTTCCCCATGTGCATATCAAACTGATTATCCGCACCCCGGCGGAGCAACTGAACGGCGTGCTGAACAACCATATCGACCTGGCTATCGGCAGCTACAACTCGCAGGTGCATAACATCATCAGCGAGCCGCTGTACCGTGAACAGCACTGGCTCTACTGCAGCGATCTGCACCCGATGTTCTTCAGCCGCCAGCTCGATAAAGAGCAGATCAGCCAGTGCCCGCTGGTGACCCGCAGCTACTGGAACACCAGCGATCTCCGCCGTCGGGGCTTCAGCAAAGGGAGCGCCACCGTCGAGACCGTCGACGCCCAGCTGCTGCTGATCCTCTCGGGGAAATATATTGGCTATCTGCCGGAGCATTACGCCTGGCCGTGGATCAAAGAGAACCGCCTGCGGGTGCTGCTGCCCAACGAGTTTGGCTTTCAGTCGCCGTTCTCGGCCATCTGTAAGCGCGGGCGCAGCAATGAACCCTATCTGAAAGCGTTCCGCGATCTGCTGAAGAAAAATACGGTAGCGCGGCCGAAGTGGAATTATTAAGCGGGGCGGGCGCTTCCCTGTGCCGGGGTGGTGATTTTCGCGCTTAGCGCGCTGCCCGGCGGGGGTATGTCCCCTGTTCAAAAAACGAACGGCGGCCGGTAGCCCGCCCGGGCTGCGGCTGCCAGGCAACTGCCTCCAGGTTATCCACAGGGTTAGGCGCCGCTGGTGTGGACAGGTCGCGGCTAGCGGAACAAAGGATGGCGTTTGCGTTAAATAAAACGGTACGAAAGGGAATCTGTGTTTGCCCCGCCTTTGCCCGTGAAATCAGAAAATTTACTTCGCAGGCTAACCGCAGATTGCTTCAAAAAAATTCCCGTATTTGTTATATTGTTGTTCATTGATTATTCACCTCTGCGGTGCCAAAAAGAACAAGATTCACCGCAACCCAGGACACTGCCATGTTAGATTACCGCTTCCCGACAGCTTTGCAGATGGTTCTCAGCGTAGCAATGGCGGAGCAGATGGGTGAACGTTCGACGAGTGCGATTCTGGCCTACGGCCTGGAAGCGAACCCGAGCTTTATCCGTAAACTAATGGTTCCGCTAACTCGTGACGGCATTATCGTCTCCACGCTTGGCCGCAACGGCTCAATTCATCTTGGCCGTCCGGCGGACAAGATCACCCTGCGTGATATCTATCTTTCGGTTATCGAAGATAAAAAACTGTGGGCGTCGCGTCCTGACGTCCCGGCCCGCTGCGTGGTCAGCGCCAACGCCTGCTGGTACTTCAAATCGGTTGCCGACGAAGCAGAGCAGGCTTCGTTAAACGTCCTCGCTCGCCATACCGTGGCCAGCGCGCTGGAGGCGGTCAAAAACGCCGATACCAGCGGCTGCGACCCGGTGCCGGAAATGATCGCCCGCTTTAAAAAAGCGCATTAATCATTTTCTGGTGACGAAAAAAAACCGCCTTCAAATTGTGAAGGCGGTTTTTTTGTTATCTGCTGCAGGCTAGGCGGGCAGATCCTCCTGGACCGGCTTCCTGCGGGTCACCAGTTTCCGCAGCGTCACGTAAAACACCGGCGTCAGGAACAGACCGAAGAGCGTCACGCCCAGCATCCCGGAGAATACCGTGATCCCGGTGACGCCGCGGACTTCCGCCCCCGCGCCGTGGCCGAGGATCAGCGGAATGGTCCCGGCGATAAAGGCGATGGAGGTCATCACGATCGGGCGCAGACGCAGGCGGCATGCCTCCAGCGCCGCTTCCATGATGCCTTTCCCCTGGATCTCCAGCTCGCGGGCAAACTCGACGATCAGAATGGCGTTTTTACAGGCCAGGCCCATCAGGACCACCAGACCCACCTGCACGAAGACGTTGTTATCGCCCCCGGTCAGCCAGACGCCAAACAGCGCGGAGAGCATCGTCATCGGTACGATAAGGATCACCGCCAGCGGCAGGGTCCAGCTTTCATACAGCGCGGCCAGCACGAGGAACGCCAGCAGCACCGCCACCGGGAAGACGATCAGCGCCGTGTTGCCCTGGGTGGCCTGCTGGAAGCTGAGATCCGTCCACTCAATATTCATCCCATTCGGCAGGATCTGCTTCGACAGCTCCTCCAGATGCGTCATCGCCTGTGAAGAAGAGAGGACCCGCGGATCGGCATCGCCAATCAGGTCCGCCGCCGGATAACCGTTGTAGCGGATCACCGGATCCGGCCCGTAGGTGGTACTGATATTCACCATACTGCCGATCGGCACCATTTCGCCCTGATTATTGCGGGTGCGCAGGTTGGCGATATCTTCCACGCTCTCGCGGTATGGCCCATCGGCCTGGGCCATCACGCGCCAGGTACGCCCGAACTGGTTAAAGTCATTGACATAAGACGAGCCGAGATAGGTCTGCAGCGTACCGAATAGCTCGGTTAGCGATACCCCCTGTGCTTTCGCCTTATCGCGATCGACCTGCACGTCCAGCTGCGGCACGTTAGCCTGGTAAGTCGAGATCGGGAAGTGCATCCCCGGCGTTTGCATAATCGCCCCGGACATCGCATTCACCGCGCTTTGCAGCGCGCCATAGCCCAGCCCTCCGCGATCCTGGATGTACAGAGAGTAGCCGGAACCCTGACCCAGTCCTAAAATCGGCGGCGGCAGGATGGAGAAGCCAAAGCCCTGCTGGATTTGCGCGATTTTGGCGTTGATCTCCGCGTTAATTTCCGCCGCCGTGTGTTTGCGCTGGTCGAACGGTTTCAGGCCAAAAAAGACCGTCCCGGTATTCGGCGTGTTGGTGAACTGCAGCGCGTTAAGCCCCGGGAAAGCGACCGCATAGTCGACCCCTTCGGTATTCATCCCGATCTCGCTCATTTTGCGGATCACCGCGTCGGTGCGCGCCAGCGACGACCCTTCCGGCATCTTCACGCCGCCAATGAGATACAGCTTATCCTGGGTGGGAATAAACCCGCCGGGGACGACTTTAAACATCACCCCAGCGGCGCAGAGCAGCAGCAGGTACACCGCAAACACTGCGCCACGGCGTCCAAGCGTTTTGCCTACCAGTCCCTGATAGCCGTTCGAGCTGCGCAGGAAAAAGCGGTTAAACGGACGGAAAATCCAGCCAAACAGGCGATCGATCAGCCGGGTAGGGAGGTCTTTCTTCGCGCCGTGCGGCTTTAACAGCAGGGCCGCCAGCGCCGGGGAGAGCGTCAGCGAGTTGATGGCCGAGATCACCGTCGAGATGGCGATGGTCACCGCGAACTGTTTGTAGAACTGGCCGGTGACCCCGGAGAGAAACGCCATCGGTACGAACACCGCACACAGCACCAGCGCAATGGCGATAATCGGCCCGGAGACCTCACGCATCGCCTGATGCGCCGCGGCAAGCGGCGCAAGCCCCTCTTCGATATTACGCTCGACGTTCTCCACCACCACGATGGCGTCGTCCACCACGATACCAATCGCCAGTACCAGCCCGAACAGGCTCAGGGTATTCAGCGAGAAGCCCAGCAGATAGAGAATGCTGAAGGTACCCACCACCGATACCGGCACCGCGATCAGCGGGATAATCGACGCGCGCCAGGTCTGCAGGAACAGGATCACTACCAGCACCACCAGCACTACCGCCTCCAGCAGCGTCTGCACCACCGCGCGGATGGAGTCGCGGACGAAAACCGTCGGGTCGTACGGCGCCGCCCATTGCATATCTTCCGGGAAGCGGGTGGCCAGCTCGGCCATTTTGGCGCGTACCGCGTTCGACAGATCGATGGCGTTAGCGCCGGGTGACTGGAAGATACCGATCCCGACCGCATCCTTATTGTTGAGCTGGGAGCGCAGCGCATAGCTACCGGAACCCATCTCGATGCGCGCCACGTCGCGCAGGCGGACCAGCGAGCCATCCTGCGCCGTTTTCAGAATGATATTGCCAAACTCTTCTTCGGTATGCAGACGGCCCTGGGCGTTAATGGAGATCAGGAAATCGCTCTCCTGCGGCAGCGGCTCGGCGCCAAGCTGTCCGGCAGACACCTGGACGTTTTGCTCCTGCATCGCCGTCACCACATCCGAGGCCGTCAGACCGCGGGCCGCGACCTTATTGGGATCCAGCCAGACGCGCATCGCATATTCACCGGAGCCAAAAATCTGGATCTGACCGACGCCGGGCAGGCGCGCCAGCTCATCCTTCACTTTCAGCGTGGCGTAGTTGCGCATATACAGCGAGTCGTACTTACCCTTTGGCGAAAACAGATGCACCACCAGGGTCAGCGTCGGAGACTGCTTCTGGGTGGTGATCCCCAGACGGCGTACATCCTCCGGCAGACGCGCTTCGGCCTGCGCGACGCGGTTCTGCACCTGAACCTGCGCCTGATCCGGGTCGGTACCCGGGCGGAAGGTGACGGTGGTGACCAGCACGCCGTCGGAGCCGGCGACCGATTTCATATACATCATGTTTTCAACGCCGTTGATCGCTTCCTCCAGCGGCGTCGCCACGGTCTCGGCAATCACTTTCGGGTTGGCGCCGGGATACTCCGCGCGCACCTGGACGCTCGGCGGGACGACGTCCGGATATTCGCTCACCGGCAGCAGCGGGATAGCGATTAACCCGGTGATAAAAATTAAAATCGACAGCACCGCGGCGAAAATCGGCCTGTCGATAAAAAAGCGGGAAAAGTCCATGTCTTGGATTCTCTGATTAGGGATCAGTTAAGGGTGGCGCTGGAGGTCATGGCAACGGTTTTGGCGTTAACCGGCATACCCGGCATAAACACTTTTTGTAAGCCGTCGACGATGACGCTATCCCCAGGATTCAACCCCTTCTGAACGATGCGTAAACCGTCTGCCAGCCGCCCTGGGGTAATGTCGCGGCGCTGTGCTTTACCATCTTTATCAACGATATAGACGTATTTACGATCCTGATCGGTCAGTACCGCTTTGTCGTCGATCAGCGTGGCTTTGAACTCTGCGCTGCCCGGCAGACGCACGCGGGCAAACAGCCCCGGTGTGAACAGACGCTGCGAGTTATCCAGCAGCGCACGCATGCGGATGGTGCCGGTACTCGGCGTTAACTGATTATCGAGAAAATCCACTTTGCCCTGGTGGGGGTAACCTTCCTCGCCAACCAGGCCAATCTCCACCGGGAGCGCCTGATTATCGCTGGACGCGCCTTGCCCGCGGCGGGCGAGGTTTTGATAGTGGAGGTAGGTTGACTCGTCGACGTCAAAGTAGACGTACACCGTCTTCTGCGAGACCAGGGTGGTGAGCACGCTGGCGGTGTCGCCCGCGGTGACCAGGTTACCGCTGGTGATCAGCGCCCGGCTGGCGCGGCCGTCAATAGGGGCGGTCACTTTGGTGAAGTCGAGGTTAAGCTGCGCGGCATCCACCGCCGCCTGCGCGGAGCGAATGTCGGCCTGCGCCTGAACCGCGGCTGACCGGCGCTGCTCCCACTCTTCACGGGAGACGAGGTTGGTATGGACTAATTTATCGGTGCGGTTCGCCTCGCTTTGCGCCAGGCTGGCCTGCGTTTTGGCTCTTGCCAACGCCGCCTGCGCCTGCTCCAGCGCGGCGCGATAGGTTCTGTCATCTATCGTGAACAGCACCTGGCCCTTTTTCACCTCCTGGCCGTCGGTGTAATTCACTTTATCAATGTATCCCGAGACGCGAGGGCGAAGCTGAACGCTCTCCACCGCTTCAATGCGACCGTTAAAACTATCCCACTGACTGATCGACTTCACCAGCACCTTAGCGGCGCTGACCGTCGGGGCGGGAGGCGCAGCATTCTGCGCGACGCTGTCGTCGCAGCCGACGAGCAGAAAGGAGAGCATCATCGCGCCGAGCGCGGTCAGGTGAATGTTTCCCCAGGTTTTTTGCAGGCTCATTATTTTTATTCCGGTAAATGTAGCCGCCGGGCAAGACGCAGCGTGAGAAGCCGCGCCACTTCCTTTGTCCGGGCTGGCTTAAGGCCATTTGTGTCGATCATCGCCACAAAACTGTAACAATTTCGAATACACTATCGCGGCGATTGTAGGAAGGCGCTTAACTAAGTGCAAGAATAATTGTTGCACTTTATGTGCGGTCCAGGGGGGGATAAAAAACCGCGATCCCGGCGTGGATTTAAATGTAACAATAAAACTTGCATTTTGTGTAAAAACAGGCCACCTTTAAATGCAACTGACAAAGATGCTTTTAACCGGCCGCGAGGGGGTAACATGATGAACACTGGCGCCATCATTCAGGATCTGATCGACTGGATCGACAACCATCTTGATAGCCGTCTGGATATTGACACCGTTGCCCGACGAGCCGGCTATTCGAAGTGGCACCTGCAGCGGATCTTCAAAGAACATACCGGGCAGCCCCTCGGAGAATATATTCGGGCGAAAAAGCTGCAAAAGTCGATCGAACGCTTGGCCCACAGCAACGAGCCGATCCTGAACGTGGCGATTGCCCTCGGCTTTGACTCCCAGCAGTCCTTCAACCGCAGCTTCAAGCGCCAGTACGGCCAGGCGCCCGGCGTCTGGCGCCGGAGTATCAGCCGCTCTGTTGCGCAGACATCTCGTCAGCGATCCGCATGACCGGGGAGGGTCAGTCCTGACCCGGCCCATGATCGAATTTGCTGCCTTTGCCGATGGCATAGAACTGCCCGCCTGCGACATAGTGAACGGTCCGTAGCTCGTCCGGCGCATCATCAAAAATCCAGTGTCCGTTGCGGAATACCCGGTCATCGCTCCAGGCGGCGACGATATCGCCCATAAACAGATTGTGTTGCTGCTGAATGTCCGGGTAGGGCATCACTTTGCACACCAGCCAGCCCGCACAGCCTGCCACAAGAGGAAGATCAAATTCCGGCTGATAAAAGAAGGGGATGGTGTCATTTTTATCCGGCGCGTCGGCATAGCTGCGCCCGCCAGCGTAGAGGACGGTTGCCATCTGGCTGACTACGGGGATCTGCACCACGAAATAGCCGCTCTTTTCCACCAGCTGACGAGTGAAAGCCTGGGTGCCAATATAGGCCACCACTTTTCGCTCGCCTGCCAGCCCAACCCAGGCGGCTGACATGACATTTTCGACGCCATCATATTTTGCGGAAATCATGGTGGTGGACCCGACCTGCAATAAACGATAGGCCTTACTTATTTCGACAGGCTGAACGGACATGGTTTTTCCTTTGTGCATGCTATTTAACGTAATGATTATCTGAATATTTATTGAGGGCATGTTCATTTTCTGGCCCCCTTTCGTAATCCACCGTGCAACGATACGCCAGGCGATTAAGCGTAAAAAGGTGCGTAAATTGTTTTCATTATTCATAATCCACGAATAATCATGCCGTCTGTCGGTAAGCTGCTCGCTACAGGAGAGAAAGAAGGTGGATCGTATTCAGGCTATGCAGATGTTTATGCGCGTCGCGGAGGCAGGAAGCTTCGTGCGTGCCGCGGAAACCCTTTCCCTGCCGGCCTCCACTGTCACCAGTACCATTAAAAACCTTGAAAAATACCTGAAGGTGCGGCTGCTGAACCGGACCACAAGGCGGGTGAGCCTTACCCCGGAAGGGATGCAGTATCTGGCGCAGTGCCGGGAAATTCTCGCCCTCATCGAACATAGTGAATCCACCCTGAGCGAGTCTGTCGCGCGGCCTCAGGGGCGCCTGCGGGTTGATATGCCCGCGGGCATCGCGCATTTCATCGTCATGCCGCATCTGCCGGACTTTTACCGGCGCTATCCCGATATCTACCTGATGATCGGCGTCAGCGATCGCCAGGTCGATCTCATTCAGGAAGGCGTCGACTGCGTGATACGAACGGGAGAGCTGAACAACTCCAGCCTGGTGGCCCGCCCTCTGGGCCGCTTTCGCTGGGTCACCTGCGCGTCACCGGACTATCTTCGGGAATATGGTGTGCCGCCGTCACCGGAGGCGCTCTCTCAGCACCGGGCTGTGCATTATTTCTCCGGTCAGGCGAGGCGGGCCGATGAGTTCCGCTTCGTTCGCCATGGCGAGACCTTTTCTGTACCCGTCAGCGGCAACGCCGCGGTGAATGAAACGGGGCTCTATATAAAAATGTGCCTGGCAGGATTTGGGCTGGCGCAGCTGGCGGAGAATATCGTTGCTGACCACCTGCAGGAGGGGAGACTGGTGGAAGTGCTGACGGACTGGCAGCCGCCCCCGGTACCCGTCACATTGCTCTATCCGCACCAGCGCTTTCTCTCTCCCGCCGTGCGGGCGTTTGCTGAGTGGATGAGCGAGGTGGTTTGAGGGGAGTATTGCTTGCATTTAGCGCTTCGCGATGGAGGGTAGGGTTCCAGCAGAAATATCTGGTCTGCTAATGAATCACTCGATATTCTGTAATGCTTTGTCTTTTTTGTGAACAGGAAAAAGTATGCTTAATACGCTACCCGATTTACACAGAAGTTTTGCAGAGCAACTGAAGCTTAAATTACAGTCTGATTCGCGGATCCACTCCCTTCTCGCCGGCGGCTCGTTTATCCATGGCGGGTTTGATCAATACTCCGATCTGGATTTCGTGGTGGTGATCGACCCTCTCTATTATGACGAAATCATGGCTCAGCGTATGGCGTTCGCCGGAACGCTCGGCCATCTGCTACATGCTTTCACCGGGGAACACGTCGGTGAGCCTCGCCTGCTGATCTGCCTGTTTGGCCCGGAACTTCTGCATGTCGATCTGAAATTTATCACCCTGGACATGCTCACTCAGCGCGTTGAGGAGCCTACCGTGCTATTTACCCGTGATAACGATGCTCTCAAGCGACAGCTGGCAAAATTTAGCGCGCACTGGCCGAACATGACGCCGGAGTGGTTTGAGTCCCGGGCCTGGATCTGGCTGCATTATGCCGTGGTTAAACTGGGCAGGGGGGAACTCTTCGAAGCGCTGGGGATGCTGTCTTTCTTCCGGGAACAAGTGCTGGGACCGATGCTGTTTCGTCGCGCCAATCTACCGCAACGCGGCGTTCGTCGAATAGAAGCCCTCGGCATTGATCCCGATGGCCTGCTGACTTCCACTCTGGCAACGCACGATCGTCACTCTGTCGGGATTGCCATCCGAAGGGCTGCCGACGCTTATGTCAATCTGCGGGCTGATGCGCTGCCTGAGAATATTGCAGACGATGCGGCGCGTCGGGCGGTCCTTGCCATGCTGGACGCGTATTCTCACAAGGGGTAAATCTATCCCTCCGGCCGCGGACGCGGCCGGAGGGTGAAAGGTGTCGTTGGTGGTCTAATTCTGAGAGGGATGGGTTGCCGGGTAATTGGTAACGCGAAAACAACAGAGCTTTTCGTTGGGCCTATCAATGGGCCTAAAAGGTTCGGATTTAATGAGTTCTCTTCAGACTTCGCGGGACAAATTGCAGGCACAAAAAAGCCCGCAGGGCTTGCGCCGTGCGGGTTTTCAGGACTTCATCGGATGACTCTGGTAATCACCGATGGAGAATTTTGCTGGCGTCCTTGTAATTGGTGGGGGAGGTGGTTGAGTTTGTTGGGGATTTTGATTTTTTGCGGTGAAGGAAAGGCGCAAAAAGAGTGGCGATGATGTTGATATGGAAGGGTTTTTTTATCTGATTGATTTTTAAGTTGATTGTTGGGAGTGGGATTTTCCTTGCTAGTTTAGGCTCTGGTGGACGCTACAGGCTTGTCGTTCGTTTCCGAAAGTGAGCGTTTCTGTCGGATAATTCACTCTCTTTAATTTTCTGGCCTGTAGACCATGCTCATCAAATACATACTAATAATCGACGGCGATACAGGGTAAGCGTAAAGTGATAGCCGTCAATGCGGCTATCACTTTACGCTTACCAATAATCTTCGATATCTTAACTGACTTCTACAGGAGCTTGTTACCTGAATAGGTGGTGGCAACCTTACGTTTCTTAAGCTCTTAAAATACTTAACGTTATTATAGGAACCCCATGAAATCAGAGCCGCTTACCGTCAATCAACTCTTCCAGAATCGTCGGCAGTATTGCGTTCCATTTTATCAACGAGCCTATGTATGGACACTAAGAGACCAATGGTCAGCTTTATTAGAAGATATTATCGATAAGGCTGAGAGCAGACTTTCTAAAACAAAACCAACGCCTCACTTCCTCGGGGCCATCGTGCTCGAACCACAATCCAAAGACAGCCTATTGGGGGTGGATACGTCACACATCATTGATGGCCAGCAGCGACTCACCACACTTCAGTATGTTCTTGCTTCCATCCGTCTTGCTCTTCGGGCAACAGGACTTTCCGGCCTGGAGAAGATCGTATTGCCTTGTTTACGCAACATAAACGAAGAGACTATGCGTAATGTAGACGTTGAACGTTTCAAACTTTGGCCGACATTCCGTGATCAAAAAGACTTTATTAAAAGTCTCAACGTTGACTCAGTCGAAGCTCTTCGCGAGGTCTATCCGGAAAACTTCACACAACACGGGACCCTGCGTAAGTATTTCAGCCACCCACCCTCACTGGAAGCATTATGGTTCTTTAGTGACGCTTTTATTCAGTTCATCAACGCGGAAGGGCACCCTGTAGCCTCAAATGCAGAGGCTTTGATTAATGCAGTCCTGACTGACCTCAAAATGATCAACATCACCCTGGAGGAAGGAGATGATGCTCAAATCATTTTTGAAACGTTAAATGGCCGTGGGGCAGAACTTCATGCAACTGATCTCATTCGCAATTACATCTTTATGCGCGCTGTAAGTGACGATATTGATGCTGCGATGTTGTATGAGAATGACTGGAAGCCTTTTGAAGATCCCTACTGGACTGAAAATCAACGCCGTGGTCGTATTTATAAACCCCGACTGGAATGGTTAATTCACGCCACGCTACAGGCTGAAAAACGCAGTGAGGTGGATTTGTCGCGCCTTTACAATGAATTCCGGGACTTTGTGACTAAGGATATGCCTGCGCGCCGCGCCGATCAGCAGGTCGCGCTTCTCACTCGCTATGCTAATCAATATAAAGAACTGATCGGAGATAGTGGTACGACTCCTGTCGCGCGCTTTGGCCGTCGTATTGCAGCCTATGACGTGACGACTATTCATCCTCTTGCGCTCCTGATTTCAGTCACTGATATCTCTGATACCGAAAAGACAATCATGTTTAATGATCTAGTCTCATATGTTGTACGAAGAGCCGTGTGTGGGTTGACACCTAAGAACTACAATAACATATTCATGGCTGTCTTACGGCACCTGGCTAAAACTGCCGTTTCTAGTATTGAGCTACGCTACAGCCTTAAGAATCTGAATGGCGAGGCTTCTCGCTGGCCGACTGACTCAGAATTCCTTAATGCCTGTATCACCGCACAGCTTTATCCTGGCAGGCTTGATACACCGAAGATGCGTATGATGCTGACAGAGCTTGAAGGGGAACTGCGCCGTCAGGTTAAAACAGAGGAACCAGATGTTCCTAAACTTTCCAGCCTTGATATCGATCACCTTATGCCTCAACAGTGGTTCTCTCACTGGCCTCTCGAAAATGGGCAATCTGTTACGGATACAGAAGCATCAGCGGTTGCTCAGATAGTTCTTGCAGGGGCGGAGCTGACGCCTGATCAGGAACTGGTGCGGAAACGGCAGCAAGTAATTGCAACTTTGGGAAATCTTACGTTACTTAACCTCAGCGTGAATCGATCCCTCCAACACTCAGATTTTCTAAAGAAACGCGATGCTTTTCTTGCCCATACCAGCCTGCGTTTGAACGTGCCTCTGACCGTTAAAGACAGATGGGATGAGGAACAAATTCTCTCCCGTGGTGCGTTGCTAGGGAATGCCGCACTTAAAATGTGGCCGCGAGCTGATTAACGTCTTGCGTGAGATTACTTTAAAGCCTGCCGTTTCAACAGTCTAGTTAGGTTGCATCGGACTAAAAAAGGCCGCTTTCGCGGCCTTTTCGTTATAAGACTTACCCTTCTTATTCAGGCCATTCCATTTCTGGTCCGAACTCCGAGAGTGCTCATGTCCCGTCAGCATTGTGCCAAGAGCGGACGTTATTAACTGAACGTAGATTTAATTTTAGGTGTAGATCAATAGCCTCTTTTTCCACACAACATAATGCTTAAACCATTTTTAAACGGCAGGTAAATCAAAGTAGAATGCTTGTAAACGCTCAGTTACGCGGTGCGTGACAAATCGGTTATGCAACCTCAAAGTGAACGTACTACATTCTGACAGGAAGAATTATGGCTCATATCAGCGCCGTCGTAACCCTACGACCAATTCGATTCGCATTCCTCGTTAAACCTAATGACAGTAAACGGTTACTGGAAATCTTCCAAATAAACACATGCCTTTGGGGCGGTAAATTTAACCCTATCATTCCAATTTTTGGCCATGTGCCTAAATGGTGGGATAGGGATGACTACAAACCTGAGAGCGCTTTGCAGATCGTCAATGGCTATCTTGATGCTTTCGAACCTGATTTCCTTGTAGAAGCTGAAGCAGGGCTGGCTAAAGGGTTTGGCTATGACCCAGACCGAGTACTGCAACTTTCAGCCATGCTAAGGCGATCTGATGAACTGCGGGGTCAAGCTGGGCTTGATGTCTTCGACCTATATAAAGATCTGTATAAGAAACAATTTCAATTCGTGCGTCGACATGAGCACAATATCGTGGAACTCATACCTCGGACGAATGCATTGAAGTCGTTCTGTGCTTGCCTATCTGGCAGCTTCCCTGAGGATGAAGACCTTAAATATTTTGGCCAAGGGTTCTGTGATGCTTTTGATCCCAAACAGGTTGAATTATCCCCAGAAGCTCTAGTAGACCTGTACAAGGATGGATTTAATTCAGCACTACAAATCGGTCACTCGAATATTGAGGTTAATTATCATGACAATGCGGATCCAACGCTCTTTGTCATGGATGCACATGACTCGCGCGATCTTATTGACTTCTGGAACCTTCGCGCTATGCGGAAATATGTCCGACCAATTCCACTCCAATGGATTGATGCGCTTTCCCCATACTGCAGAGAATACATTGAAGATTGCCATCGCCCCGTTCGAGGGAATCAATTTGGCTTAATGACTCATGCTACCGTAATGTTTGCAAGATCTATCCCTACTGCGAATATCGAACAACTTTACGCCGACTATTTGCGGGTTAATCAAGATGAGGCAAATAGGCGTCAAGATTGGTATCCACCGATTTGGCGACCATCATCTGGTTTTACAGTTCGCAGTACTCGACCTACTCTATCCTGTGCAGAAAAAACGTTTGACACACAAATCGAAGGTGACCGAACCGAAGTTCGATTTGATTATCTCCATCCAGAATTCACTGAAAGATATGGTGCCAATGATGCTCGCTGGGTGAACGTAGTGAAATTAAAAAATTGGTCAAATACCAGTCGGGCTGCAACCGTTTATCCTTGTAATTACAGGTCGCCCAAGATGCCACGTTTCCAGTCAATACAGAGAAGCATCTTATCTACAACTGAAGGTTTTGTTGTATTTTGCCGTTTCCATAATATGTCCGATCTCTGGCGTTTGAGTGACGGCACAACGGCGATAAGTGAATGGCTAAAAAACAATGGAGTTGAAAGCCAAATCTCCGATGCAGGACAAGCTACACAGCAAATTATTAATACGCTCGGAGGTTTCAGGGGAATTAGTAGTTTTGCTCATGCAGAGATAGTGAAACTTCTCAATAAAATTTCTCGACGGCCCATTTCACCCTCAATTCAACACCAAGAATTTCAGAATAAAATTAATAATGTGGTGAAGGGTGATATATGGCGAAATAAAAATGCTGAAACTTTAGTTGAGCTTGGTGCTGTTGAGCTTGGCTTGGAGTTAAAGTGTGCAAAATGCTCTACTTGGGGATGGCACGCGCTACGCGAACTGGATCTTGTAGTAGCATGCGGCCTTTGCCTAAATAAGTTTAGCTTTCCAATGATCGATCCAAGTTCGAGTCAATTGTCCCGTTGGGCTTACAGGTTGATAGGCCCCTTTGCACTTCCCGATTATGCTCGTGGGGGATACGCCGCATCCCTAACGCTAAGATTTCTCGCCAACACATTTGGAAATCATGATGCCACGATTACATGGTCAACCGGCCAAATACTGACATTGGCCCCAAAACAATATATTGAAGCTGACCTAATACTCTGGCACCGACGCAAAGTTTTCAATGAGCTGGATCACCACGCAGAACTCGTATTTGGAGAGGCAAAAAGCTTTAGGGGCGAGAATTCCGAAGAGAAAAAAGCTGTTGCTGATGCATTTGAAGTTGAAGATGTAGAAAGAATGAAACAACTTGCTATCCGCTTCCCTGGCGCAATTTTGGTTTTTGCAACCATGAAGCAGGCAGGAGATCTTTCCCCGGCCGAAATTCAGCGAATTACAAAACTCGCGTCTTGGGGGCGTGAATACATCCACGAGCGCCGACAAACAAGGGCTCCTGTAATACTCTTAACTGGTCTAGAGCTGTTCGCACCATATTCGCTTTCTCAAGCCTGGGATGCTGCAGGTGGCCGCCATGCTGAAATGGGAAAGGGACACTTCGGCTATACAGATAATCTTCGCGTTCTGGCCGATATGACACAGCAGTTATACCTTAACATGCCGGCATATAGCGAATGGTTACGAGCAAAGTGGGAAAAAAGAAATCAGCGTCGTCAAGTGCGACAAGCTGCTGCGGTGCCAGCACGAGATGCTGGAGATCATTAATGTAATCCAAGAGTGCGGAAAACCGGATGCTAAATCTTCCGGTTTTCCACATGAACACAATGTCTGCTTCTCGCTCACAGCGGACCTTCAGCTTAGATAACTTGCTTGCTTCGTGCCTAGAACGGACGTTGAGAACATTATGATGTGGCTTTATCGGAGCATATCAATATCGTTTACATTGCTAAACTCAACGAGATATATGCAACCTGAATACGGAGCACTTGATGATTACCACACATGTTTTCATCGCGGTCAGTCTTGATGGTTATATCGCTCGACAGGATGGCGATATCGACTGGCTGTTGAAGCGCGATGACCCGACAGAAGACCATGGCTATGCCGCATTCATCGCGGACAAAGATTGGATCATTATGGGGCGAGGCAGTTATGAGAAGGTGCTGACTTTTGAGGAATGGCCTTATGATCGACCCGTGCTGGTACTTTCCCGGCAGCTAACCAATACCCCGGTGCCTGAGGCGCTGAAGGGCAAAGTGCAGTTTTCATGCCGCACGCCCAGGGAGGCTCTTACTGACCTGATGGAGAAGAACGTGCACCGGGTCTATATCGATGGTGGGCAGTTAATACAGTCGTTCCTGCGCGAAGGTCTGGTCGACGATATCGTTATCACTACCGTTCCTGTCCTGCTCGGTTCGGGAAAACCGCTGTTCGGAGTGCTGCCCCATGATGTCGATTTGACGCTATTATCCAGCCGCAGCTTCCCTTCGGGTCTGGTGCAGTCGCACTATCGGCTGACGTCATAAGCTGAATCTAAGCACAGTGGTAGAACGAGAAAATGCCCGAGTTGCCAGGCGGTACTGTTTTACTTCTACGACCTTACTTCAGTTCGCTGAAAAAGCAGTGCATCAGAAAACGGGTCTACAAAACCCAGGATCTGGATCATGCAGATATCTTCGATGACATTGACGTGTTCAACAATCGGCGCTGGCGGTAAAGCCATATTGGGGCGTCAGTACATAGGCCTTTGAACAGGCTCCGTCGTGAGGACGTAGCCAATGCAGATGGTCAAACATTCCCCCCCAAATCCCACACTTCTCTCCCTTACCCTTAAAGGCCTTTAAAGGCCCTTTAGCGAGCTTTTGCGGGCGTAGCATTATTCGAGCCAAAGTTGGCTGAAATCCGGCCATCCCAGCGTATTTAAATCCCGCCAGGTAAATGACTTCTCGGTCGCAAATTCCATCCAGTGATGCAGCAAAGGAATGACATATCGTTGATGGGTAATCTCATGGAAAAAGGCGGCAATGGTGGCGAATGCCTGTTCATCGTCGCTGTTCAGAATGGTCGACAGCAGGGCGTTCAGGTTGCGTCGCTGGGATTCAGGCAGTCGTGTAAACAGCGTGGTGGACGCCAGCCATTCCAGAAACGCCGGAACCGAAAGCGTATCGAGCATAAAGTTGCTGAGCCAGATATCCGCAGGAGGAAGCGGCTGGCTGTTAAAGCGGTCAAATGCGTCGATCCGTATTTCGGCGCGAATATGCCAGCGCTCAAGCAGGATGCGAATCGCCCCGGCAAGCTCCGCCAGTTCCGGTTGCTGAAAGGTGCTGATGATCACCGGCTGACGCAGGTTAAACGGCGCGGTGATCCCGCCGAAATCCACCGGGCGGTGATTCCAATGCGGCAGCATGCCCTGAGCAACGGAGAGGATGCGTGCGTATTCGTCGGGAAGCTGCGTCTGGCTGAGGAGTTCGACAGGTTGCAGCAGATAATTGATAAACCGTCTTCTGGCCTCATCCGCAAAGGCACCGTCACCGTCGAGCAGAACAAAACAGCATCCCTGTTCCAGACTACGCTCGTTAAGCGGGCGGTCATCCTGCGCCTCTTCGCCCCGCAGCAGGGGAATAAAGCTCATGCTGATATGTTCTGGCGCCCAGGTGAAAATGGTGATCTCATCCAGTCCGGGGCGCGCCTGATGCCAGTGTTGATTGCGCCGCAAAACCATAAAGTTGTCGCTGTGCTCCTGCAGGTGGAAAGCGCCGGTACAGCGGATGTGTCCGTGCTGGTAATCAAACAGCATCGTCGGCTGGGTGGCGAGCAGGCAGTCGAGCCGCCTGACCGGGTGATGCGTTTCAATCACCAGATGCCAGGGGGCGTCAGCGGTGATGGCTTTGATTGGGCTGAAAAGCGGCGCGAACTGCGGGCTCTGGCTGGCGGCGAGCAGGCCGCGCTGAACGGCGCTGGCATCCAGCTCATTGCCATCGGCAAAGCGGGCGGTGGATTTCAGCCAGAACTCCCAGCGGGTAAAGTCGTCGTTGTGGGTCCAGTAGTGGGCGATATCGGGGACGATCCTGCCCTGAATGGCGTCATAGCGCGTCAGCCCGCTCAGGCACTGGCGCAGGAGGTGGCGTTCGGTTCGCCGCAGGGGAACGAGCGGATTAAGCGGATCCAGATTGCGGTAGTAGGGGATGCGCACCCGCGTTTCGCTGCTTTTATCCTGTACCCCAAAGCGCCACAGGCTCAGGCGATCCAGCAGATACTTGTCGTTGCCGATAAACCTCAGCACGTTGCCGTAATCCTGCTTCTCCAGCAGCTTATTGACGTTCTGGCTGAACAGCTTTTCCGGCGAGGTTAACAGATGGAGCCGTGAGCGCTTGCCGCGTCCGCGCTGCGGCTGCCAGTCGAGCCATTTTTCCTGATGCATCTTCTTCAGCGCAATACGGCAGTTACGCACTGAACAGCCGAAGATGGCGGCGATCTCCTGCATCTGTAATTCGTGCGTCTGACCTGCGCCGTAGCGGGCGTGCAGTCTGCGAAAATGCGCCTCGAAGATATTCATATGATGGCCTCCCGCCGAACGCGATTTCCTCTTTTATCTCTTTCTGACGGTTTGCGGCGTGATTGCCCTCATAAATTTTCCGGTTTTAAGCGAAAACCGGAAATAACTTTCGTCTTTGGTTGCTGTTTTTTTAATCATCCCCGGTTCGGATACTGAAGGTGTTCGGAGCAGAACCTGCTGTTGTGCGAATCCCTGTCATAAAGACGCGCTCAGGAGATCGAGATGAAAAGATTCAACCTTCTGCAAATGTTACAAAGCATCGGGCGATCGCTCATGATCCCCATTGCCATGCTGCCTGCCGCCGGTATTTTGCTGGCCTTCGGCGTCAGCTTTCAGGATCCCAATATTGTCGCCAGCCTGCCGTTTCTCGGCGCGGACTGGCTGGTTCACGTGCTGAAGCTGATGGCGGAAGCAGGCAGCGTGATTTTCGCTAACCTGCCGCTGCTGTTTGCGGTCGGCGTGGCGGTAGGGCTTAGTGACGATCAGGGCATTGCCGGGCTGTCGGCGATCGCCGGGTTTCTGATTATGAACGTCACCATCGGCCAGTTTCTGGGGATCACGCCCGAGTCGGTGGCGCAGGTGCGTGACTACACGATGGTGCTGGGCATCCCTTCGCTCCAGACTGGCGTGTTTGGCGGCATCATCATTGGGATTATCGCCGCCTGGCTGTATAAACGCTATTACCGCATCCAGCTTCCTTCGTGGCTGGAGTTCTTTTCCGGCAAGCGTTTTGTGCCGATTATAACCTCCTTCGCCGCGCTGTTCGTCGGGCTGGTGATGGCGGTGGTCTGGCCGCCTGTTCAGCATCTGATTAATGGCCTGTCGAATACCATGACGGTGCAGGGGCCGGGCGTGTCCGCCTTCCTGTTTGGTTTTGTCGAGCGGCTGCTGATCCCGTTTGGTCTTAACCATGTCTGGTGGCCGACCTTCTGGCTGCAGTTTGGCGAGTACGTGAATAAGGCCGGGCAGGTGGTGCATGGCGACCAGCTTATCTTCTTTGCCCAGTTGAAAGACCAGGTGCCGATTACCGCCGGAACCTTTATGGCCGGGCTGACGCCCATCAAAATGTTCTGTATTCCGGCGATTGCGCTGGCGATCTACCGCTGTGCCAGCCCGGAAAACAGAGCGCGGGTGAAGGGCATTATGCTCTCTGGCGCGATCACCTCCATTGTCTGCGGCATCACCGAGCCGATTGAGTTCTCCTTCCTGTTTGTTGCGCCCGTGCTGTATGGCATTCACGCCGTCCTGGCGGGACTGGTGTTCCTGCTGATGGAGTGGTTCAGCGTGCATATCGGGCTCTCTTTCTCTGGCGGGCTTATTGACTATCTGTTCTTTGGCGTCCTGCCGCGCGCGCCTCACTGGTATATGGTGTTCCCGGTCGGGCTGGTGATGGGGGCGCTGTACTACGCCCTGTTTACCTTTGCTATTCGTAGCTGGAATTTGCTGACGCCGGGGCGTGAGGTTGAAGAAAACGCGGTGGCGCAGGAAAGCGAACAAAACGACCTGGTGAGCGGCATCATTCTGGCCTATGGCGGACTGGGAAATATGACCAGCATCGAAGCCTGCATGTCGCGTCTGCGCATTGACGTAACGGATAAGACGCTGGTGGACAAAGCGCTGCTGAAACAGCTTGGCGCGGCGGGCATCGTCGAGGTCGGGAACAACATCCAGAGCGTATTTGGCATGAAGTCCGATCGGCTGAAAGAGGCGATCCGCGCAGCTAACGCGTATACACAGGAGGCAAAATGAAACAGCTACACCACAGCGGCCTGCCGCTGTATCTCGATGATGATGGCGTAATGGCGCTGAAACCGCCGCTAAACTATCTCGGCTTTGGCCGCAAAAGCGCCGGGCAGATGGCGGTGGTCTTACCGGAGTTCACCGAAGCGCTATGCGATGAACCGGCTTACGATGTTTATCGCGGCTTGTGCTTTCCGGAGGATCAGGAACGGCTTGCCGCTGATCAGTATCAGTACGACATCACCATCATCATGCCGGGAACGATTGGCAAGGAGCGCAAGAAAACCAGCGGTCACTATCACGGCTATAACGATACGCGGCGCAACACCCATCCGGAAGTGTATGAAGTGATTAAGGGCACTGCGGCGTATATCCTGCAAAAGTCGCCGGATTTTGCCGTTGAGCCAAAAGATCTGCTGGTGGACGATCTTATCGTAGCGGTGGTGAAGGAAGGGCAGAGCATTATCGTGCCGCCGAATTACGGCCACTGCTCTATCAATATCGGCGACGGGCCGCTGGTATTCAGCAACCTGGCGTATAAACCCTGCGCGGTTCACTACGACACGGTGCAGTTTTACCACGGTATGGCCTGCTACATCGTGGAGGAGAACGGGCAGCTCTGCGTGCGCAAGAATCATTACTATCCGCATATTCCGTACATCAAATTCGCCACCGTCAAAGAGAACCCGCATCTTGGCATCACCTTCGATACGCCACTTTACCAGCGCTATCGCGCCGCGCCGGAACGTTTCCATTTTCTGGGGCATGTCGATAACTATGTCCGGGAAATCATGGGGATGCTCGAGTATCAGGATGATTTATTCCCGCTCAGTCAGGAGGACGCATGATGGAAACGCAATTTGTTGCAGGCGTTGCCTGTACTGACCTGCATCAGGCGATGTCGCGGATTGATGGTGCCGCACTGGCGAGTCTGGAGCAGGCCATCGCTGAGGCGAACGCGGTATTTGTTTTTGGCGCAGGGCGTTCGCTGTTAATGCTGAAAGCTTTTGCGATGCGCCTGATGCATATCGGCCTGAAGGTGCATGTTGTCGGCGATGTGGTCACGCCTGCGCTGCAAAAAGGCGACCTGCTGTTACTGGCGAGTGCATCGGGCGAAACGGCTTCGCTGGTGAATGTGGCTGCGAAAGCGAAGCAACTGGGTGGCACCGTGGCCTTGCTGACCATTTTCCCCGAGTCCACGCTGGGGAAACTGGCGGATGTGGTGGTCAGGATCCCGGCCTATACCGACAAATTGCCGGATGGACCGGATAACGTGAAAGGAATTCTGCCCGGCGGCAGCCTGTTTGAAGAGGCTGTCATGGTGCTGGGTGACGCCATGATTGTGAATCTGGCCCAGTCGACGGGATATCACTTAACCAAAGGCTTTGCGCTGCACGCCAACCTCGAATAGTCATTCAACACAAGGAAACCAACATGAAATTACAGCTTGCCCTGGACGAGTTAACCCTGCCTGAAGCGCTGGTATTTATTGATAAGGTGGTTGACGACGTTGATATTATTGAAGTGGGCACGCCTTTTCTAATTCGGGAAGGCGTGAACGCGATTAAAGCCATTAAAGAAAAATACCCGCATAAGGAAGTGCTGGCGGATGCGAAAATTATGGATGGTGGCCATTTTGAGTCGCAGATGCTTTTCGACGCCGGGGCAGATTATGTCACGGTGTTAGGCGTGACTGACGTGTTGACTATCCAGTCATGCATTCGGGCGGCTAAAGAGGCCGGAAAGCAGGTGGTGGTGGATATGATCTGCGTCGACGATCTCCCTGCGCGGGTCCGCCTCCTGGAAGAGGCGGGCGCGGATATGCTGGCGGTACACACAGGCACCGACCAGCAGGCGGCAGGGCGCAAGCCGATTGATGATTTGATAACGATGTTGAAGGCGCGCCGTAAAGCCCGGATTGCCGTGGCAGGTGGTATCAGCAGCCAGACGGTGAAGGACTATGCGCTGTTAGGCCCGGATGTGGTAATTGTGGGGTCGGCGATCACGCATTCGGCGGATCCGGCGGATGAAGCGAGGAAGATTTCACAGGTGTTGTTGCAGCATCACTGAGGTTAGAAGAACAGAGTGGCATCTGGCGCGACTGTGTGCCAGATGTCGGAATAATCAAAGATTATGCCTTCAGTCTGGTTGATACATGTTTAATGATCTTACCCACCAATAGTGGACATGCGGTTAAGTGAGTAAACTCTTCACCAGAGGTAGCTCACGTAGAAAAATTAATAACTCAGGAGTCTCTCGAAAATGTTTGTGCTCTATTTGGTTATACAATTATACTTCGCGTCATATTTTATTGTTTCTATTGAAGGTTACCGTGATTATAATTAATTCCATTAAAGATAAACTGGAAAAATCCACAAATCACTCCAATCCTTTTATTGGTGTTGATGAGTTAGGCAATGATTGGTTTGTAAAAACATATTTCAGCAAGTCCGGTCATGAAACAAATGCGTTATTTAATGAATTAGTAGCTTTTAAATTAGCTGAGAAGATAGGTTTACCTTGGCCAAAGGGCCATCTAGTTCAGTTTTCAGAAAGTGTAAAGAGTGAACTAAATGTATCAACTTCTCATTTTATTGCATATGAGTTCATGCATAATCTAGAAGAGTTGCCTGAGGGTTATCAATTCAGTAATAACCAAATAAAAAATCTCTATGGCAAATCAATATTTGATAATTGGCTATCAATAGGTGATGTAAAAAATGATACTTGCAAATTGTTAAATGGTGAACTGCTATTCATGGATGCTGGAATAGCCTTTGAGGATGATAATTGTGAGGCGTGGGGGGAAGGTGGTCTTATATGGACAGAAAATAAATTGTTTATTGAATCATCGCCATATCATCGCGGAATTTTGCATTCTGCAGAAGAGTATAAATCATGTATGGATAAAATTTGTGAAATACCTATTGAATTTTATCAATCCATCGCAGATAGCATCCCTCAAGATTGGCATGTTCCGGAAAGTTACAAATTAAAATTTGTTGAGGTATTTTCATCATCTTGTGAGAGGTTTATTCCTATGATGAAATCATGTATTGAGTGGGAATTAAATCACCAATAATATAAATAATTAAGCAGAAACTTCTGCTTCTCGCTCAAAGCTGACCATGCTTTCAAATCATTCCTGTGCTTTGACTAGCTTGCTGGGTTAAGGGCTTTACCAGTCTGACATAGCAGACAGGTACAGCCCTTGAAGTTATGGCTTTATCGGGCGTTCAAGTTTGCCGCTTTCCAGGCTGCGGTGCACTGCCTCACAAATCCGGCTGACCGCCAGTCCGTCCATTGCGGTGACCGGGTACGGCGCTTTATGTCTGACGGAGTGAACAAAGTCATTGATCGGGTCGATACCGAAACCACTGGCGATGCCGTTGCGGTAGTTGATGAAATAGCTGTTGGGCGTGAGCGTCATGCCCGGCGTGGTGATTTCCAGCCCGCGATGTTGGGAAGTACTGCGGATATACGTTGCCTCGCAGAGAATATCGATACGCCCGTCGTTGTCCTTCGGAAAGCCCTCCGGCAGTACCCACGAGTTTTCCACCACCCACGAACTGCCGTCGGCCATCGTCAGCAGGCTCTGCACGCTGTCGAAGGTGTCGAGGCCGCATTCAGCCATCAGCCGCTTCTGCCCGACGGCGTACACCGACACCACCTCCTGGCCGGAGAGGTGGCGCACCAGGTCAAAGCAGTGTGAGCCGAGAAACCACACCGGAGAGCTTGCGCCCCGCCCAGTCCAGCCACTCCGTCGGCACGCTGATTACGTCATCCATGCTGATATGGCCGCGCAGGATGCGCCCGGCTTCCGGCTTATCCAGTTCAGCCTTAATGCGCATCACCGCCGGATCCCAGCGCTTGTGGAAATCGACGCCAACCAGCAAGTCCCGCTGCTGCGCCATCTCCACGATAAGCTCACACTCGCGTACTGAGGTGGCGAGCGGTTTTTCCGCCAGCACATGTTTGCCGTGGCGCAGGGCGGTGAGGATGGATTCGGTGTGGTACGGGTCCGGTGTCGCCACCGAGACCACGTCGATGGCTTCCTCCTGCAACAGGACATCCAGCCGGGTATAACCCATCACGCCGTAGGCCATGGCAAGGTCGTCGCAGCGCTCTATGTCGGTGTCGCAGATGGCGACCAGCACCGTGTCCGGCTTATGGCGGTACGCGTTCATATGGTGTCTGCCGTAGATGCCTGCGCCGACCACGGCGGCTCTGATTTTGTTCATCATGGAGTCCTCAGAATAAGCCCAGGGAAAACAACCAGCCGACTATTACCGCCAGCGGCCCAGTCAGTTGTCTCGACAGCAGGAAGGCGGGGACGCCCTTCGCAATGGTCTCCGGCTTTGCCTCCTGCATGGAAAGACCTACCGGCACGAAGTCGCAGCCGACCTGTACGTTGATGGCAAACAGCGCGGGCAGGGCGAAGGCCGGAGATATCGCACCCGCGCCAATCTGCGTACCAATCATCACTCCAATCACCTGCGAGATGGCTGCCCCCGGCCCGAGCACCGGGGAGAGGAACGGAATGCCGCAGATGAGCGACAGCAGCACCAGCCCCCAGAGCGAGTTCGCCAGCGGCGTCAGGGCATGGGCTATCAGGCTGCCGAGCGCGGTTTCCTGCACCAGGGCAATCAGCAGCGAGACAAAGGCCATAAACGGGATAACGTTGCGCAGGGACACGTCCACCGCCTCGCGGCTGGCGGCGAACTGCAGGGCGATAACGTGCCCGACGGCGGTGCCGGTCTGCTCGACCATACGCACCAGTTTCTCCGCGCCTCGTGGAGACGGCGGTGTACTGATAACCCGTGGCGCAGGCTCCTGAGTCGTTTCAGGTTTACCGTCCGGGGCTTCGGCGGTATCCACCAGAACCAGTTGCTCCATCGTGACGCCGGAGACGTAATTCTCTTCGGTAATAAACTGCGCCAGTGGCCCGGCGCGCCAGGTGGGCAGCACGTTGATGGTCGGAATGCCTTTCTGCGGATAGAGGCCGCAGCGCAGAGAGCCTGCGCAGTTAATCACCACGCAGAGGATGTCGTTATCCGGCGGAATATCGGCAAAGCCGTTGACCACCTCAGACTGCGTCAGCGCGCCGATTTCAATCGCCACCGGATGGATTTCCCGCCCGGTGAGCGACAGCACCTTTTTGCCGCTGCCGACGGGCAGCCACAGTCCCTTGCCGTAGCCACCGGGGCCGGGGGGAATAAGCACCGTGTTCATGGGCGTCCCTCCTCAATGACCAGATTGCCGTGCAGGTCGCGGAGTTTCGGCACCGGGCCGGAGAGATGAACCGCGCCGACATGGCAGGCATTCAGGTCGCCGTTAAACACCAGCGTCAGGTGGCCGAGTTCAAACAGCGCCTGTTGTGCCCCTTTGCCAACACTGGTCACCAGATAATCATGGCCCGCCAGCAGCAGGCGGTCGCCGGGGAGTATCATCAGGCTCTCTTCCCGGAACGACGGCTCCAGCGACAGGGAGTAATCGAGACAGTCCTTCGGCCCGTTGCTGTCGAAGGTGATGAGCATCTTGTCGGTCAGGCCGTCGGCGACAAACAGCCCGATGGCGACGATACGCGCGCAGTAAATCATCATGGCGCATTCCCCCGCCTGCTGAGCCGCAGGAACAGGTACTCGGTGATAATCCCGCGAATTAAACCAATCAGCATGGCGGCAGCGATATAGCGCAACGCCAGCGAGGTGACGGGCAGACCGAGCTCCTTAACCCCGGCGGCCACGCCGAGCCAGACGAACAACTCCGATGGCACCACGTGGGGAAACAGGCTGGTGAGGGGGTGGGCAGTGGTGCCGAGTGCATCTTCATAGCCGGGTTTACTCTTCTCAGGTAAGAGCTTACCGAGCGTCAGCGCGCCGGGGCTGCTCATAAAGAACCAGCCGAGTACCGGCAGCACGCCGTAGGTGAGGATGCGCGAGCGGCCGAGCAGGGCGGCGACTTTCTCCATCCGTACGGTGCCAACCAGCTTCATCAGGAAGTTGATGGCCAGCAGCAGGCAGATGAGCATCGGGATAAGCCCGGTCATCATGTCGAGGAAGATTTTGCCTGCGGCCTGGAACAGGTGGATGAAGCCTTCAGCCAGGGAGACCAGAAACATGGCGGCCTCCTGCGAGTGGTGCGATGGTGCATGGTTGTGGTTCGGTGTGCATAAACAACTCTCCTGTCAGGTGTCGTTGGTTAATGCGTCCTGCCACTCACAGCGCGGGTCGTTATGTCCCGGAGTTGTCGGTTGTTGTCATCGGGTGAAGCGGTTTTCGGGGTTCACGTTTGTTACTGGAATTGAGGTAACGGCCGGGCCAGATTTCTGATGGATGCATGTCGAGCGCGATGGCAATCAGCCACTCGCCTTTCGGCCACGGGCGCGTCAGGGTATTCGACAGCGTTGACGAGGCCAGCCCCGCTTCCCGCGACAGTTTCGCCAGACTGGTACCGCGTTTGTGTAAGGCGGCAACGATGTCGGCGGGGTGCCAGTCTTTGGTTGTTGACTTTTTCATCGGTTTTCTCTTTTTAACCGTGATAAATCACGCAATTCTTGAATATTGCTCTAAATGTAATCAAAATTCAAGTAATACATGAATAGATAAGGGAATGCCTGAAGATGGTTGCTGCCCAGAAAGGGATAATTCCTGCATGTTCAGGTGCAGGGTGGCAATCGTGATTGGTAAAAGATTAAAGATTTCAAGAGTCAGGGCTGATCTGACGCAAGCGGAACTGGGTGTACTCGCAGGGCTGGATGAAGAATCCGCAAGCGCGCGGATCAGTTCGTATGAAAAGGAAGTCCATGCACCCGATTTCAAACTCGTCTGTAAGCTGGCTGCAGCGCTTGATGTACCGGAAGCGTATTTTTATGCTGTTGACGATGATTTAGCTGAATTGATTCTTCAATATCATCGGTTTAAAAAGCGTAACCCCGGTCGCACTTTATTATTATCACCAAATAATTAGAAATGATCTGAAGTAAAATATTTGAGGGATCAGTATGTCAGGCAGAAAACAGCACTATATACCACAGTTATTCCTGCGCGGGTTTCTCATATGCCAGCAATCTGGGCAAACACACGTTTATCGCAGAGATAAAATGTTCATATCTAAAACTGATAGTGTGGCAGCACAAAGGGATTTTTACTCTAAGCCAGCAAATGATGCAAATAAAACTCTTGATGATAAACTGACGGATTATGAAGGTAGATTAGGGGAATTGCTTCGCATATTGCGGGAAAAAAACGTTGGTACTGATGTCGAGGCATCTATTGCTGCAGAAGTAATTGCACATTTAACACCTAGAAGTAAAAGCCTTCGTAGTATATTTGGCCATGGCACACAAAAACTTATCTCTGGCTTAGCTGATGTAATATCTGATAAAACGTTAATGATATCTCTTTTAGGGCTGGATGAACCTACAACAAATAAAAAATGGAGTGAACATATAGCATCTTCTTTCAATAGAAATCCGGAAATAGCTAAATCCTTGGGGGGTGTTTCGGAGGAAATTGGCATTCCAAAAGATTCGATAGAGCGAATGCTATTTATGAGTGCAAAAGAAAGTTTTTTAGGTGATGCAAATCCATTTTACTTTCAATTACAGCCCTTGTTCACTCAACTTCTCACTGGTATTGAGGATGCTATTAGTTATGGCCATAAAAAGGTACTTAATAATGGTGTTGTTGTAGAGGCTCGGAAGCAGTCTCTCGAATCATTATTATGGCGTATTTTCCCTGCCCCGCAAGAAGGGGCGATTATGCCAGATTGCATAGCTATTGGTTTTGATGAGGAAGAGGGTGTTTACCTTCCCTATATTATGGCCTCCTCTATCTCTACTGTCATCATGCCTCTTACTTCCGAGAAACTACTTGTTGGAGTTCGAGCGAGTAATATCAATGTTGACCTATCTGGATTCAACGATGACGCCTCGGAATGCAGTGATGAATTATTTATTGCTGCATCATCTGCTCATGAATATTTACGTAAAAATATTGGTGGGCGATGGAAAAATAGAATGGATAATCTTGTCCATGACACATTGGATACTCTATGTGAACATAAGGCCTATGATAATTTAAATGTTGCGGAAAGTATCTCTTGTCCTTCATTTAGCTATCAGATTACTTTTAATGATGGGCTTAGTGATGATATTGAGAATATTAATGAGATAGTTCAGGGGGTTGTGGCAAAACTAAGCCAATGGCTGGATCTTTCACGATTGGATGGAATTACATATGCATCTAATTGTGAAAAGGCACTTGAAGATATCGAACGTGGTTTTGATGGAAATGAAACTCCAGAAAGTGAAGCAGATTACCTTGCTCAAGGTGGTGCTGCTCTTTTAGTCAAGCGGAATGGGATAATAAAAGTACGCATTGTCTTTCATCAAGATTATGCTCATGCTTTGGCTGGTGAAGATCTGCAAAATAGGGAAGTAGCTATTCATCTTCTTGTTTCATCATTATTTATTGTTCATACAATTAATCACTTTGAGTATGTACTTCCAGAATTCCTGCTGGAGCCCGTAATGATGAATAATCATCCAGCTGTTATGCATTGTGCTATGCGAAAGGCTCTGCGTGCCTATTATTATGCTTTTGCAAGTGCAGAATTTGGAGCCGAAGGATTATTAGAACAGGAGTTTTCACATTACGTAATTAGAGCCCTTGATTCGAATTTTTTTAAGATAGTTAGCGCAAAAGAAGAACATAAAATAGACAACAATCATTCAAAATTGTTTAGGACTGTGCATGCTGCAGTAGCTGATATTTTGATTGCTATGGCTCGATTAATCGGCCATTTACAGGGAATAAGTAAATCACCGTTACTAAACTCTGATACTGATGTAGGTGCAGCAATCGCCGCACGTGAACTTGCTGGGTGGGTGGATGTGTTTGCACATGATCTTGAACGCTTCTGGAAGCAACCATCTTGGACTAGAGAGGACTTATATGCACTAAACGTTCATGTTGAACGCTTGTTGTGGCCTCATGGTATTTTCCTTTTTTCGTCAGATAATGAACAAGGGACGATGATTTTATCTGTATGACTCTATGAAAATAACTATTCACAGGACCATATCGTTTGTAACTAAACAAACTAATTAGTGGCTCTGGAAATTGATGTCTTTTTTATACGTTAGGAATCAATTTATACCGAGCTATTTGACCCTTTAAGAGCAGGCCCGTTCCCCTTATTCTCCCTTCCTTTCAGCCTTTGCCTTTTCAGTCCCTTTTCGCCATTTTCATTCCTTCTGTTTTTGAGGTGGTACAGGTGGGACAAGTGGTACAACCGCGCCAGCCGTGGCCTTGCGCTGTACCACCTGAAAAACATCAGTCGGAAAAGTGGGACAGATTCAGCAACGGCTGTCCCACTCTGTACCACTTGTCCCATTCTGTACCACCTTTATTTAAGACACGCGAGATGGCACTCAGATACTGAGGATGCGGGAGGTGAGCCGGTAGACCCTGGCTTTGCCGATCTCCGGCAGGCGAACCTGCGACTGGTATTTCCCGTCGCTGCCGGGCAGCAGGCATTCTGCTTCCTGGCATAATCTGGCCGCACTTGCGGGACTGAATCCCCGGCATATTTCCCGCCAGCCCTCCGGCAGGATGAAGAACAGCGTGTGTTCCTCGCCCGTCAGCGGATCTTTTTCCACCCGGCGAAAGCCCACCATATTCAGCGGGCGGTCCGGGCCATCCCACGAGGCAAAACGGCTGTACTGGTGCGCGGTGATGAACCGTTTGATCTGCGCCAGCACGCCTTCATCCTCCTGGTTGGCAATATGGCCGCGCTCGTTCAGCCAGGCGTGCAGGCAGATCCGGACCGCCTCATACGCCGTGCCTTCCTGCCAGCCCGTAATGCCCTGCAGCGTCGCTATCTCTCCGGCCACCGCCAGCAGCGCAAAGCGGGCCACGATGCGCTGCACCTGATTTCCGGCGTTGTCCGGCATCAGGGCCGTCTGGTAGCGGCGAAGTAACTCTCTCGCCAGCGTGGTGCTGGCGTCCAGGTCGCCGGTGAGGAAGGTCAGCCAGGCACGAAAGGCGGTGCCGTGGAAGCGGGCGACCCGGTCGCAGAGGGGAACAGATGCGCTGGGGCTGGACGTCGCTTTCGCCGTCGCGTCGTTCGGTGAGCTTGTCAAACCACAGCGCTTCTTCATCGAGGCGGAAGTGATCCGGCAGGATATCGGAAGGCCTTTCCTGTCGCAGGCGTTCAAGCTGCCCGGTCCAGTTCTCCAGTAACTCACCGTCAGGGCTCATCAGCCGGGCCATCTGCACACCCGCGTGCGCCAGTTTTACGGCGATTTTCAGCAACTCCTCTTCGCGGATATCGCCGGTGCGAAGTACCCGGACGTAAAGCGTGTCGGGCCTGATTATGGTCAGGTTGTCCAGATCGGCCAGTTCATCCGGGCCGAGTACCACCGGAGGAATATCATCTTCCCGGTCAGGATCTTTTCGCCAGTCGCGTGAGGTCTCCCATGCCAGGCTTCCGGCAAGGATCACCACTTCGAGCGTGCGGTCCGGAGACTGCTTACAGAGAAAAGGGGCGCGTTTCATGATGAGGTATCGGTCGGCTCATCCCTGAGCGTGGATTAACGGATGGCGGTACGGCGCTGCTGCCACTGGCGGATTTCAGCGGCATCGAAAACCACCAGTCGGGAAGATAGGTGGACGGGGCGGGGAAAGTCGGTGTTTTTAATCAGGCGGTAAACCGACGATTCACTCATCGCCAGAAACTGGACCACCTGCCGCATACGCACATTGCCGCTTTCGGGAAAAGCATCGTTATTGTCAGCACGGGTTTTCATGATTGCACCTCACGGGAACAGAGTATCGGAGCGGTTATAGCGCGGAACGGGGAGGGGAGGTATAGGTCCGGGTGAAAAATGGGAATCCGGATAAAAAATAATTAGTCCGAGAAGATTTAATTGGCTGGCAAAATCAATAGAATTTAGTTAACTTACTGAAATTGAGAGTTTTAATTCCTATGATTCTTATTGGGAGTTGATGTTCAGAGGTTAACGGATGGCAATGCACTACTACAAAAACTCCATTAACGTTAAGCTAAAAGCTAAAAGCTAAAAGCTAAAAGCTAAAAGCTAAAAGCTAAAAGCTAAAAGCTAAAAGCTAAAAGCTAAAAGCTAAAAGCTAAAAGCTAAAAGCTAAAAGCTAAAAGCTAAAAGCTAAATCATTGATAAAAACTTGATAATGAGAATGTCGTGAATTAGTTAGCAGCACAAATAGGTCTCTATCTGTGCTACAATTTCAAGTTAAAGGAAATATCAAGATGAATATATTTTGTTTGCTCCAGTCAGTTTTCCATCGTCGTAAGAAAAAAAACCACTGAATTCTATACGACCATACTGGTGAGTTGAACTTAAGGACCCACCGATAACACCTTTTTCACCAAGAAGCGTCCACACTATTTCTAGATTATTTTCATTCAACATTTTTAAGAACGGCTCTTTCTTAATTAACAAATGTGCTTTTGAGTTATTTAAAGCTTCAGTGGCGAAACAAACTATACTTCCATATTTATCCTCATAACTACCTTCATATTTACCATCTTTGAGGCCCATCTTGTCGAAAATTAAGCTGGTTGGTTTGAGGAAACTTAAAGTATCTGTTTTTGATTTATCGAACTCTTCTTCCCATAAATAATTGATCGATGTGACGCTTACATCAGCAATTTTAGCTCCAGAATCTTGATCTGTTACAGAACTCCAATCTAAACTGCCATAATAATCTGATTTAAAATAATGGAATGCTTCAGACCAATAATACTCTCTATTAAATAATTGATACCTATTGCTTCCTTCTGGCATCCACCTGCCCATGTAGTGTTGGTTTTCTGCCCAATTTTTAAGAGCATTTAATTCTGTTGTTCTAACTAAATATCCTCTGATTTGACACCAAACTTCCTTTCGAGGATGCCCCCACTCTTCATTACCGATAGTTTTAGGTTCTTTCCATGAGGGATAGCTTTCTAATATCAACCATTCAGTACCATTGTTGTCATTGACTTCAATCAGTCCATATGGATTACTTATCGTGGAAGGATTGCTAACCCATTCTTGAAAAGTACAATCCCAATCAAATACTTCTTTAGTATCCCACCACATTTCTTGTTGGGTTAACTCTTTTGTTCCTGTATTTTTGATTAAAATGGTTGGATCTATATCTCTTACATATGGATCCCAAGGTCCTTGATAAGGATTTTCTTTGCGTTCATCTCCATACCCATCAAAACGAATAAAATTATCAGAAAGCATTGCCATATATTCATAGTAAGAAATCCATTGATATTTTTTCCCAATTCGCTCTTGTAACGATTCTCTTCGTCCGCGCCCAGAGCCTACCTGCTTATCAAAATCACCATGAAGTTTTGGATCCCAACCAAGGTTAATAACACGATTAAAAATCATGCGTTCAGCAATTCTTAGATCAAAATATTTATCGGTTTCGAGCAGATTATTATTGTGATCTAAATATTTTTCTATGTCTCTTTCAAATGTAGCTAATAAGTCCTCTGGCAATGATTTCTTGAACGCGGATTTATGGGAAAGAACTTCCTCCTCACTCTTTCTACCTATTGCTACACCATATTTAATAAGTGTATTACCGAATGAAATGCTTTTATAATTTTTATCGTAAATAATAGGGTCTGTAGAGTCGTAGAGCGCTTTTTGTTCGTCTGACAATTGACCTAGAAAATCGTTAAAAATTTTTTTGCGATTAATAGGAGTTTCACCAAATTTACAACCAGACCAATTTGAGTGATTATGATTTGTTCCAATAGTATATCTAGAAAAATCTCCTCCACCCATTATGGATCCCCAAAGTGACCAATACCCATCCTTTTTATAAAGTGATTGAAGTTCTTCTTTGGTTGGTATATTTTCAGGCCATTTACTTTTGTATGGCGGCTTAGTTTTGGATAGGTCGAGTCCTTCCGGTATCAATTGAAGATGTGAAACATACTCTATAATCTCTCTCGCATAGTCTCGTAATAGAATATGTGGATACACATATTTAGGTTGAAACACTTTGGCAAAAACTGTCTCTGCCAATTGACTTAGCTTATTATGATTCTTTGTTCGCAATGTGCAACCTAGGGCTACAGCAAACACTCTCTCCCAAACATATGGATCATTTATCCCATCGAATTTATTGATTATCCTAATTAAAACGGAGATACGTTCCTCTAACAAATTAACCAATGCTTTAGTTGTACAATCCCTTAGCTCTCTATTAGTTGAAGTTAAAAACCAGCATAGAGTGGTTGCAACTAACTCTATCGAATCATCTGATATATAGCTTTTATCAGTCCCACTCCATGCCCAGTCAATCAAATTTTTAAATGCTGAGTCTTCACTATATCTATATTTTAACGCAGTAGTCCAAAAGGCATCTCGATTTGGTAAAGAATGCTGTAATAGCCAGTTATGTAAGAAATTAGCATTGAAAGGATGTTCTTCTAATCCAGAAATAGATATTAGCGTCTCAAGAAAATGACTAAAACTATTATCGAAACCGAGTACTTGCTTGTTTACAAAAGGCTTAATTTTTTCAAAATCAATTGCTGCGGAATCCCTCCAAACTAAGCGATCGATAAAAGCAGTCACTAAATTATAATTGTCACTGTAATTAGGCAGTAATTCATAAATTTCTTTTCCATATTTTTCTGGTGATTGAATAGATAAAGCCTCAATGATTCCTTGATTGCGATAAAAACTGTATTCATCATTGAAGTATTTTTGAAGAGAACCTCCTGTTTTAAATTCATCTTCAATGTTATCAACACCATTTAATAAATAGTTAACTGTTAAATGATCATCAAATCTTTCAAAGGATATATAAACGACCTCTTCAACAGAGTTGTCTTCATTGCGAACGATACCTTTGGTCAGTATTCCTTCATCTATCATAGAGCTGAGAAATGTTTTATCGTTCACATAGTCTTTAACAACAGACTGGACAGCTGTATGAGCATCCTTAAGAGCAATACTATTTCTGCCATTAGCTAGTTTAACTTTAATTAATTTATTGAGAGCATCACTAACTAATGGGAAACTAGGATCGAAATTATATCTTTTGTGAGAGGATAGTGACTTATTTACGCCTTCAACAAAAAAACTTAAGATCTTAGAAATCCCATGAAATCCTACAGGGACTTTTGTCAGACCACTTTTCTTTATCCCCTCGCATAGTAACTTAAGAAATAAAGGGTTTTTAAACTCTGGATTTAAATTAGGTGATGATGGTCTTTCTATATTATAATTATCATAAAATAAGTTAACAGCTTCCATCTCTTTATTCTTAAAACCCAAGTGTTCATAAATTTCAAAATTATTACGAGAGATCCGTTCGTTTGAGATAGTAATATCTTTATATGTTGATCTGACTGATATTATAAGGCCAAGCCATTTAAAACTTCTTATTTCATCAACGAAGCTATTGATGTTATCTTCCCAAAAAATGTTACCATTCCCTTCGTTTATTGCATCAATAAATATCAGGAATCTTTTCCCTTGTTTTTCACCATAGAGATTTAGCTTTTCAAGAAATTCTGAGGATACAGTGTTTAGCTGTAGCCTTTTTAAAATTTGCACCCAAGGGGATTCATCAGTTGTAAGTTGCTGCCCTAATAAAAATAGAGATGGATATCCTGTTTGAATTCTTGATTCGATGATATCAGCAAGCAAATGAGACTTACCAATCCCAGCTTCTCCTTCAAGGAGCAGAAATGGGTTATTCGATAATTTTACCGTTATAGAATTGAGAAATATATATAAAGTGTCACACTCATAATAAAATTCTCTTAAGTCTCTCAAAATTGATGAATACTTATCGCTAAAACTTGTTGTCTTATCCGGATTTTCCTTTTCCTCGATTTTCCATAGTGTCGACTCCGCCTCAGAAATGTATTTTTGACAATTTGAGATATATTCATTAAATTTATTGATTGGAATGCTTTTGGATTCGTGAAAATCAATTTTTAGAAACAGAATTGAGGTGTCTGTTAAGGCTTTAGAAATCAAAGCTAACTGCTCACGTATTTCATCGCAGTTTCGAAGATTGTTTCCTTTGATCAAGAAATTATCGATATGTTCGTAAAATATTTTGGAAAATTTGTTAGTTTTCCCAAGCCCTTCGAAGATATCTGCGATCTCTAATTTTAAATTTAGTTCGGGTGTGTAACGTCCTCCTAAATCAGCTATAGCTTCTCTATTTTTATTATTTAACCAATTATCGTTTAAGTGAAAAGTAAATTTTTCATCAAATGATTGCAGCAAAAGTTTTATCTGAATGATCTCATTGCTTACATCGAATATCTTATCTTTATAAGTCTCCTCAATGTGGAGTTTTTTTAATTCTTTACAGTTGTTTATTTTTAGTAAAAAAATTTTATAGAAAGTTTCAAGTTGTTCTTGAGTTGGTGGGATGACATTTGGATATTCACTGAATTTTTGCAACAAATAATCTTTATCTGGTAATTCTTTGAATAAAATATGCTCATTCAATGTTTCAAACAATAGTTGAGATTGGTAAAATGGAATTTTTATACTATCGATGGGGAATTTTTTTTTCGAATTCAATAGCCGTTTCTTCAATTATTCTATAGAGCTGGTTAACATAGTTGTTTTTGGGGAATAATTTCTTTTTTAACCATCCGTAACCTTCTTCTGCAATGAACTGATCAATAAATTTTGTTGCGACATAAATTGATACTGTTGTAACTGATATTGGATCCATACTCAACTACCCCTCAATTTTTTGATGATATCCATGTCTTCTAATATGGGTTGAACCCCACAAGAGAAAAGTATTTCTAAAGTTCCTCTGTGAATCTCAGCATAGTATAAGAAGTTAAGATTTCCTTCTTCAACTTTCAGTCCCTGTTCAAGAAGTATATACCTACTTCTCCTTCTCTCGTCCCATTTTCAACACCTCATAAAACGTCCCTCGCCCAAGCCCGTCTGACGGCAATTCACGCTCCTGCGCTAGCGCTCTCAGCTTTCGAAGTATCCTATCCGAAGCCGGTTTATCAGACGTCCCATAACGCCCGTCAGTCTCCTCAACCAGAAGCTGAACCAGCAGCCAGCAGAGCCTGGCAGTATTCTCCCGCGCTTTGTCGCGTTTATGCATCCCACGCTGGGAAGGTTGTGCTGAAGTAGTGAGATCTGGTAGCGCGTCGTCACCGAGCGTCTTCAGCCACTTGCGGCCACGGCTGTTGCGTGACAGTTTCATCACCGCCTTCAGGCTGCGGGCCTTAATTTCTGGCGGCGTCAGTTCGTCATCAATAAGCCGCCAGGCCAGGGCGAACATCTCATCGGCATAGAACATGCGTTTGTTCGCCGGGGCGCTGACCATGCCAGTGGCTTTGATGGTGCGACTGATGGCGTCGTGTAGGATACGGTAATTCTCCTGATGTTCTTCCGGCAGGGCGTTTGCCGGTTGGGAAGCATCAAGGCCGAGAAGCAGAAGGGCGAGATGCCGCGCTTCCAGCAGCGGCATATCGCATTCCCGTTCAAACAGATTCTGACGAATGGGACTGGTCACATTATTCTCCTTCCACGATCCGCAGCGGTTCTTCTTCACCGAGCAATGCCTGCCGTCTGGCGGCATCAACGTAGTTTCCCCACCACTGCATCAGCGGTCGCCTTTGTTCCAGATAGTCGCTGCGGTTGTAGGCCGCTTCGATCTCGTCTTCTTTCTGGTGTGCCAGCGCAGATTCCAGAACTTCACGGGGGAAATGACCTGCTCCCGCCGTTCGGGCAATACTGCGCATACCGTGGGCAACCAGCTCACCGCCGAACCCCATACGAATAAGCGCGGCGTTCGCGGTCTGCTGGTGCATATGCTCCAGTGGTTTGCGGATGCTGGGGAACACCCACGGACGATGGCGGCTGACGGGCTCCATGATCTGAAGAACGCGCAGCGCCTGTTTGCTGAGAGGCACAGTGTGCGAACGGTTCATCTTCATAAAGGTGTCGGGGATGCGCCATTCCGCTTTTTTCATGTCGATGTCGCACCAGCGGGCGCTGACGGCTTCGCCGGGGCGAACCCAGGTCAGTAGCTCCCATTCGATAAGGCAGCGGGTTTCCTTGCGGATAGAAGCGTTCTGTAAGGCCAGCATCAGCCTACCCAGTTCACTGGGGTGAAGGGCGGGCATGTTCTGCTTTTTCGGTTTCTTGAAGCGGGCGACCAGGTTGTCAGCCGGATTGAACTCGATGAGCTCTTCGGAGATGGCAAAACGGAAGATTTCATTGAGCCGTGAGATCACCCGCCGCAGCGTTTCCAGTATGCCCTGTTCTTCCAGTAGCGTGAGGTGTTCCTTGAGCATCTTCGGGCGGATCTCAGTGACGGGCGTGTTACCCAAAGAGGGGAAGACGTGCATCTCCAGCGAGCGCCAGACATCTTTGGCGTGATCTTCGCTAAGATCGCTAGTCCGTTTTTTCTCTTTGAGCCACTGTTCCGCAACTTTTTCCAGCGTGCATTCATTCTGGAGTCGTTGCTCCTCTGCAACCTGCTCCAGATGGGCCTGCGGGTCGATGCCCTGCACAAGTAAACGCCGGTATTGCAACCTGAAATCTCGCGCCATGGCGAGGGTGACTACCGGGTAGGGGCCAATGCTGATTTTGGTCCGTTTTTTCAGCGCCGGGGGAGCGTATTCGAAGTACCAGATCTTTCTGCCGGATGGCTTAATCAACAACGCCAGTCCGTCGCCATCGCGCAGCATATACTCAGTCTTCTGCGGTTTGGCGGCAGCGATCTCGGTATTGGTTAGGGATTTCAATACCTTAGGCATGTTTTTGCACCTTGTTTTTTTAGCGTCCAGGCAACGCGGTACAAAACAAGATACATAATGCTCAAGATTCATACAGAGATCATGACCACACATGCAACAAAAAAGCCTGCAACTCGTTGAAGTTACAGGCTTTTTTAAGGTTCATGATGCATCATGAATGAATGTTTGGTGGAGCTGGCGGGAGTTGAACCCGCGTCCGAAATTCCTACATCCTCGGCACTACATGCTTAGTCAGTCTTTACATTCGCTTGCCAGCTGCGGACAGACACGCCACTAACAAACTAGCCTGATTAGATTTAACGCTTCAACCCCAGGCAGGGCATCCACGCGATCTCTTTTGGGTTTGACCTCTCTTTGATCCCCGTCTTAAGAGCGGAAGCTAGGGAGAGAGGGCTCAGAGCAGGTTATTAAGCTGCTAAAGCGTAGTTTTCGTCGTTTGCGACTATTTTTTGCGGCTTTTTACGAGGCCAACCGCCCCTCGGCATGCACCTTGGGTTTCGCAAATCCCGTCGAATCCAGAATCAGCCCCAATGTGTAGGTTAAGTATAACAGATTTGTGAATGTCGTTACCAGCCCCATCACGCAGGATTATTTCAGCAGGATGGACGAAAAAGCAGCATCAACAAGGATATAGCGTAAGGGCCAGCGAGAGTTGGCCCTCGGGGAGGGGAAATTAACGTCCGGCGTGCTTCATAATACGCGCCTTATCCAGCGCCCATTCACGATCTTTCAGGTCGGTACGCTTGTCGTGCTGTTTCTTACCTTTGGCGACGCCGATTTTCACTTTGCACCAGGCGTTCTTCCAGTACAGCGACAGGGCGACGACGGTGTAACCTTCGCGGTTAATGCGGCCGTACAGCGTGTCGAGTTCGCGCTGGTTGAGCAGCAGCTTACGGGTGCGCGTCGGGTCGCAGACATAGTGGGTGGAAGCCACGGCCATGGGCGTAAAGTTGGCGCCGAACAGGAAGGCTTCGCCATCCTTCAGGATGACATAGCTATCGCCGATGTTGGCTTTGCCTGCACGCAGGGATTTGACTTCCCAGCCCTGCAGGGCGAGACCAGCCTCGTATTCATCTTCGATAAAGTATTCGTGACGGGCGCGTTTATTCAGCGCAATGGTGGCTGATCCAGGTTTGTGGGCTTTTTTCTTAGTCATAATGTCCTGAAGTCATCGTCTTATACACAGTTACCTCGATCGCATCCTGCGAGGTGTACTGCGCATCTTAGCACGAGTTGCGGCACAGCGTTTTTTTTAGCAGCAGATAAATGATATTATTTGCACTGTGTTTAAATGTGGAACCTGCTATGCCTCAGATTAGCCGTACTGCGCTGGTGCCTTTCAGCGCGGAACAGATGTATCAACTGGTAAACGATGTGAAGTCCTATCCTGATTTTCTGCCAGGCTGCACCGGTAGCCGCGTGCTGGAATTCGGGCCGACGCAAATGACGGCGGCGGTTGATGTGTCCAAAGCCGGCATCAGTAAGACCTTCACCACACGCAATACACTGACCAGCAACCAGAGCATTTTGATGAGCCTGGTGGATGGCCCGTTCAAGAAGCTGATTGGCGGCTGGAAGTTTATTCCGCTGAGCCCCGAGGCCTGCAAAATAGAATTCCATCTCGATTTTGAGTTTACCAATAAACTGATTGAGATGGCTTTTGGTCGGATCTTCAAAGAGCTGGCCGCTAACATGGTGCAGGCGTTCACTTCGCGCGCCAAAGAGGTTTACAGTGCCGGCTAATATTCGTGTTGAAGTCGCCTACGCGCTGCCTGAAAAGCAGTATCTGCAGCGGGTCACGCTGGACGAGGGGGCGACGGTCGAGCAGGCGATTATCGCCAGCGGTCTGCTGGCGCTGCGTGATGACATCGATCTGGCGAAAAACAAGCTGGGTATCTATAGTCGTCCGGTAAAGCTGCATGACGAAGTTCACGACGGCGACCGGGTGGAAATCTATCGTCCGCTGATCGCAGACCCGAAAGAGCTGCGTCGCCAGCGGGCAGAGAAAAGCGCCGCAAAGTAACCTGCAGCAGACCGACTATCAGCCATAAAAAAGCGCTCATCGAGCGCTTTTTGCTTTTCCGGGCCTTACTGACTGGTCAGCGCAGGCTTGTTATCAATGTTAGTCAACACACCGCCGCTGTTGAAGGTCAGGGTTAGGGTCTGCTGAGTCACTTTCTGGTGGCCCGGCTCCTGACGGAAGACATAGAACCAGGTATTGGTGCCGAACGGATCCGTCATCATTGGCGTCCCCAGAGCATAAGCTACCTGCTGTTGCGTCATACCGACACGAATTTTTGCTACATCGTTTGGTGCCAGATAGTTACCCTGGTTGATGTCAGGACGGTAAACCACTCGTTCCAGAGTGGAACAGCCTGCGGTCAACATAAGAAGAACCGCTGCGGCAGCAGTCAGCGTTTTACAGCGCATAGTGATTTGATTCCTTTTTGGGCCCGAGCAGTACGTGGCTCATCTGTAATATGCCGATAATAATAGACCTTCGCGCCGTTGGAAACCTCCGGCTGCAGGTCAGCAGGCAATTTGCTGTTCACTATGACCCTGTGAAAATCAAAAAGTTTACGCTGCAAGCAACTCTTTCGCGTTCGCCAGGGTGTTGCGCGTGACTTCGCTGCCGCCCAGCAGACGGGCCAGCTCCTGCAAGCGAGCACGTTTATCCAGCGGCTGCATATGGGTTTCGGTCATCTCGCCATCGGTCTCTTTGCAGACAAAGAAATGATGGTGGCCGCAGCCTGCGACCTGCGGCAGGTGGGTCACGCACATCACCTGCGTGGACTCGCCCAGCTGGCGCAGCAGCTTGCCGACCACGGCGGCGGTCGGGCCGCTGATGCCGACGTCCACTTCGTCGAAGATGAGCGCCGGGGTTTCCATTTTACGCGCGGTGATCACTTGAATCGCCAGCGCAATGCGCGACAGTTCGCCGCCGGAGGCCACTTTGGCGATTGGCTGCAGCGGCTGACCGGGGTTAGTGGTGACGCGGAACTCAATATGGTCGGCGCCGTCGGCGGTGAGATGGCGTTCATCGAACGCGACCTCAATCGCGAAGACCCCGTGCGGCATCGAAAGTGAGTGCATACTTTCGGTGATAAGCTGGGTCAGCTCGTCGGCGCTGGCCTGGCGCAGGGCATGCAGCTGGCGTGCGGTCTCCAGCGCCAGCTGATGATGTTCGACCACCTGCTGGCTGAGGGATTCCAGCGAGCCGGCGCTGTCGTCCAGCAGGCGCTGCTCTTCCAGCATCGCCTGATAAACCGCCGGCAGCTCTTCCGGCATCACCTGATGTTTACGCGCCAGCGCGATTTGTCGGGAAATCCGTTGCTCAAGTTCAAACAGACGGTTCGGATCGAGATCCAGACGGTCATGGTAGTGGCGCAACTCGTCGCTGGCCTCGCTGAGCTGAATGGCCGCCTCTTCCAGCATATCCAGGACGCCGGAAAGCTTGCTGTCCATGCCCACCAGCTCGCTGACCAGCTGCTTCGCGGTATAAAGCTGGCTCTGCAGATTGGCCTCTTCGCCGTCCGCCAGTACCGTAAGGGCGTGCTGGCAGGTGCTGAGCAGCTGGCCGCTGTTGGCCAGGCGCTTGTACTCTTCGTCAATCTGCTCGAATTCTCCCGGCAGCGGGTTAAATTCGTTCAGCTCTTTAAGCTGATACTGCAGCAGATCGGCGCGGGCGGCGCGCTCCTGGCTCTGCTGCTGATGCTGGGCCAACTCGCGGCAGCTCTGGTGCCACTGGCGATAGTGCTCGGCCATACGCTGAGTAAGCGCATACTCACCGGTATAGCCGTCGAGCAGCGTTTTTTGGTGTTCGGGTTTGGTCAGCAGCTGGTGGGCATGCTGGCCGTGGATCTGGATCAGCAGCTGGCCCAGCTCGCGCAGCTGCGAGAGCGGGACGGCGGTGCCGTTGATGAAGCCGCGCGAGCGGCCGTCGGCGCTGATCACCCGGCGAAGTAAACACTCACGCCCGCTCTCCAGCTGATTCTCTTCCAGCCAGCGCTGGGCGGCAGGGGTATCTTTCAGCGCGAAGCGCGCGCACAGGTCGGCACGGGTGGCGCCGCGACGCACCATGTCGGCTTCCGCTCTGCCGCCGAGGCACAGCCCCAGCGCGTCGATGGCAATGGATTTCCCGGCGCCGGTTTCCCCGGTGATGGCGGTCATGCCGCTGTGGAAATCAATTTCCAGTTCACGAACGATAGCAAAATTACTGATGGTGAGTTGCGCCAACATAGCTGCCTTCCTGTATGAAAAACCAATACTGTGTTTTCGTACAGTATAAACTGGTTTTTTATCCAGTAAAGAGGCAGCCGTGAAAATCAGAACATTTTTTTCGACCAGCCGAGCTTGGTGCTTAATGTATTGAAATAGCTGTAATCTTTAGGGTGAATCAGATTGAGGTGATAATCACAGCGGCGAATGAGGACATCTTCGCCATCCTGGATCGGCAGGGCAATCTGGCTGTCGCAGCTGATCTCCAGATCGCTGCAGCGGTGAGAGAAGCGTAGGCGGATGGTGCTGTCGCCGTTGATCACCAGCGGTCGCGCTGAAAGGGTGTGCGGGAACATCGGCACCAGGGTGATGGCGTCCAGCGACGGCGTAAGGATTGGGCCGCCGGCCGACAGCGAATAGGCGGTGGAGCCGGTCGGAGTGGAGATAATCAGGCCATCGGATCGCTGAGAGAACGCAAAGACTTCGTCGATATAGACTTCGAACTCAATCATATGCGCCACTTTGCCGGGGTGCAGCACCACTTCGTTGATGGCGGTGCTGATACGTTTCTGGCAATCCTGCTGACACACCTGGGCCTCCAGCAGAAAGCGTTTCTCGGCGATGTAGTGGCCTTCCAGCACGTCGGCGAGCTGCTGCAGGGCGTTGTCCGGGTCAAGGTCGGTGAGAAAGCCGAGGTTGCCGCGGTTAATGCCGATGACGTTAATGTCGTAACGGGCCAGGGTCCGCGCCGCGCCGAGCATATTGCCGTCGCCGCCCACCACCACCGCGAGATCGGCCTGTTGGCCAATCTCCGCCAGCGTGCCGGTTTTCACGTTGCTGAGCTGAAGTTCATGGGCGATCTGCTGTTCAACCAGCACTTCATACCCTTTGCTGCACAGCCAGCGCCAGAGCATTTCATGTGTGGTCAGGGCGGTGGGGTGACGAGGATGTCCCACAATGCCGATACACTTGAAATGGTTCTTCATGATCTGGATGTCCTTGCGTTAAATGAAATAGTGACAATCTGTCCGCTTCCCTTGAAACCCGGAAACTGATCCCCATAATAAGCGAAGTTAGCGAGATGAATGCGAAAAAAACGCGGAGAAATTCATGAGTAGTAAAGAACAGAAAACGCCTGAGGGGCAAGCCCCGGAAGAAATTATCACGGAGCAGCACGACGACGTTGAGGCGGTAGAGCCTGAAGTTTCGGCTGAGCAGGTGGATCCGCGCGATGAAAAAATTGCGAATCTGGAAGCCCAGCTGGCTGAAGCGCAGAAACGTGAACGTGAAGTGATGCTGCGTGCCAAAGCCGACGAAGATAACCTGCGTCGCCGTACCGAGCAGGATATCGAGAAAGCGCACAAATTCGCGCTGGAAAAATTCGTCAATGAACTGCTGCCGGTGATCGACAGCCTGGACCGCGCGCTGGAAGTGGCCGACAAGGCTAATCCGGAGCTGGCGCCGATGGTGGAAGGGATCGAACTGACCCTGAAATCTATGCTGGACGTAGTGCGTAAGTTCGGCGTGGAAGTGATCGCCGACACCAACGTTCCGCTGGATCCGAACGTCCACCAGGCCATTGCGATGGTCGAGTCTGAAGATGTGGCGGCGGGCAACGTGCTGTCCGTGATGCAGAAAGGTTATACCCTGAACGGCCGTACTATTCGCGCCGCGATGGTGACGGTAGCGAAAGCGAAATAACGCTTGCTGCCTTGCTCAACGGCTGCCTGCGGGCGGCCGTTTTTTGTGTCATCGCTGCTGACGCGAGATAAAAAAACGGCGGGCCGCAGCCCACCGTGATATTAATTCCTTCGCTCGCGCTACTCCGCGACGCTCTCGCGTAATGATTTCACCGGCATCACTTTCACCTGTTTGATCATGTTGTCCTGCACGTCGAGGATATCTATATCGTACTGCTCAATGCGCACGCGGGTGCCCGGGACCGGGATCTCTTCCAGCGCTTCGAGGATAATACCGTTGACGGTGCGGGCTTCATCTTCCGGCAGGTGCCAGTTAAACGCTTTGTTGATTTCGCGAACGTTGGCGCTGCCGTCGATAATCACCGTGCCGTCGTTAAGCGGGGTCACTTCCTCCGCCAGGGTGGGTGACATGGAGGTGGTGAAGTCGCCGACAATCTCTTCAAGAATATCTTCGACGGTGACCAGCCCCTGAATATCGCCGTATTCATCGACCACCAGACCGACTTTCTTTTTATTGCGCTGAAATTTCACCAGCTGGGTGCTGAGCGGCGTGCCTTCCGGCACAAAGTAGATCTCATCTGCCGCCCGCAGCATGATCTCTTTTGTGAACTCTTTCTTCTCCGTCATCAGACGGTAGGCTTCGCGAACGCGCAGCATGCTGATGGCATCGTCCAGCGAATCGCGGTAGAGCACGATGCGGCCATGCGGGGAGTGGGTCAGCTGGCGGACGATAGATTTCCAGTCATCATTGATATCGATGCCGACAATCTCATTGCGCGGCACCATGATGTCGTTAACGCTGACCTTCTCCAGGTCCAGCACCGACAGCAGCATATCCTGATTGCGTCGTGAGATTTGTGAACGGGATTCATTCACAATCGTGCGCAGTTCATCTTTGCTCAGGGCGCTGCTGATGACGGTATCGGTGCGGATGCCCATCATGCGCATCAATATGCGGGTGATGGTATTCAGCAGCCACACCAGCGGCATCATCAGCACCTGCAGGGGCGCCAACAGGAAGCTGCTGGGGTAGGCGACCTTTTCCGGATAGAGGGCGGCGATGGTCTTCGGCAGCACTTCGGCAAATACCAGCACCACAAAGGTAAGTACGCCGGTGGCGATCGCGACGCCGGCGTCGCCGTACAGGCGCATGCCGACGATGGTGCCCAGCGCCGAGGCGAGAATGTTGACAAGGTTATTGCCGATCAGCACAAGGCTAATCAGGCGGTCCGGCTTGCGCAGCAGCTTCTCCACGCGCTTGGCGGGGCGGTTGCCTTGTTTCGCCATGTGGCGCAACCGGTAGCGGTTCAGCGTCATCATGCCGGTTTCGGAACCGGAGAAATAGGCAGAGATAATCACCATGACGATCAGCGTTATGATCAGCGTGGTGGTGGAGATATGTTCCACGTAGGATTCCTTAAAAGACTTAGCTCACGAACTGCTGCAGCACGCGGCTACCAAAATAGGCCAGCGTCAGCAGACCGGCGCCAGCGACGCTGAACCAGACCACACGACGTCCGCGCCACCCTTCATGATAGTGCCCCCACAGCAGGACGATATAGACGAACCACGCAATAATCGACAGCACCGCTTTATCGATATTTTCGCTGCTGAACAGATTGTGCATGTAGAACAGGCCGCTGCACAGCGTCAGGGTCAGCAGCACCACGCCGACCTGGGTGATGTGGAACATTTTGCGCTCAATGCTCATCAGCGGCGGCATTTCGCTGCTGAAGGCCAGCTTTTTATTCTTGAGCTGGTAGTCGATCCACGCCAGCTGCAGCGCATACAGCGCGGCAATGATCAGCGTGGCGTACGAGAAGAGCGACAGGCCGATATGCACCAGCATCCCCGGGGTGGTTTCCAGGTGGGTAATATATTCGTTAGGCACGAAAGTGGCGAAGGCCAGGTTGATCAGCGCGAAGGCATAGACGATAGGCAGCAGCAGCCAGCCGCGATTGCGCGAGGCCACGATAGTCATCACCGTACAGATCATCAGGCTGACCAGCGACCCGACGTTCAGTAAGCTGAGATTTTGCCCGCTCTCGCCGCCGGGGAATATCCGTGCTTCCAGCGCAAAAGCATGGCAGATCAAGGCGATAGTTGCAGATAAAATCGCCATTCGCCGCCAGCTGCTGTTTTTTTGCAGCAAGCCGGGGATAATCAGCGCGAGGCTGACGGAGTAGGCGACAAGGGCGAGTAGAGCAAAAACAGGCATAGGTGTCGGCTGTTGGCTAAATAAGAAAGAGAAGCAGTATAACGTTAGCAGGCCTCTGCTCCAACCGTTGCAGCACATTCAGATTGATGTCGTGTTATACTCCGCCACATTCGTTTTGTGTGTCGCTGCGGCGACCGACCGTTTCCACCTCAGGCGAGAGACAATGTTTGATAATTTAACCGATCGTTTGTCGCGTACGCTGCGCAACATTAGCGGCCGCGGACGCCTTACAGAAGACAATATTAAAGACACCCTGCGCGAAGTGCGCATGGCGCTGCTGGAAGCGGACGTTGCGCTTCCGGTGGTCCGTGATTTCATCAGCCGCGTCAAAGAGAGCGCGGTCGGCCATGAAGTCAATAAAAGCCTGACCCCGGGTCAGGAGTTCGTCAAAATCGTCCGCAACGAGCTGGTGGCGGCGATGGGCGAAGAGAACCAGACGCTCGACCTGGCCGCGCAGCCGCCGGCCGTGGTGCTAATGGCTGGCCTGCAAGGTGCTGGTAAAACCACCAGCGTCGGTAAGCTGGGGAAATTCCTGCGCGAGAAGCACAAGAAGAAAGTGCTGGTCGTTTCCGCGGACGTTTACCGCCCGGCGGCGATCAAACAGCTGGAAACCCTGGCCGAGCAGGTCGGCGTCGATTTCTTCCCGTCTGATGTCGGGCAGAAGCCGGTTGATATCGTCAACGCGGCGCTGAAAGAAGCGAAACTCAAATTCTACGACGTGCTGCTGGTGGATACCGCCGGTCGTCTGCACGTTGACGAAGCGATGATGGACGAAATCAAGCACGTCCACGCCGCCATTAACCCGGTTGAAACCCTGTTCGTCGTCGATGCGATGACCGGTCAGGATGCGGCGAATACCGCGAAGGCCTTTAACGAAGCGCTGCCGCTGACCGGCGTGGTGCTGACCAAAGTGGACGGCGACGCCCGCGGCGGCGCGGCGCTGTCGATTCGCCATATTACCGGCAAGCCGATTAAATTCCTCGGCGTCGGCGAGAAAACCGAAGCGCTGGAGCCGTTCCATCCGGACCGCGTCGCTTCCCGTATCCTCGGCATGGGCGACGTGCTGTCGCTGATCGAAGATATCGAGAGCAAGGTTGACCGCGCGCAGGCCGAGAAGCTGGCCTCCAAGCTGAAGAAAGGCGACGGTTTCGACCTCACCGACTTCCTTGAGCAGCTGCGCCAGATGAAAAACATGGGCGGCATGGCCAGCCTGATGGGCAAGCTGCCGGGCATGGGGCAGATCCCGGACAACGTGAAAGCGCAGATGGACGACAAAGTGCTGGTGCGTATGGAAGCGATCATCAACTCGATGACCCTGAAAGAGCGCGCTAAGCCGGAAATCATCAAAGGTTCACGTAAGCGCCGTATCGCCGCCGGCTGCGGCATGCAGGTGCAGGATGTGAACCGTCTGCTCAAGCAGTTCGACGACATGCAGCGCATGATGAAGAAGATGAAATCGAAAGGCGGCATGATGAAGATGATGCGCGGGATGAAAGGGATGATGCCGCCAGGCTTCCCGGGTCGTTAAAAACAAGGGCATAAGGCTATCTTGTTTGCCATTTTAGCGCCGGGGTGTGCTCGCCATCCTCACGTACTACCTGTACGTTCCAGTGGTTGCGCACACGCTGGTACTAAACTGGCTGCACCGCCGACGGCCTTTTACAGCAGACTTATCAACTGCTGATTGCATTTTCCCCAGAAATCAGTAAAATTTTCGGGCTTTTAATATGACACCGGGCTCCGTTCCTCGATGGGGCCCGGTTGTTTTATTCACACAAGAGGATGTTATGGTAACTATTCGTTTAGCACGTCACGGCGCTAAAAAGCGTCCGTTCTACCAGGTTGTTGTCACCGACAGCCGTAATGCACGCAACGGTCGCTTCATCGAGCGCGTTGGTTTCTTCAACCCGATCGCTAACGGTGCGGAAGAAGAAACTCGCCTGGATCTGGATCGTATCGCTCACTGGGTTGGCCAGGGCGCTACTGTTTCCGATCGCGTTGCCGCGCTGATCAAAGCCGCTAACAAAGCAGCTTAATCTGTCACGGTGGTCATGATGAGCAAGCAACACACCGCGCAAGCACCTGTTGATCCGATCGTATTGGGGAAAATGGGTTCTTCCTACGGTATCCGTGGTTGGCTCAGAGTGTTTTCCTCCACCGAAGACGCCGAAAGCATTTTTGACTATCAGCCCTGGTTAATCCAGAAGGCGGGTCAGTGGCAGGTCGTTGAGCTGGAAAGCTGGCGCCACCACAATCAGGACATCATCATCAAGCTGAAAGGCGTTGACGATCGTGATGCCGCGAATCTACTGACTAATTGCGAAATTATCGTGGATTCATCGCAGTTGCCGGAGCTGGAAGAGGGTGACTACTACTGGAAAGACCTGATGGGCTGCCAGGTAGTTACGACGGAAGGCTATAGCCTCGGTAAAGTCATCGATATGATGGAAACCGGGTCGAATGACGTGCTCGTCATCAAGGCAAACCTGAAAGATGCATTTGGTATCAAGGAGCGGTTGGTTCCGTTCCTCGATGGGCAGGTTATCAAGAAAGTCGATCTCACTACGCGTACTATCGAAGTAGATTGGGATCCTGGTTTTTAAATTCTCCGGATAAACGGTAAAAGACGGCGCTATGTGGATTGGCATAATTAGCCTGTTTCCTGAAATGTTCCGCGCAATTACCGATTACGGGGTAACTGGCCGGGCAGTAAAAAATGGCCTGCTGAGCATCGAAAGCTGGAGTCCTCGCGACTTCACGCATGACCGGCACCGTACCGTGGACGATCGTCCTTACGGCGGCGGACCGGGGATGCTAATGATGGTGCAACCCTTACGGGATGCCATTCATGCAGCAAAAGCCGCGGCAGGTGAAGGCGCGAAGGTGATTTATCTGTCACCTCAGGGACGCAAGCTTGATCAAGCGGGCGTCAGCGAACTGGCAACGAATCAGAAACTGATTCTGGTGTGCGGTCGCTACGAAGGGATAGACGAGCGCGTAATCCAAACCGAAATTGACGAAGAATGGTCAATCGGCGATTACGTTCTCAGCGGTGGTGAGTTACCGGCAATGACGCTGATTGACTCCGTTTCCCGGTTCATTCCGGGAGTACTGGGCCATGAAGCATCGGCAACGGAAGATTCCTTTGCTGATGGGTTGCTGGATTGCCCCCACTATACCCGTCCTGAAGTGTTAGAGGAGATGGAAGTACCGCCAGTATTGCTGTCGGGAAACCATGCTGAGATACGTCGCTGGCGTCTGAAGCAGTCGTTGGGCCGCACCTGGCTTAGAAGACCTGAACTTCTGGAAAACCTGGCTCTGACTGAAGAGCAAGCAAAGCTGCTGGCGGAGTTCAAAACTGAACACGCGCAACAGCAGCATAAACATGATGGGCAGGCGTGAGCCCCCAATATCAGTTTACCCAGGATAAGAGATTAAATTATGAGCAACATTATTAAGCAACTTGAACAAGAACAGATGAAGCAGGACGTACCTTCCTTCCGTCCGGGTGATACCGTGGAAGTGAAAGTATGGGTTGTTGAAGGTTCCAAAAAACGTCTGCAGGCATTCGAGGGCGTGGTTATCGCTATTCGTAACCGCGGTCTGCACTCTGCATTCACTGTTCGCAAAATTTCCAACGGCGAAGGCGTTGAGCGTGTCTTCCAGACTCACTCTCCGGTAGTTGACAGCATTGCTGTTAAACGTCGTGGTGCTGTACGTAAAGCTAAACTGTACTACCTGCGTGAGCGCACTGGTAAGTCTGCTCGTATCAAAGAGCGTCTTAACTAAGATTCGCTTTCGCGACATCCTGACAAAAAGGGCTGGCCTCAGGGCCGGCCCTTTTTTTATCTTTGTTGTAACCATCGTGATGTAAATCATTTACAATACGCCCTCTATACGGAGGGGCGGTGGTCAGCAACAGTTTTCAGCAAACGACACCTAAACGGCGAGCCGCCTGGCTGGCGCTGTTGGCGATCCTGCTGATCGTGGTGGCCCCCCTGATCTTCGTCTCCCTGCAAAAAGACCCCATGAGCGCCATGCCCGGCATGCACCACGCCATGATGATGGATAGCTCGTCCGCGAACATGGCGCAGATGCCTGGGCACAAGATGGCAATGATGCACAGCACAGACGGCGCTACGCATACCGGACACGAAATGCCGCTGGACCATGCCGAAGCGTGTGGCTATTGCGTGCTGTTAGCCCATGTCCCGGGGCTCCTTTTCGCGCTGGCGCTGTTCGTCGCCATGCTCCTGCGGCGCATTCGCCTGCCGATTTCTCGCCCGGTATTAAAGCACTGGCACTACTTTCCCTGGCTCTACCCCGAAACCCGCGCCCCGCCGCGGCTGTCTGCTTTTTCCCTTTAATAAAAATCAATCTGCGCACCGCGCAACGACCTCTTTTGCTTTAAAAAAGGAAAAGTATGACAACCTGCACCTCGCGCGCGGCATGGCTGAACCTGCTGCGTCGCCTCCATTTCTATATTGGTTTGTTTATCGGACCGTTTATCTTTGTCGCTGCCCTGACCGGTACGCTGTACGTGGCGACGCCGCAGCTGGAAAACTGGCTCTATCACGACGCGCTGCATGGCCTTGCCGAGGGGACTCCGCAGCCGCTCAGCGCCCAGATTGCGGTGGCCGAAGAAGCGACCCAGGGCAATCTGCGGCTGCTGGCGGTGCGTCCGGCGTCTGCGTTGGGCGAGACCACGCGCATTATGTTTGCCGATCCGGGTCTCGGAGAGTCGGAATCCCGGGCTATTTTTGTCGATCCGATCGCGCTGCGGGTGAAGGGCGATATGACGGTCTACGGCACCAGCGGCATCCTGCCGCTGCGCCAGTGGATTGATTATGCGCATCGCTCTCTGCTGCTGGGCGACAGCGGGAGGTTATACAGCGAACTGGCCGCCTCCTGGATGTGGGTGGCCGCGCTCGGAGGCATTGCCCTGTGGGCGATGACGCGTCCAAAACGGCGGCTGAATAACGCCCTGCAGAACCATCGTCGGCTGCACGTGACGCTGGGCTGGGGCTTACTGGTGGGTATGCTGCTCTTCTCCGCCACCGGCCTGACCTGGTCGCAATGGGCCGGCGGCAATGTGGACAAAATGCGGGCAGCGTTCGGCTGGCTGACGCCGCAGGTCAATACCCAGCTGCATGGCGAGATGCCGATGACGCACGATCCCCATGCCGGACATCATATGGATGCGATGGCCATGGCCCAGCATCAGCCGGCGCTGCAGCTGGCCCAGTTTGACCAGGCGCTGGCGGCGGCCCGTCAGGCGGGGCTGAACGCCAGCCGGCTGGAGATCCGTCCGCCAGTGTCAGACGACCGCGCCTGGACGGTGAATGAGATCGACCGTCGCTGGCCGACGCAGGTGGACGCGGTGGCGATCGATGGCGCCACGATGCAGGTGGTGGATCGCACGCGTTTTGCCGACTTTCCGCTGATGGCGAAGCTCACCCGCTGGGGCGTCGATTTCCATATGGGGATCCTCTTTGGTCTGGCGAATCAGCTGCTGCTGGTGGGATTTGGCTGCGCGCTGTGCGTTACCATCGGGGTGGGGTACCGGTTATGGTGGATCCGCCGTCCCCCTCAGGCGGCCTGGGATCCGGCGCGTTCGCTGCTGCAGGCGTGGCTGTCGCTCGCCTGGCCTGCCCGAAGCCTGGTGCTTGGGCTGGCGTTTGCCCTTGGATTGGCCATGCCGTTAATGGGAGCCAGCCTGCTGCTGTTCATTGCCGTTGACTACCTGCGCTGGCGCGCGGCAACGGCAATGAGGATGATGAAGTCCAGCGACTAAGTGAAGACTTACGGCGTGCTGATGACCACCGTTACCCGGCGGTTTTCGGCGCGCCCGGCCGCCGTGTCGTTGCTGGCGATCGGGTATTTTTTGCCAAGGCCGCGGGTGACTAAATTACTGCGTGGGACATGAGCGCCTTCCGCCCAGGCATCGGCCACGCTGTTGGCCCGCTTAAGCGACAGGGCTTCATTGTAGCTATCTTCACCATAATTATCGGTATGGCCTTCAAGGCGGCTATGGGTGATCCCGGTAGCCGCCAGCCGCGAGGCCATCGTGGTGATCTGCTGGCGGCTGTCGGGACGTAGTCGGTAGTCATTCTTGTCAAACAGGATGCTATCGGATAAGCCCAGGGACCAATCGCCATTGCTTTCAGTGAAGCCGTAAGATTTCATCGCCGCCACCTGCTCCGGGGTAAATTTTCCCTGAGGAGCCTGGCAACCTGTCAAAAGCGCCGCCGCCATCAGGGCGGGGACGAAATATTTTCTGATCATAATGAGTCCTTTATTATTTCAGCGTCTGCTGGATACGTTGGTTTTTCATCCGATACATATTCTGATCGGCAAGTTCTTGCAGTGATTCCGCGGTGGCGTGCTCCCACGCCAGGGCATAACCGACGCTCAGCGAGAGCGTGGCGCTATGACCGTTGTGCAGGTTGAATGACGGAAGAAATTGTTCCGTTAGCGCCTGGCACAGGGCCTGCACTTCTGCTTCCGAGCGCACCTCGCGCAGCAGAACGGCAAACTCATCGCCGCCAAGACGCCACGCCAGATGGCGTTTACCGGCAAAAGTCATCAGGCGGCTGGCGACCTCCATCAGCACTTTATCGCCCGCCGCATGCCCCCAGTTGTCGTTAATCAGTTTGAAATTATCGCCATCAAGAAACAGCAATGCCGAGGTTTGATGATCGACTTCATTCTGCATCAGCTCGGCGAGCGCGTTACGAAAGGCGGCGCGGTTAGCCAGGCCGGTCAACGGATCGTGTAACGAACTGCGCAACAGCTGCGCGTTTTTGGCCTGCAGCTGGCGCTGCCAGTCCTCCATTTCCCCCAGCAGGCTGTTAAAGTCCTGGGCGAAAAGATGGAACTCCTCGATACGCTCCTCCGGCACCCGCCGGGAGAAGTGGCGGTTTTCACGTATATCATGCACGACCTCAGTGATGCTCTGCAGGGCGGCGACGATCCCCCGGTGTAGGGAGTGGGTCAGCAGCAGGGCGATGAACGAGGCGAGCAGAATGCTGCCGGTCAGCACCAGAATCGAGATACCGAGAAAGTGGCTAATCAGTTCATCAAGCGCGGTCAATCTCAGCTCGCCGATTTGTTTCCCCTGGTGCCAGATGGGCTGCACCGTGGGCTCCGGAAACAGCCATTTACTGATAAGCCCGCTCACTTGCTCTTTATTGGCCAGCGGTTCATGGCGCCACGCGGCGAAGTGCTGCATCTGGCCGTTTAGCACGATTGCCTGGGAGATCTGCCCTTGCTTGCCCAACGACGCGAGGGTCTCCTCTGCCGCCGCGCTGTCGCCAAACACCAGGGCGGCTTCGAGGCTGCGCCCCATGGTCGCGGCAGTGAGCTCAAGATTTTTCTGCGCGTACTGCTTGAGCGTGAAGATTGAGGCTGTACTCAGCAGCAGCCAGACCAGCGTCATGGAGATCACCACGCTTATCACGCTAATGCGACGGAGCGCGCGTTTGAAAGTCGGGCGCGGAGTCTGTGAAAAGTCCTTATTCATGTGGTTTCTTCCGGGCAAGCATCAGGACGTCCGGGTTAACCCGAACCCCGCTGTGCGTCAGAACGTCCAGATTAACGGAGAAGCGGACCCGGTCGTCATTGATGATCAGGCAAAACGCGCTACCAATTGAACAATCCGTATTTTGTTCTGCGATGAGTAACAGCGGCCTCGGGCCATAGCGGCGAGTGAGTTCTGACTGTTCAGTCGGCGATTCGCTGCCAAAATAAAAACCATCGCAGGTCGTTTTTAACGCTTCTTCACGATTACGTACTATCACCGGTTGATAGGGTAATGCATCCGGATCTTCATGAGCCAGGCTATGGGTGAAGCGTGATGAGGCAAAAATGCACAGCTTTGGCGCTCCTGTTAATGACGGCCAACGGGTGTAGGTCACGATCCCGGAAACAATAGCGCGAACATGTTCTGAAGGTCCGGCAGCAAAAACAGGAGATACCGCGATGAGAAAAAATACAGTCAATAAAAGACGGTGTAATACTGTCATTAACGCTTCCGTCAAAGTCGCCATAGCGCGGGAAAAGCCGCTGCCGATGCCCGGCGAAGAATACCACTGTTAATAAAACCCGTCATTAGATGCGCCCTTTGCTTTGGGACAATTCTCACCAGGATTTTTCGTAGTACCGATACCGTGGGTGCGCAAGTTTGGCTTGTTTTTTCTATGTGTAAATATTGTTATACGCATCGCGCCATTGTGAGTGGCAATTAATTCGTTGGTGTAAATTAAAATTTACGGAATATGGATTGAATTCTTTACTTTGTGTGGTATCGTTACGTCATGCCCTCGGAGGCAACCCTTATCGCAAACGAGCTACACAGGATCGCAATCATGCAAAAAGACGCGCTGAACAACGTACATATTACCGACGAACATGTATTAATGACCCCGGAGCAACTGAAGGCGGAATTCCCGCTGAGCGTCGAGCAGGAAGCGCAGATCGCGCACGCCCGTCAGACCATTTCGGATATCATCGCCGGTCGCGATCCGCGCCTGCTGGTGGTATGTGGTCCTTGCTCCATTCACGATCCGGAAGCTGCGATTGAATATGCTCGTCGGTTTAAAGCCCTTGCCGCAGAGGTCAGCGATAGCCTCTACCTGGTGATGCGCGTCTATTTTGAAAAACCCCGTACCACCGTCGGCTGGAAGGGGCTGATTAACGATCCGCACATGGATGGTTCGTTTGATGTTGAAGGCGGCCTGAAGATTGCGCGTCGTCTGCTGGTCGAGCTCGTCAATATGGGACTGCCGCTGGCGACGGAAGCGCTGGATCCCAACAGCCCGCAGTACCTCGGGGATCTGTTCAGCTGGTCCGCTATCGGCGCGCGTACCACGGAATCACAAACGCACCGCGAAATGGCCTCTGGCCTGTCGATGCCGGTCGGCTTTAAAAACGGTACCGACGGTAGCCTGGCCACGGCCATCAACGCCATGCGCGCCGCGGCGATGCCGCACCGTTTCGTCGGCATCAACCAGGCCGGGCAGGTCTGCCTGCTGCAAACGCAGGGTAATCCGAACGGCCATGTGATCCTCCGTGGCGGCAAGGCGCCGAACTACGGTCCGGAAGATGTGGCGAAATGCGAAAAAGAGATGGCGCAGGCGGGACTGAAGCCGTCGCTGATGGTAGATTGCAGTCATGGGAACTCCAATAAAGATTTCCGCCGCCAGCCGGCCGTGGCTGAATCCGTGGTCGCGCAGATCAAAGATGGCAACCGCTCCATTATCGGCCTGATGATCGAAAGTAATATCCACGAAGGCAATCAGTCCTCTGAACAGCCGCGTGAGGCGATGAAATACGGCGTCTCGGTGACGGATGCCTGCATCAGCTGGGAGACTACCGAGGCGCTGCTGCGTGAACTGGATAAGGATCTCCGCGGCCACCTGGCGGCCCGTTTGGTTTAAGAGGAAAGTATGGTTGCTGAACTGACCGCGTTACGCGATCAAATTGATGAAGTGGATAAAGCGTTGCTTAGCCTGCTGGCTAAGCGTCTGGAGCTGGTGGCCGAAGTCGGCGAGGTGAAGAGCCAGTATGGCCTGCCGATTTACGTCCCGGAGCGCGAGTCGGCGATGCTCGCCTCCCGACGTAAAGAGGCGGCTGCGCTCGGCGTACCACCGGATCTGATCGAGGATGTTCTGCGTCGCGTGATGCGGGAATCCTATTCCAGCGAAAACGACAAAGGCTTCAAAACCCTGCAGCCGAATCTGCGGCCGGTGGTCATCGTCGGCGGCGGTGGGCAGATGGGCCGTCTGTTTGAGAAGATGTTAACGCTGTCCGGCTACCAGGTGCGTATTCTGGAAAAAGAGGATTGGGCCCGGGCGGCGGATATCGTCGCCGATGCCGGCATGGTTATCGTCAGCGTACCGATTCACACCACCGTGGAGACGATCGGCAGGCTGCCGCCCCTTCCGGCGGATTGCATTCTGGTTGACCTTGCCTCGGTGAAAGCGGAGCCGCTGCAGGCGATGCTGGCGGCGCATCAGGGCCCGGTTCTTGGCCTGCACCCGATGTTCGGTCCGGACAGCGGCAGCCTGGCGAAGCAGGTGGTGGTCTATTGTGATGGCCGCCAGCCGGAGGCCTATCAGTGGTTCCTCGAACAAATCCAGGTTTGGGGCGCGCGGCTGCACCGCATCAGCGCCGTTGAGCACGATCAGAACATGGCCTTTATTCAGGCGCTGCGCCACTTTGCCACCTTCGCCTATGGCCTGCACCTGGCGGAAGAGAATGTACGTCTTGAGCAACTGCTGGCGCTCTCGTCACCCATTTACCGACTGGAGCTGGCGATGGTAGGCCGTCTGTTTGCCCAGGATCCGCAGCTGTACGCCGATATTATTATGTCATCGGAAAACAACCTGGCGCTGATTAAGCGCTACTACCAGCGTTTCGGCGAAGCGATCGGCCTGCTGGAGCAGGGCGATAAGCAGGCGTTTATCGACAGCTTCCGTAAAGTCGAACACTGGTTTGGCGATTACGCTCAGCGTTTCCAGAGCGAGAGCCGCACGCTGCTGCGTCAGGCGAACGATAATCGGCAGTAAAGCGAAAAAGATGTATACAATAAAGCCAGCGACCGCTGGCTTTTTTTATAGGGATGACAACGATGGCTGAACCACAACCGCTGTTTGACTACACCGGATACCTGCCGGAATGCCCGACCTGGAGCGAGGCAGAGCAGGCCCTCTACTGGGCTGATATCATGGAATGTGAAATTCACCGCTACGATATCCGCAGCGGAGAACACCAGGTGCTGCAGTTTCCAGAGGAGGTCGGCTGTTTTGCCCTGCGCGAGAAGGGCGGGTTTATCGTTGCATTGCGCAGCGGCATCTGGCTGACCGACGCCCACGGCCTGCTGCGGCGGAAAGTCTGCGATAACCCGAGCAACCCGGAGCTGGCGCGGTTTAACGACGGCGGGACCGATCGCGATGGGCGCTTTTATGCCGGTACCTTCTGGGGGCCTGGGGATTACAACGGCGCGCTGCTGATGCGAGTGGATAACGACCTGCAGCCGAAAGTGATCCAGTGTGACATCCATGGCGCCAATGGCCTGGCCTTTAGCGCCGACCGGCGCTGGATGTATACCTCTGATACGCCGAACGCCGTGATCTACCGTACGCCGCTGGATGAGCAGGGTGAGCCTGGCCGACGCGAAGTCTTTCGCCGTTTTCAGCCTGGCGAAGGGATCCCTGACGGGGCGGCGATCGACGTGGAGGGATGTTACTGGAGCGCAATGTTTGACGGCTGGCGGATCGCCCGTTTCTCGCCGCAGGGCGAGGAGCTGGAATCCTACCCGATGCCGGTTCGTTGCCCGACGATGGTCTGCTTCGGCGGGGCGGATATGAAAACGCTCTATATCACCACCACCCGGGAAAACATGGAGGACGATGAGCTGGCGCAGTATCCGCTGTCAGGCGCCATCTTCACCCTGCCGGTAGCGGTGGCAGGGATGAAGAAATTACCGTTCCGCGAATGTTAAACCGGATCCACCGGGACCACGTTTTCGCTAGGGTAGCAGCCGAGGACCTTCATGGAGCGGGTGATATCCGCCAGCTCCTTCAGCGCCTTGCGCATGGGCAGCGAATCCAGGTTGGCCTGAATATCGAGATAAAACATCTCTTCCCAGGGATTGCCGTGGATCGGGCGGGATTCCAGTTTGGTCATGATCAGATTGTGGTTGCGCAACACCAGCAGGGCTTCCACCAGGGCGCCCGCCTGCTGACCGGTCGCCATTAACAGCGTGGTCTTGGCCGGCACCTGATCGGAGACGTTCACCGCTTTGCGCGCCAGGACGAGGAAGCGCGTGATGTTCTGCGTCTGGTTGGCCTGGCAGTGCTCCAGCACCTGCAGACCATACAGAGCGCCGCCCGCTTCGCTACCCAGGGCCGCGACGGCCGGGGAGTTCGCCTGCGCCACTTTTTCCATTGCCGCCGAGGTGCTCTCGGTATACTCAATCTTCCAGTGCGGGTAGCGGCTCAGGTACTGGCTGCACTGCTGGAACGGCTGCGGATGGCTGTAAACGGTCTGAATTTTATCGGCATCCGTCGAGGTGCTCACCAGTACGCAATGATCGATAGGGATCGTCAGCTCGCCAACGATCGACAGGCTGGTGTGCTGCAGCAGATCGTAGACGTCGTTGATCCCGCCGGAGCTGGTGTTTTCAATCGGCACCACCGCGTAATCGGCCTGGCCGGTTTCTACCTGATTAAAAATATCGGCGAACTTCGCGCAGCCGCTCTCAATAAACTGCTCAAAGTGGCGAGCGGCGTACTGACGCGCCGCCAGATGCGAGTAAGAGCCCTTGGGACCGAGGAACGCCACGCGGGCCGAATGCGGGTTAATTTTATTCAGATGCTGCTGCAGCAGGGTTTGCTGGGTAAGAACAGAGTCTTCGATAATCAGCTGGAACAGGCGGGTGATATAGTGCGCATCCAGATTATGGCGCTTGCCGATAGTCATCAGGCGCTCCAGCAGATCGCGTTCGCGGTCAATATCACGCACCGGACGATGGGAGGCCAGTTTGGCTTTTCCAACCTCAACAGCCAGTCCGCGGCGCTCCGCCAGCAGAGCAAGCAGCTTCTCGTCCAGGGCGCTTATCTTATCGCGCAGCGCCAGTAATGGGTTTTCCTCGGTCATAGATGTTGCCTTTGTTGTTATCAAATAAAAAAGGCCTCCCGGGTGGGAGGCCTTATTGTTCGTCTTCGCATTCTTTCTTATACGACGAATTGCCTCCCGGTCAGGGGAAGGTAAAAAAGAATGCGAAGAAGAACGGGACAAGTTTCATGGTAAATTCCTTTAGGTAGTGGGGATTACAGTACCTGTACTGTTTTCACTCTGTCAATAAAAAACGCGCCCGAAGGCGCGTGGCATGACACAACTTAAGTTAAGGATTACTCTTCTTCTTCCACAAAGCCTGCCTCTTTCACCGACGTCGCGGCGCGGCGGGCTTCCCCTTTGTGTTGCACTTTATTGAGCTGCCGTTCCAGCTTGTTGATCAATTCGTTAATGGCGGCGTACATATCTTCATGACGCGCACTGGCAACCAGATGGCCGTTTGGCGTGTTGATGGTTGCATCAGCGATAAAACCCTGCGGCTCCTTAGACAGAATGATGTGCGGGTTGATTAAATGAGTTTGCCACTTATCCAGTTTGGCGAGACGGTCTGCGACATGCTGGCGGATTGCCGGAGTAATTTCCATTTGTTTACTGGTAATGTTCATTGTCATAAATTTTACCTCTTGTCTTTCCCGTCTTGGTGAATCCAGCATACCTTTCCCAATGTCAAAATGTGTGATCTAAATCACATTTTATTGTCACTTTTTGTCAACAAATTCATTTTGTGAGACAGGGCAGGAAGAAGTGAGATTTTACTTGTCGAACCCGATAAAGCAGGCCATATTTGATGAGTTAACCCGGCGCTAAACCGCTTCAGCTCGTCGGGAAACGTATAAAAAAACGGCAGCCAGTGGCTGCCGTTTGCGATCGATGAGTCAGGCTCAGGTGTTCTTGCTGTTCGCGGCGATAATCTTCGCGACTTTGTCCGCCTGAGCGTTCATTTGCATCTGACGATAGGCGTTTTCCATCTTCGGCAGGGCATCGCGGGTGGCCTGGGTATCCGGATAATTACGCATCATCCCTTCCACACGGTTAACCACGGCAACCCATGCGCCACGATCGGTGTAGTAATCCACGACCGACAGCTCATATTTGGCCAGACGATCTTTCAGGAACACCATGCGTTTATAGGCGTCAGTGGCGTACTGGCTGTTCGGATAACCACGCACCAGTTTGGAGAAGTCATTGAAGGCATCGCGCGCGTGCTGCGGATCGCGGTCGGAGCGATCAACGCCGAAGAAGCCCTGCAGCGCGCTGTCATCCAGGGCCATGTTGGTCAGGCCGCGCATATAGATGACATAGTCGATGTTCGGATGGGTGGGGTTCAAACGCATGAAGCGATCGATAGCCGCCTGAGCCAGAGGAAGATCGGCGTTTTTATAATACGCATAAATCAGATCCAGCTGTACCTGTTGGGAATAAGGGCCGAATGGATAACGATTATCCAACGCTTCCAGTTGCGTTATCGCCTGTTTCCAGTTACCGTCCTGCAGTTTTTGCTGGGCGGTCGCGTAGATTTCATTCGGCGGATTATCAGGCACCTCTTCCTTAGAGCCGGAGCAACCCACCAAAGCCAGGCTCAGTGTGGCGGCTGCCACCAGGTATTTCATGCGCGTCATGACGTTTTGACTTCCTCAAAATGTTTATGCGGGAGAATCTCTGTTCCTGCTCCCGATTAAGACCAGCTACAATAGCACACTATATTAAACGGCAAAGCCGTAAAACCCAACGTTAAACGAAGAAGCTGTATATGGCACAACGAGTACAACTCACCGCAACGGTGACCGAAAATCAACTCGGTCAACGCTTAGATCAGGCTTTGGCCGAATTGTTCCCTGATTATTCGCGATCGCGGATAAAAGAATGGATCCTCGACCAACGCGTATTAGTCAATGGCACCATTGGCGATAAACCGAAAGAAAAAGTGCTGGGGGGAGAACGCATCGCTATCGATGTGGAAATCGAAGAAGAGGCGCGCTTCCAGCCGCAGGATATTCCGCTCAATATCGTTTACGAAGATGATGACATCATCGTGATCAATAAACCGCGCGATCTGGTTGTACATCCTGGCGCGGGCAACCCTGACGGTACTGTGCTGAATGCGCTGCTGCACTACTATCCGCCAATTGCCGATGTGCCGCGCGCGGGTATTGTTCATCGTCTGGATAAAGACACCACCGGTCTGATGGTGGTGGCGAAAACCATTCCGGCGCAAACCCGGCTGGTGGAGTCGCTGCAGTTGCGCGAGATCACCCGTGAATACGAAGCGGTGGCGATCGGTCATATGACCGCCGGTGGCACAGTGGAAGAGCCGATCAGCCGTCACCCGACCAAGCGTACCCATATGGCGGTGCATCCGATGGGCAAACCGGCGGTGACCCACTACCGCATTATGGAACATTTCCGCATCCATACCCGCCTGCGTCTGCGTCTGGAAACCGGTCGTACGCATCAGATCCGCGTGCATATGTCGCATATCACCCATCCGCTGGTGGGCGACCAGGTCTATGGCGGCCGGCCGCGTCCGCCGAAGGGCGCGTCGGAGGAGTTCATCACCGCGCTGCGTAAATTCGACCGCCAGGCGCTGCATGCCACCATGCTGCGCCTGTATCACCCGATCTCCGGCATTGAAATGGAGTGGCACGCGCCCATCCCACAGGATATGGTCGAGCTCATCGAGGCGATGCGCGCCGATTTTGAAGCCCATAAGGACGATATTGACTGGTTATGACGAAACTGATTGTACCGCAGTGGCCAATGCCCGGCAGCGTGGCGGCCTGTAGTTCTACCCGCATCGGCGGCGTGAGTCTGCCGCCCTATGACTCGCTCAACCTGGGCGCCCATTGCGGCGACAATCTGCAGGATGTCGAAGAAAACCGGCGGCGGATGTTTGCCGCCGGCGGCTTGCCGTCTTACCCGGTTTGGCTGGAGCAGGTCCATGGCACCGAGGTTCTGACGCTGGACGGCGGACCCTATCCGTCGAAACGCGCGGATGCCTCTTATAGTCGTACGCCAGGGACCGTCTGCGCGGTGATGACCGCTGACTGCCTGCCGGTGCTGTTCTGTAACCGCGATGGCACCGAAGTCGCCGCGGCGCACGCGGGATGGCGCGGCTTATGCGAAGGGGTTCTGGAAGCGACGATTGCTCGTTTCGCCGATAAAGCCGAAAATATTATGGCGTGGCTGGGGCCCGCCATCGGTCCGCAGGCGTTTGAGGTGGGACCGGAAGTCCGGGATGCCTTTATGGCGAAGGACGAGAATGCGCACCGGGCTTTTCGTCCGGCAGGCGAAAAATATTTTGCTGATATCTACCAACTGGCGCGGCAGCGTCTGGCAAACGTCGGCGTTGAGCTGATTTTCGGCGGCGATCGCTGCACGCTAAGCGAAAAGGATGATTTTTTCTCTTACCGGCGCGACAAGACCACCGGTCGTATGGCAAGTTTCATTTGGCTGATATAACCTAGAGAATCAAGACGATCCAGAAGGCAAACTTATTTTTCACATAGTTCGGGTCTTTAACCTTGAATAATTGAGGGATGACCTCATTTAATCTCCAGTAGCAAATTTGACCTGTTTATGGGAGGAGTTATGCGTCTGGATCGTCTTACCAATAAATTCCAGCTTGCTCTTGCCGATGCCCAGTCGCTCGCACTCGGGCACGACAACCAATTCATCGAACCTCTTCATTTAATGAGCGCCTTGCTGAATCAGGAAGGGGGATCGGTACGTCCTTTATTAACCTCGGCGGGCGTGAATGCCGGGAAACTGCGCACTGACATCGAACAGGCCTTGAGCCGTTTACCGCAGGTGGAAGGCACCGGCGGCGATGTGCAACCTTCTCAGGATTTAGTGCGGATCCTCAACCTTTGCGACAAGCTGGCGCAAAAGAAAAAGGACAACTTTATTTCGTCGGAACTGTTCGTTCTGGCGGCGCTTGAATCGCGCGGTACGCTGACCGACCTTTTAAAATCCGCCGGAGCAACAACCGCCAACGTGACTCAGGCGATTGAACAAATGCGCGGAGGTGAAAGCGTGAACGATCAGGGTGCCGAAGACCAACGTCAGGCATTGAAGAAATTTACCGTCGATCTGACCGAGCGAGCCGAGCAGGGCAAGCTGGATCCGGTGATCGGCCGTGATGAAGAGATTCGCCGTACCATTCAGGTACTGCAGCGTCGTACCAAAAACAACCCGGTGCTGATCGGTGAACCCGGGGTGGGTAAAACGGCAATCGTCGAAGGCCTGGCGCAGCGTATCGTCAACGGCGAAGTACCAGAAGGGCTGAAAGGCCGTCGGGTATTGGCGCTGGATATGGGGGCGCTGGTGGCCGGGGCGAAATACCGCGGTGAGTTTGAAGAGCGTCTGAAAGGCGTGCTGACCGACCTGTCCAAACAGGAAGGCAACGTCATTCTGTTTATCGACGAACTGCATACCATGGTTGGCGCTGGTAAAGCCGACGGCGCGATGGATGCGGGTAACATGCTGAAGCCGGCGCTGGCGCGTGGTGAACTGCACTGCGTCGGGGCGACGACGCTTGATGAATACCGTCAGTACATCGAAAAAGACGCCGCGCTGGAACGTCGCTTCCAGAAAGTGTTCGTTGCCGAGCCTTCGGTAGAAGATACCATCGCGATTCTGCGCGGTCTGAAAGAACGTTATGAGCTGCACCACCACGTGCAGATCACTGACCCGGCTATCGTGGCGGCGGCGACCTTATCGCATCGCTATATTGCCGACCGTCAGCTGCCGGATAAAGCCATCGACCTCATCGATGAGGCGGCATCCAGCATCCGTATGCAGATTGACTCCAAACCGGAAGAGCTGGACCGTCTCGATCGGCGTATTATCCAGCTGAAACTGGAACAGCAGGCGCTGAAGAAAGAGTCTGATGAGGCGAGCCTGAAGCGTCTCGATATGCTCAACGAGGAGCTGGCGGATAAAGAACGGCAGTACTCGGTGCTGGAAGAAGAGTGGAAAGCGGAAAAAGCGTCGCTCTCCGGCACCCAGACCATCAAAGCTGAGCTGGAGCAGGCGAAAATCGCCATCGAACAGGCGCGCCGCGTCGGCGATCTGGCGCGGATGTCCGAGCTGCAGTATGGCAAAATTCCGGAACTGGAGAAACAGCTGGCGGCTGCCACTCAGTCCGAAGGGAAAACCATGCGTCTGCTGCGTAATAAAGTGACGGATGCTGAAATCGCCGAAGTGCTGGCTCGCTGGACCGGTATCCCGGTCTCCCGCATGATGGAAAGCGAGCGTGACAAACTGCTGCGTATGGAGCAGGAGCTGCATCATCGGGTGATTGGCCAGGATGAGGCGGTTGAAGCGGTATCCAACGCCATTCGCCGCAGCCGCGCCGGGCTGTCCGATCCGAACCGGCCGATTGGTTCGTTCCTGTTCCTCGGTCCAACCGGGGTCGGTAAAACCGAGCTGTGTAAAACGCTGGCTAACTTTATGTTCGACAGCGACGACGCAATGGTGCGTATCGATATGTCCGAGTTTATGGAGAAACATTCCGTCTCGCGTCTGGTCGGTGCGCCTCCGGGATACGTCGGCTATGAAGAGGGCGGTTACCTGACCGAGGCGGTGCGCCGTCGTCCTTATTCCGTCATCCTGCTGGATGAAGTGGAAAAAGCGCACCCGGATGTGTTCAACATTCTGCTGCAGGTACTCGACGACGGGCGTCTCACCGACGGGCAGGGGAGAACGGTCGACTTCCGTAATACGGTAGTCATCATGACCTCGAACCTCGGTTCCGATCTGATTCAGGAACGGTTCGGCGAGCTGGACTACGGACATATGAAGGACCTGGTGCTGGGGGTAGTCAGCCAGAACTTCCGTCCGGAGTTCATCAACCGTATCGACGAAGTGGTGGTCTTCCATCCGCTGGGCGAGAAACATATTGCCTCTATTGCCCAGATCCAGCTGCAGCGTCTGTATAAACGTCTGGAAGAGCGCGGATATGAAGTGCAGATGTCCGATGAGGCGCTGAAGCTGCTGAGCGCCAACGGTTACGATCCGGTATACGGCGCGCGGCCATTGAAACGTGCTATTCAGCAGCAGATTGAGAACCCGTTAGCCCAGCAGATCCTTTCCGGTGAGCTGGTTCCGGGTAAAACCATCGAGCTGGTAGTAAAAGACGACCGCATTGTGGCAGTGCAGTAAATCACAAAACGACAAAAACGAGCCCAGCGGGCTCGTTTTTGTTTAAAAACCAGGCAAGAATTAAAACTCAATACCTGATTTGGTTGAAAAGTGAGCGGTTGAATTCTTTTTTTGAATTTATCCTTGTCACTTCAGAATTACCCCCTATAATGCGCCTCCACTGACACGGAACAACGGCAAACAAGCCGCCGGGCCAGGAGGATTCAGCGACGGAAATCGACGTTGAAAGCCGACAGAGAAAAGCAAAATAAGCGCTTGACTCTGAATGAGGAAAACGTATTATACGGGACCTCGCGACAGAGCGCTAAAGCGCGTCGCAACTGCTCTTTAACAATTTATCAGACAATCTGTGTGGGCACTCAAAGTGACATGGATTCTTAACGTCCTCGGACGAAAAATGAATACCAAGTCTCAGGAGTGAACACGTAATTCATTACGA